>JBBSUP010000050.1:0-25424 GCA_038234295.1 Chthoniobacterales bacterium
GACGAACTACGCCGATCGCATTCGCTGCGCGATCGACGTCGTCGGCATCTCGAATCTCGCCACTTTTCTGAAAAACACCGAGAGCTACCGGCGCGATTTGCGCCGGGTCGAGTACGGCGACGAGCGCGACCCGAAGATGGCAGCGTTCATGGAAAAGATCGCGGCCTTGAACCACGCCGAGAAAATCACCAAGCCGCTCTTTGTGGTGCAGGGCGCGAACGATCCGCGGGTGCCGAAATCAGAGGCGGAACAAATCGTCGCCACACTCAAGCAACAAAAGACGCCCGTCTGGTACATGCTCGGGAAGGACGAGGGCCACGGCTTCGGCAAAAAGAAAAACGTCGATTACCTCTTCTATTCGATGGTCCAGTTCATCCGCGACTACCTGCTGAAAGTGTGACCGCTTTACTGCAGGCGGTATGGCGCGAGCCGCTCGTAGTCCTCGCGGCAGCGCGCCTCGATCGCACGCAAACGCGCCGGCACTTCCGCGCGCGGCGCACGGTAGGCAGCGAAACCGGTCGACTGCGCCACTTCGCGGTACCAATGCGCCGCCCAGACGCCGTCGCTCTCCCGCAAACCCGGCGGCCAGTGCAACATCGCGCTGTCGAACTCGACGCCAACCGCTGCGCAGAGCAACCGCAGCGTGCGCTCCGGATTTCGCAGCACATCGGCGGCATCGATAACCGGCGGCACCGCTCCGGTCTGCGCGCAGACCCAGTCGAATATCTCCGCCTGCTGGGGGAACCCGACGTCCTCCGCGGTCGGATCGTCGTTCTTCTTGAGGTAGGAAACGATGACCTCGGCCGGGTCGCGGATGAGGAAGCAGTTCGTTAGGCGGGCGAGCCATTCGCGCTCCACTTCCGGGAGCAGATGATGGGTCATCTGCTTCTGGTAAAAAACCGGTTTCCCGGCGGTGTCGCCCGTCGTTAGGCGCGAGGCCACCTTGCGCCAATCTGTTTCCCCGGTGGCGATCACTTCCGCGGCGACGGGATGCGGTTTTCCGGTCGCGGCGAGGTAGAAGGCATAAAGCGGTTCATCCACCACCCACGTGTCGGAGCGATTCCCCCACGCCCGCAGCATCGCGGTGGAGATGTTGCGCGGGCCCGACCACATCGCGAGTCGCAGCGGCGTGGTCATGATTCGTTAGGCGCCGGCGACGAGCTCGACCATGCGCGCGCGCATTTTTTCATCCGGCAACCGACCGCTCCCCGCGGCCATATTATCCTCGAGGTGGCGAACGTTCCCGGTCGCCGGAATCGCGCAGGTCACAGCTTCGTTCGCGAGGATCCACTTCAGGAGAAATTGCGCCCACGATTTGCAATCGAACTCGGCCGCCCAATCCGGCAGCGGCGTCCCGCGCAGACGCCGGAAAAGATCGCCGCTCGCGAACGGGCGGTTGATGAGCACGGCCACGCCGCGCTCGCGCGCCAGCGGGAGCACGCGCTCTTCCGCCGCGCGATCACCCATCGAGTAATTAATCTGGAGGAAGTCGAGTTTTTCTCGCCGCAGGATTTTCTCGATCTCGGGAAACGCCTCGTCGCGATAATGCGTGATGCCGAGATAACGAAGGCGGCCCTCCTCTTTCCAGGCGCGCATGGTCGCGAGCTGGGTCTTGAGATCGATGAGATTGTGCACCTGCATGAGATCGAGCTGCTTCGTCTGGAGGCGCTGGCCGGAACGCTCCATCGACTCGCGTCCCTCTTTCTCGCCGGTCGTCCAGACCTTGGTCGCAAGGAAAAGTTTCTCGCGCAGTTCCAGCTCGTGAACGAGATCGCCGATCACCTCTTCGGCGCGGCCGTACATCGGCGAGCTGTCGATCACTTTGCCGCCGAGCTGGACGAAACGGGTGAGCACTTCTTTGAGCGGCTGACGTTCCGCCGCGGCGCCACCGACGTCGAAGACCTGCCAGGTGCCCAGACCGACCACGGGAATTTTCTCGCCCGTGGAAGGGATCGGGCGCGTGAGGAGAACCGCGTTTTGCTGAGCAATAGTCATGGCCGGCGAGAGCAAAAGTGCGGCGCCAGTGCCGGCGAGCAAGCGCGCGGCTTCACGGCGGGTGCAGGAGCGATCCGATGGTCTCATGGCGCGGAAGCAGCCTCCCGCAGTCGGTCGAGAACGGCAAATCGCCGGAAAGTTTCAGTCCTTTCCCTCTCGCCCGCATCGGCTTACAAGGCATCTGCGCGCGCACCCCTCGACAGGCACAAAAGCCGCTGTATAAGAGGCACAGATGAAACCGATCAGCGCTTCCACTGGCGCCGCCGATTCCCGGCAGGCTGCATAGTTACGCCCTGATCACAGCCGCCACCGCAAATCGTGCGGGGGCAATGAAGGCTGAGAGTTTTCCCCGTGGCCGTCGCCTCGGGTTATCCGGAAGCATCCGGGTATCACGAAACGCAAAACCACTAAACATGAAATCACTATCACTATTCCATTCCGAGCGGACGCTCGCGCGTCATGATGATCGCGCCCCGCGTCGCCAACCGGCGTGCCCGCGCACCGACTACCGTTTTCACTCGCCGATCGAGGAACCGGTCACCGTCCAAAAGCGCGACGCCGCCACCCGGCGGGCCGACTTGCGCGCCTTCCGCCAGATCAGCACCGAGTATCTCGGCGAGAAAAACTATCGCGGTTATCTCGTCGATTTCGCGGTCTACGCGCTCGTCACCGGGCTCTGCGTCTGGTCGTTGATCTCGCTCGGGATCCTGGTCTTCCAGGCGATGACCGACTAACGCGCGCAGCGTTTTAGTTCTCTCATCCAGCTTCGCGGTCGCAAGAAAACCGGCGCCGGAGCACGGGACGGGTGTGCCCAGAAACCTGGAGGGCGGAGCTCCGCGACGCCGTGTGGACACGTCGCTATTCGATGGGGCGCTGAGCGACGTTCGGGATTCGCGGAGCTCATCCCTCCAGGAATGAGGGCGGGCCACTTCTTTCGGAGCCTTATTAACGCAGCAAGCCGGCGAGGAGGAAGCCGGCATAGGTTCCGAGGGCGTTGCCTAACGAACCCGCCAGAATCCCCGGGAGCCGTAGATCGCCGCGCCCAATCGCGGTCGCGAGGACGCCCGCGGAAGTGGCACCGCCAATGTCCGCGTTCGAAGCCACCGCGATGAGCGCCCAATCCTGCCGCAAAAACGCGCCGCACCCAAAAATCACGAGCGCATGAATGCCGACGATCATGGTGACCCAAACGAGGAGTAGCCCCGCGAGGGAGCCATTGCAATCAGCGCGGCGAGGTCGCAATAGGCGCCGACGACGGCGAGAAAACGAGCACGGTGAAGTAGCCGAGCACTTTGGCGCCGCGCAATTTCTGCACCGCGGGCAGTTGCGCGAGAACGAGCGCGAACGTCGTGAGGATGAGGATGTAGGGAAGCGCCGGGAGCCATCGGCTCACGAGCTGCGAGAGGAATAAACTCCCGAGCCCGAGTGCGAGCAGGAGCGAGAGATCGGAAACGCTGAGCCGTGCGGGCAGTTCCAACTCCACCGGACCGGCCGCGGTTTTCTCCGCGCTCGCCCCGCCGGCGAGAGGGCGCGGCCAACGCCGCTGGAGGAGGCGCGGGAGGAGCAGCGTCGCCACGATCCAGATCGTGGTGATGATGTTATCGGCGGCATTGATCGCGGCGAACTGCGTGCCGCTCTTGGTCATGCCGTACTGGAGCGCGACCGCGTTCAGGTTCACGCTCCCGCCGATGTAGGTGCCCGTGTACATCCCCGCGACGGCGTAAGCTTTCTCCACGCCGTGCGCCTGCGGCGCGAGCAGGTAATAACTCGCGAACGCTCCAAGTAACGTCCCGACGGCGCCGATCCCGAACATGAGCAGCATCGGCAGCCGGCCTGGCGGAGATCCTTGAGTTTGACGTCGAGGAGGAGGAAGAAGATCGCGAGCGGCGCGAGGTAGTTAAAGACGCCGTCGTAAAGCGCCGGGGCGTTTTGCGACGAAGGGAGCAGCCGCAAATTCGCGAGGACGGCGGCGGCGAGGATGACGATGAGCGCCGAGCCGAGGTAACTAAAAAACTTCCGGCGCGAAAGCCATTCCGAAAAGGCGACGAGCAGACAGAGCACGGTTGCGACATAGACCGGTTCGAGAAGAAGCGAGATCACGTGAGCAGGCGGGTAGCCGCGCGCATTGAACTCGGGTTCACGGCAATCTGGCAAGCGGTCTGGGAGTTAACCAGTCATCCTGAGCGGAGCTCTCGAAACGTCTCATCCCGCATTCGCGTCCCGCGCTCGGCCGCAAAGCGGTGGTGTTTGCTCGTTAGGGAAAAGCGCAATCGCCGCGCCGCGTCGGGCATCCTTCCTTCGGTGACGGTTGGAACTCCAACGCCGACCGTTGATACTCCTTCGATGGAGCAGACAAACCTTAGTCGCACCAGCTTCCGCACGGCCTTTGTCCTCCTCCTGGTGCTGGCGGTCTCGCTTCTTTTCGTCGCGGTCGTCTGGCCGTTTCTCAAACCGCTGCTTCTCGGGGCGCTGCTCGCAGGATTGTCGCGCCCGCTCTACCGCCGGGTGACTCAAATGCTCGGCGGCCGGAAGTCGCTCGGCGCTGTGCTCACGCTTTTGCTTTTGTTCATCGTGGTCGCGGGACCGCTCAGCGCGTTCATCGGCGTGGTCGTCAACCAAGCGATCAATGTGAGCAACGATGCCATCCCCTGGGTGCAGCAGCATCTCGGGTCGGCGACGGCTTTTGATGTACATCATTGGCTCGTGCAGCGTTTCCCTGCGCTGGCCGATTATGTACCGGCGCAGGAACAGATCACCGACAGCGCCGCGCGGCTCGCGAAAGCGGCCGGCGGTTTTCTCGTCGCCGGCGCGACCCAGCTCACCGCCGGGACCGCCACTTTTCTGCTCAACCTTTTCGTCATGCTCTACGCGATGTTTTTCTTCCTGCGCGACGGCGGAGCCATCCTGGAGAAGATCTTTTACTACACGCCGCTGAGTCACGAAGACGAGGAGCGCGTCCTGGAAAGACTCACATCCGTGACCCGGGCGACGATCAAAGGGACGCTCGTGATTGGCGCCATTCAGGGCGCGCTCGCCGGGTTCGGCTTTTGGGTCGCGGGGCTCGACGGCGCGGCATTCTGGGGAACGATCATGGCGGTGTTGTCGGTCATCCCCGGGATCGGCGCCGCTCTCGTGTGGGTCCCGGCGGTGATTTATCTCTTCATCATCGGCCAGAGCGGGACCGCGACGCTTCTCCTCCTCTGGTGCGCGGCGGTGGTCGGCACGGTCGATAACGTGCTTCGGCCCAGTCTCGTCGGGAAAGATGCGAAAATGCCCGACCTGCTTATTCTCGTCGGCACTTTAGGCGGCCTCTTTCTCTTCGGCCCGATCGGTTTCATTGTCGGGCCACTGGTCTGCGGTTTGTTTCTCACGGTCTGGGACATCTACGGCACGACCTTCCAAGACATCCTCCCGCCGGTGCGCCGCCTGCACCGGGGCGAAAGCGAGACGCCTTAGAGGGCGTCTGAAAACTGGGTCATTCCGAGCGGAGCGTAGCGCAGTCGAGGAATCCCGTGGAGTGAGCTTTCAGGTTTCGCCACGGGATCCCTCGACTCCGCCCCGCGGCCGCGGGGCTCCGCTCGGGATGACACGACTTTTTAGACGCCGTCTTGAGGTAATTCCGGCGCCGTGTCCGGTCGGGTTAATGGCGTGGCCGCGCCGCTCACCGGGGCCATTTTTACTTTGCCAGTTCGTAGAGGTATTCGACAAACGACATCGCCGCGCCGTCAAACCCCTGAATCTTCGGGTTCGTAGATTCAATCACGTAGTACTCGTCCGGCGCGTGTGCACCGCTGCCGTGGCCAAGACCGAAATGTCCGGAGGCGAGCTTGAGCGGTTCGCCGGTGAAGACGTACCCGGGATAAGACCCGGCGTTCCACGGCCAGAGCATCGGATCGATGCCCGCACTTTTCAGCACCGTGAGCTGCGCCTGAATGAGCGGCGCGTCTGGCGAAGTCGTGGTCGGGTCGTAGCCGCCAGTCATGTTCACGTCGATGTCGCCGAAGCCCTGTTTCGCGAGATGCGCCTTCAAAGCCGCGAGCGCATCCGCCGCTTTCATTCCCGGGACGAGACGAAGATCGAGCTTCGCCACCGCCTGATGCGGGAGAACGGTTTTGCCGCCGGGACCGGTGTAACCGCCGACCAGGCCTTCGATGTTCACCGTCGGCTGCGACTCGAGACGTTCCTGTGCTTTCTCCCACGAGAGATCGTCGATCCAATGCTGGACGCCCAGCACCTTCTTGCGCTGCGCTTCGTCCTGCCGCTGCGCGGCGTTCGCGATCATCTTTTTCTCCTCGGCGCTAAGCGGGCGCGGCTGCGGATAGTTTTCGATCGTGATGTTGTTGCCATCCGCCGACACGAGCGAATCCAGCGCATGCACGAGATGCCACGCCGGGCTGTCCACCATCGCCTTGAGCGACGAATGAATGTCTTTGGCCGGGCCGCGGCCCCATTTTTCGCCGCTGGAGGTGAGCTCGCATTCGATGATGCCTTTCGCGCCGAGGCTGACCGCGACGACGCCATCGGTTCCCTGCGAAGCCGAGGGCATGAAGACCCCGATCGTTTTCGCAAACGCCGCTTGGACCTCGGGTTGGTGCACGATCTGGCCGATGTGGGGCGAGCCGATTTCTTCTTCGCCCTCCGCCACGAGGACGAGATTCACCGGAAGCTTTTTGCCTGCGCTTTTGAACGCGTGGAGCGCCGCGAGGAAAGCGGCTTCGGGACCTTTCTGATTCACCGCCCCGCGGCCGACGATCGCTTTCCCGAGGTTCGGCTTGTCCACCATTTTCCCTTCGAGCGGCGGCGACGACCATTCTTTCGGGTCGAACTGCTTCACGTCGTACATGAAATAAAGCCCGACCGTTTTCGGCGCGCCGGCGTCGAGCGTCGCGAAGACGCCGGGCTTGCCATCGGTCTGGATGATCTTCGCTTCCTGAAAGCCCGCGTCCTTGAGCATCTTCGCCATCAGCTCCGTGCCGGCCGGGTAGTTCAGATTTTCGGCGGCGATCGACGGCAGCGCGATCCAGTCCTGCAAACGCTTCACCGCTGCGTCGTGCTGCTGCGTGATCTGCGCTTTGATCGCGGCGAGATCCTCCGCGGCAGGTGCAGGTGAAGCGCTCGCGAAAGACGCGGCCGCGGTGACAAGGCAAAGCGCAGAGTTAGTCCAGTTCATGTCTTAGTCATGAAGGTTGCGAAGGCATTTGGCAACTTCCGAAAAACCACCATCGCCTGATTGTCATCCCAAGCGCAGCGCAGCGCAGTCGAGGGATCCCGTCGAGTTTCGATGAAGGCTTCGTTCGCCAAGCCGATTCACGGAAGCGCCACGGGATCCTTCAACTCCGCTGCGCTCCGCTCAGGATGACAGCCCGAGGGACTAAGTCTCGCGCCAGTTACTCCGGATCCTGCAGAGTGGTCCCGCAATCTTTCGAGACATAGACTCGGAATTTCTCTTCGAAATCCGCGCGACTGGCGAAGATGCCGGCATAGGTATGCAGAAGCGTCGGCTCGAACGGTTCTCCTTTGGAGACAGTCTCGAGGAAGGTGAGAAAGCGACCCTTATCTTTCTGCGCGAGAAAGCGCACGAGACGTTCGGCTTCGTCGTAGAAAGCATCCACCCGGTCGTTCGGCGGCACTGTGAACGCGATCAGCTCACCCAGCGGAATGACCTCCGCGGGCGCGAGAGAGCGAGAGTGCGGCTTGGCCAGATATTGCCGTGCCCGCTGATAACTCGCGCGCGAGTTCCGCGAGACATATTCGGCAAAGCCTTCGTTCAGCCACGTGGGGATGTGATAGCCGTAGGAGCGATAGATCAGCAGGTGCGCAATCTCATGTCCGAGGCTGTGCCCCGAGAACTTATGCGACGGGTCGCGCTGCACAAAGAGACTCCCGGCGGAGTGAATGCCGCCGGTCCATTTCTCCAGCTCGCCGGCTTTCTGAAAGTCCTCCCAGTCTTCCCTTCGGTCGAAAATATAGATATGTGACTTCCGACCATCCGCCGGCGATTCCTTCTGTAGTTCTTTGCCGACTACGCGGAAATTAAATTCCGCTTCCACCGCCAGTCTGCTTGCGACGAAATTCCGCACGTAGTGATAGATGAAATGCTCGCCTTCGGCGTGCTTCCACTCGTCCGGGTGCAGGGCGAGCGCCTTTTCGCCGAGACGATTGTCATCCTGCTGCGAGAGCTCGGAAAGGGAGGCATCGGTGAGGCCGTTCAAGCCTTGGAGTTCGTCGAGCTGCGCCCGCGTGTGCTGGAACGCCAGCATCAAGAGGACGAAAACCGCAGGCTGAAGACGCATTCTTTCAGGGCGTAGCTAAATTCGTACGAGCACGGGCCCGGGCCAGAAATCCCGGCTACCTCAGCCGTGTCATCCCGAGTGGAGCGCAGCGCAGCCGAGGGATCCCGTCGAGCTTTCTTGAAGCTCCGTCCGGCAACATTTCCGCCAGTCGCCGTGCGCCCAAGTTCGATGTGAAGGCCGCGACTTCGCTGTCCATAAACCCGGCGGGATCCCTCGGCTCCGCTGCGCTTCGCTCGGGATGACTACACGCGGGAGCGGCGCCGGCCGTTGTTCCGCGAGTATTTCACCGGCTTGCGCTTCGGCTCGATCTTGGACAGGCCGGTGCCGCTTTTTACTTCCATGATCTGATCGCGCAGCAGGGCGGCGCGCTCGAACTCCAGATTCGCCGACGCCGTTTGCATCTCTTCCTCCAGCTCGCGGAGTAACTCCGTAAGATTAAAATCGCCGCCCGCTTCGTTGACCACGGAGGCAGCTATTTCCCGGCCGCGCAGAATGGTATGCAGACTCTCCTGCACCGCGCGGCGCACGGTCGTAGGCGTGATGCAGTGCTTCTCGTTGTATTCCATCTGCTTCGTGCGCCGATAGTCGGAGATGGAGATTAGGGCCTGCATGCTCTGGGTGATGGTATCGGCGAAAAGTGCCACTTCGCCGTTGACGTGGCGTGCCGCCCGACCGGCGGTCTGGATCAGCGACGTCTGGCTCCGGAGAAAGCCTTCCTTATCCGCATCCAGAATGCAGACTAATGAGACTTCTGGAAGATCGAGTCCTTCTCTGAGCAGGTTAATCCCGACGAGGATATCGAAGTCCGCCGCACGCAGACCACGGAGAATTTCCACGCGTTCGATCGTGTCGATGTCGCTATGCAGATAGCGCACCTTCAGGCCGACATCGCGCAGATAGTCGGATAAGTCTTCCGCCGTTCTTTTCGTCAGCGTGGTCACGAGGATGCGCTCCTGTTTCTCCACGCGCTGACGACATAACTCGATCGTGTCGTCGATTTGGTTCTTTAAACCCTTCAATGTGATCTTGGGATCGAGTAACCCGGTTGGGCGGATGATCTGTTCGACAATCAACGGCGATCCCGGCGAGTGGACGTCGAAGTCTTCGGGCGATTGATCGGTGCGGCTGAGTTGGGTGGGCGCTCTCCCCGGGAGCACGAACGGCACTTCTTCCTCCTGGCCGATCCGATCGCGCTTATGCGGGAAGTAACTCTCATTCCCGACGACGCTATTCTTGATCTCAAACTCCGCCGGCGTCGCACTGACGTAGAGAAGCTGGTTCGCGACGCCCATAAACTCAGGGAAATTGAGCGGGCGGTTATCGAGCGCGCTCGGTAGGCGGAATCCGTATTCCACCAGGACGGTCTTGCGCGACTTATCGCCTTCATACATTCCGCCGATCTGCGGGATGGTGGCATGGGACTCGTCGATCACGAGGAGATAGTCCTTGGGGAAGAAGTCGAGCAGGGTGAAAGGCTTTGAGCCGCGCTCGCGGCCGGATAAGTGTCGGGAGTAGTTCTCGATCCCGTTGCAGAAACCCATCTCCTGCAGCATCTCGAGGTCATACTCGGTGCGCATTTTCAGCCGCTGCGCCTCGAGTAACTTCCCGACCGACTCCAGTTGGACGATCCGCTGGTCTAACTCCGTCCGAATGGAAGTAAGCGCGCGATTCAATTTATCCGCCGGCGTCACGAATTGCTTCGCCGGGAAAAAGGTCATCACGCCTAACGACTCCTGGGCGTGACCAGTGAGCGGGTCGAAACGCGTGATCGCATCGATTTCGTCGCCGAAGAACTCCAGACGGACCGCTTCTTCATCGGCCGTCGCGGGATAGACCTCGACCACGTCGCCGCGGACGCGAAACTTCCCGCGCGCAAAGTTCACATCGTTCCGCTCGTAGAGCATATCGACGAGCCGGCCAAGGACGGCTTCGCGCGTGATCTGCTGCCCGCGTTTTACCGTGAGCAACATGCGCAGGTAATCCTCCGGCGAAGTCACGCCGTAAATGCAGGAGACACTCGCGACCACGATCACGTCGCGGCGCGAGAGGAGCGCGCTCGTGGCCGAGAGCCGGAGCCTTTCGATCTCTTCATTAATCGATGAGTCTTTCTCGATGTAGGTGTCGGAGCGCGGGATGTAGGCCTCGGGCTGGTAGTAATCGAAGTAGCTGACGAAATATTCGACGGCATTCCGCGGGAAGAACTGCTTGAACTCCGAGTAGAGCTGCGCCGCGAGCGTCTTGTTGTGCGAGATGATGAGCGTCGGCCGCTCGATCTCCTTGATCACGTTCGCGACCGTGAACGTCTTGCCCGAGCCCGTGACGCCGAGCAGCGTCTGGTGGCGATTGCCGGCCGCGACCGATTTCAGAAGCTTGGCGATCGCCTGGCTCTGGTCGCCGCGTGGCTGGTAGCTGGATTCGAGCTGGAAAGCCATGGGCAAACACTATGCGTCAGGTGCCCGGCCGGCACAATTGGCGAGCCTCGGCCCACGATTTGCTTAAGCAGCGGCCATGGTATGGAAATTATGGATTCTCCTACTGGTTTTATCCGCTCTCGCTGAGCCGAACGCCCGGGCGGCGGGCCTGAAGATCTGGATCGCCGCCCGGACGGACGGCGTCGCCGGGACCGGCACCTCCAACAATCCCTACGACGGTCATACCGCGGTCCTTTTCGACCGCATTATGCAGGGCCTCACCCCTTACATGGTGGTCCATCTCGGCCCTGGGCTTTTCAAGACCACCGGCTCCGCCGGTTATAACCCCGACGGGTTTTACCTTCCCGTGGGCTGCAAAATCATCGGCGCGGGCATGGATCTGACCACGCTCCGATGTGTTTATTATCCTGCTGCCGCGGGGGTGAACGGACACCCTGTTTTGCAAAACCGAATGGACGTCGATGGCGACGGCGTCGAGGTAACGGATCTGACCGTGGACTGTAACTGGCAGAACCTCGGAGCCGCTGCCGCCACGAAGATGGGAGCGGTGAGTCTCAGCGGAAACCACGCGGCGATTCGTCGGGTCCGCGCGATCAATATGCCTACGGAAACTGGGCGAGCCTCGCGGAGACGTTCGTCCTTTCCGTGAGCGTCTACTACACCGGCGGCGTCTGGCAGGATGTCAGCGGAGCGGTGATCGAGGATTGCCAGGCGCTCTTGTTTCTCGGCGATTACGGCGGCGCGATCAGCTTCCTGGGAGGAGCGGGCGACGAGGCTTATATTTCCGGCGTGATCCAACACTGCCGGGTGGACGATTGGAACGGCACCTCAGCCTACGGCGCCAACGGCGCTCGCGGCGTCCAGATCATCGACAACGAAAGTTACAACTGCGTCTCCTCGATGCATTTCGACACCGGCCAGCTGCTCGACCTCGAGATCGCCGGAAATCACTTCTACGGGATCGGCCTTCGCGGCATCGATTGTCAGCTAAGTCTCGGCACGCCGCTCGGCGACGGGATTTACATCCACGATAACTACTTCGAGGTCTCAGACGCGCGCACGCCCACGCCCGTCGCAATCGGGGTTTCAGCGGTGGAGACCGGCCACGAGAAACGCATTCGCATTACGGCCAACACCATCGTGCACAAGGCGTCCGGTTCGAACCGTCCGATCGCGGGAATCACCGTAGCTTTCTCCGATGACGTCTTCGTCGCGCGGAACTACGTCGAGTCGATCTTTCAAAATAATCTTCACCTCGCCGACATTTACCGGAACACGAACGTCACCGCCGTCGGGAATATCGACGAGTCGGGCCGCAAGCCGGCTGCGCTCGATGATCTGTCCGCGCTGGCGCCTCCTGCGGCGCCGGTCAACCAGAAGCTCGACGCCGCCAGCAGCGAGACGTTTTACCTCGCGGAATTCGGCTCGAAGCGCATTTCGCGGGTCGACGGCTCGGGACATCGCGCGGCGTTCGGCAAGATTTTCCTGAGCTACCCGACGGGCATGGCCTTGGACGGCGCCGGCAATTCCTACATCTCGACCAGCGACAACACGATCGAGAAGTTCGACCCGGAGGGCAAAGCGCTCGGCGTTTTCGCGAGCACTGGTCTGAACGCTCCGATGGCGCTGGCTTTCGATGCCGCCGGCCAACTCTACGCCGCGAACTTTGGCGGCGACACGGTTGAAGTCTTCGCGGCGGATGGCACCGACCTTGGCGTGTTCGCGGAAGTCGCGCGCCCGACTGGCCTCGTCTTCGACGACGCCGGTAATCTCTACGTCTCGAATTTTGGTAATACCGTCGAGCGGTTCGCCCCGGACGGCACTCCGCTCGGGACTTTCGCGAGCACCGGGTTGAACGATCCCACCGGCATGGTTTTCGACCTGTCGGGCATTCTCTACGTGACGAACAGCGGCTCGAACAAGATCAAGCGTTTCTCCGCTGCAGGGCGGGAACTGGGCACGCTCGAAAGCGCCGGACTGATGGGACCGATGGGGCTCGCTTTCGATGGCGCGGGCAATCTCTACGCGAGCAATTCGCAGTCGGCGACGATCGAAAAGATCGCGCCCGACGGCACCTCCGCCGTCTTCGCCGAGACCGGCGACAGCCCGGCTTTTTTGGTGGTGCAACGTCCCCCAGCGCTGGTCAATATTTCCACCCGCCTCCGAATTCTTCCGGGAGAGGGCATCCTCGCTGGTGGCTTTATCCTCACCGGTTCCGGCTCGAAACGGCTTCTCATTCGCGGCCTCGGACCTTCCCTCGCTGGCGCGGGCGTGGAAGGCACGCTCGCCGACCCGACCCTTGAGCTGCACGGCGGCGCGGCCAACGCGATTCTCGTCCAGAGCGATAACTGGCAGACCGCGCAATCCGCCGCGATCATCGCGACCGGTATTCCGCCCACTGACAACGCCGAAGCCGCCATAATCGTGACCCTCACCGCGGGCGCTTACTCCGTCATCGAGAGCGGCAAGAACGGCGCGAGCGGCATCGGCTTGGTCGAGATTTACGACCTCACGCCGGGCATCGGGCCGGAACTGGCGAACATCAGCACCCGTGGTTTTGTCGACCAAGGCGACAACGTCATGATCGCTGGATTCATCGTCGCGAGCCCAACCGGTGGCACGGGCAAGATCGCGGTCCGCGCGCTCGGCCCATCGTTAGGCGCCGCCGGCGTGGCCAATCCCCTCGCCGATCCGAAATTAGATTTATACAATGCCGACGGAGCGTTAATCGCTTCGAACGATAACTGGAAAGCAAACCAGGAAGACCTCGAAGCCATCCAACTCGCGCCGACCTCCACGGCCGAAGCGGCACTCGTGGCGACGCTGCCGCCCGGCAGCTACACCGCGATCGAGTCCGGCAAAAATGGCGGCACCGGCATCGGTCTGGTCGAGATTTACAATCTGCACTAACGAACCGCACCTGCGTCCGGCCGCCTTCGACAACCGTCGATTCCGCGCCATCGTTTGCGCAGTTCATGATCTCGCCTCTTCTCACCGAACTCTTCTCGGAAAAGCATCTTGTCCTCGATCTCCAGGGCAAAACCGCGAGCGAAGCCGTCTGGGAAATTGTCGAGCGCCTGCGCGACGGCGGCGAGCTGAGCGAGGCGGAAAAATTTTACGACGCGGTCATGGAGCGCGAGCAGAAAAGCTCGACGGTTGCGAACGGCGGCGTCGCCTTTCCGCACACGCGCACGGAGTTGGTTAGCGAGATCCTTCTCGGGATTGGGCGGAGCCAGGAAGGCGTTGTTTTCCCCGGGCAAACTGAAGTGGTGCACCTCCTTTTCGTCATCGCCGTGCCGCAGCAGATGGTGAACGATTATCTCATCTGCGTCGGCGGCCTCGCGCGGTTGTTGAAGAACGCAGAGCGGCGCGACGCGCTGCTCGCCGCCGCCACGCCCGCGGAGTTTTTCGAGAGCCTGCAGAGTGAGAGTTAAAGCCGCCGCCCTCCCGTTCGCGCTTTTTCTGGGCTCCTGCGCCACGCCAAACCCGGTCGGGAAAATTCGGGACGTCGTCATCACCGAGGTCCATCGCGGCGGTGACTGTTTTGATTTCGCCATCACCGTCGCCTCGATCCGAGACTACTTCGCGCGCACGGTCGCGATCTCAGGTCCGGAACACCACCACGGTTACGATGTCTACCCATGCAGGGCGAAAGGGACGTTCGTCGTCGGGTCGGAACCTGGCGGTGGCATATGAACGGCGGCGGCGCAGCCTACGTTTTTCCGCCTGACCGGGAGATGTTCATCGTCGCCGATCCCAAGATGAGAGAGGGGTTGGAATGAAGAGATATTTTTTCCTTGGCACGTGCGCATTTGCCCTGCTCGCGTCGGTCTCCTGGGCAAATGACACCGCGCTGCACGATGGGCGCGACGGGCCCGCGCCGCTCGGCGATCGGCACGGGCCGGAGAGCGTCATTCGCATGGTGCGCGAGCATCTCGCGATCACTTTCGGCAAAGAGGAAACCGCGGTGCGCGCGACCTTCGTTTTCCGTAACACCAAAACGGACGCGCCCGCCCGTCAGATCGTCGGTTTTCCGGATCGCACGAAGATGTTCCATAACGAAATGGACGACGGCTCCGATCTCAGCGGTCCGCTGCAAGACCTCGTGACTTTCGTGAATGGCAAGGAGCGCAAGTCCCGCCCCCTTCGCGGCTGGGTGAAAGAGCGCGATGGCTTCGACACCCCCGCGCGCCGCGGGGAGAAGGGCGCCTTCGAACAGATCTGGCACGCGATCGACGTCGAGTTCCCGGTCGGCCGGGAGGTGACGATCGAGCGGCACTACCGGGTGCCTAACGGCGGCACCGTCGCGGAGATGCCGCCGGTTACTTTCTTCCAATACACCACCGCGACCGGCGGCGTCTGGAAAGGCACGATCGGCGAGATGATCGCCGGCGTCACTCTGACCGATGGTCTGACCGTTGACGACCTCTTGTGGAAGAGCTCTTCCGGCTCGGGGGTTTCGCCCGCTCGTCCAGATTGGCGGATTCTCTCGCCGACGAAAATGCGGCTGGTCTGGAAGGATTTTGAGCCGCGGACGGAGCCGGAGCATCGCGGCTTCCAGATCGCGTGGCAGAGGAAATAAGCTGCGGAGAATACGGCGTTAAAAAAGTGGGTCATTCCGAGCGGAGCGGAGCGCAGTCGAGGAATCCCGTGGAGTGAGCTTTCAGGTAACGCCACGGGATCCCTCGACTCCGCCCCGCGGCCGCGGGGCTCCGCTCGGGATGACACGACTTTTTAGACGCCCTCTAAGCTTTCGCCAAGGGCTCCCTCGACTGCGTCCCGCGGCCGCGGGACTTCGCTCGGGACGACCTTTTCGGTAGGCGCGGCTTCGTTCGGCGCGCTCCGCCGCTCGCGGTAATACCAGCGATGGAGCCGGTGCGGTGAGCAGCCGCCGGAGTAGAGGAGAATGAAGAGGCCGTTCTGGATCGAGGTGCGCCAGGCGCCGCGGCGTTCGTGGCGGCGGCTCGAGGATTCCATTGGCGGATCGAGCACGGCGATGCGGCCGCTCCGGCGGAGGCGCTTGGAGAACTCCATGTCTTCCATCAGCGGGATCGGCGCGAACCCGCCGAGCCGCGCGAAGACTTCGCGCCTAACGAAAAGCGATTGATCGCCGAAGAGCGTTCCGCCGCGCCGGGTGAAAAAGCGCGCGACCGTTTCCAGCCAGAGCAAGCGCGGGTGGCGTCGGTCGAACTTCCGATAAAACGCGCCGCCGATCACCGCCGGATCGCGCAATGCCTGTGCGATCGCGGCCACGTGCTCGCCCCGGAGAAGACCATCGGCGTGGTGGAAAATAAGTGCATCACCGCTCGCGCGGGCGCCGCCGAGATTCATCTGCGCGCCGCGGTTCGGTTCCGGCGCGCGCAGGTAGGTCGCGCCGGCGTTCTCCGCCAGCTCCGCGGTCGCGGGATTAGCGGAAGCATCGACCACGATGATCTCGTGGAGCGTCCCTAGCCTAACGAGCGCCGGCAGGAGCCGTTCGAGATTCGCCCGGTCGTTCCAGCACGGCACGACCACGCTGATCCGCAACAGCGCGGCGCCGTTTTCGTTCACTTGGATTTCTTGAGCAGGCGATTGCGCGCGCGATCGAGCGCGCGCCGTTCGCTCGCAGTGAGGCTGCCGATGCCGGACTTCGAGATCTTGTCGAGGACCGGATCGATCGAGTCGTAGATATCCTCCGGCTCGATCCGCCGGGCGGCGCTTTCGCGCGGGACCACGGTCAGTTTCGGCTTGCGCTGGAAGAGGTTCGTGACCGCTTCGGGGAGCGCGAACGAAATCGCCTTGCCGATGATTCGCAGATAGAGAAACGCGGCGAGGCACATGCCCCAGAGCACGGAAAGATTGCCCCATTCGTGGTTCGGGAGGAACTGCATCGAAGCGAGGACGAGGCCGGCGAAGGCGAGCCATTTCAGCGTCACCCAGCCGAAGAGTTCGACGTTCGGATAGAGCGTCGCGAAGGCGATAAACATGCCGATGGAGAGTTCGTAAGAGCCGAAATAAGTCCAGTGCACGCCGGCCGCGCTCCAGCAGGTCATGAGCACCGGCGGCACGAGCAGCAGCATCCCGAGGAGCGTGAGATAACGCCGGCGCCCGAGGAATTTCTCCACCTCCACGCCCGACCAGTAGAGGAAGAAAATGTTAAAGAGGAAGAAGAACGACGCGCCCTGGATGAGGATGCAGGTGAGCGGCTGCCAGATGTAGCCGTGCCAGAAGAGTTGCGTCTGAAACGCGAACGGGGTGAGCACATCCCAGTGCGCCGAGCTCGCGATGACCGTGCCGAACATGCCGACAACGAAGCAGGCGACGAGGATGGTGGTGATCCGAATCGGATAGCGGCCCATCCAGCCGACAGGCTGGTAGTCATCATTGGAAGTGACGACGCCGAACATTAGCCAGTAGTAAACGGCGCGCGTTCCCCGAGCGCAAGAGCCGGTCGCGCGGCGTGTGCCGCACGCTCCTGTTCTCCGCTGCGCGTTCCCGCTCTGCGCTGTAGACGCTTCGCTCTGCGAAGCGCGGGGGTTCGCTCCAATCGCTCTAAAGGTCGAGCCGATACCCGCGCTTCGCAGAGCGAAGCGTCTACAGGGAGCGAGCGAACCGTTCGCAGTGAGCGGTTCGACGCGGTGCGTTCGGCGCGAGATTTTTCTTGGCCCCGCAGCCGAAGCGGTCAAATTAACCATCCGCCTGCTCGGCCGCCGTCGCTCATTATGGATAAAATCGCTCCTGCCATCACCCCGCCCAAAGGCATGGGCGAAAACAAACCGGCCCAGCAGGCCGTGCTCGACTGGGTGCACGAAGTGCAGACGCTGACCGAGCCGGAGAACATTTTCTGGTGCGACGGGTCCGAGGCGGAGAATGACTACCTCCTCGAAGAAGCGTGCCGGCAGGGAGTGTTGATCAAGCTCAACCAGGAGAAGCGGCCGGGTTGTTACCTCCATCGTTCGAACCAAAACGACGTCGCGCGGGTCGAGCAATTCACGCTCATCTGCACGCCGACGGAAAAGGAAGCGGGCCCGACCAACCACTGGGGCGATCCCGCTGCGACCTACAGCAAACTCCAGGGCCTGCTCAAAGGCGCGATGCGCGGACGCACGATGTTCGTCGTCCCTTACATCATGGGCCCGGCCGAATCGCCGCTCGCCAAAATCGGCTACGAAATTACCGATTCCATTTATGTCGTTCTGAGCATGCGCATCATGACGCGGATGGGCGCGCAGGCTTCTGAGAAACTCGCCGCGCGCACTGATGGCGAGTTCAATCACGGGGTTCATTCGCTGCTTCAGATCGACCCGGAGCATCGCTGGATCTGCCATTTCCCACAGGACAACGCGATCATCTCGGTCGGCTCCGGTTACGGCGGCAACGTCCTCCTGAGCAAGAAGTGCCTCGCGCTCCGGATCGCTTCCTACCTCGCGAAAAAGCAGGGCTGGCTCGCCGAGCACATGCTCATCCTCGGCGTCGAATCGCCCAAGGGTGAAAAGCATTATGTCGCGGCGGCGTTCCCGAGCGCCTGCGGCAAAACCAATTTCGCCATGCTCATCCCGCCACCGCATTTCGACGGGTGGAAAATCACCACCGTCGGCGACGACATTGCCTGGATGCAGATCGGCAGCGACGGCCGGCTCTACGCGGTGAACCCGGAGAATGGCTACTTCGGCGTCGTGCCGGGGACGAGCTACAAGTCGAACCCGAACGCGATGAAATCGATCGAGCGCGACACGCTCTTCACCAACGTCGCGCTCACGAGCGACGGCGACGTCTGGTGGGAAGGCAAGGACGGCCCTGTGCCTAACGAGGCGACCGATTGGAAAGGCAATCCCTGGACGCCCGACTCGAAGGAAAAAGCGGCGCACCCGAACAGCCGTTTCGCCGTGCCGATGCAGAACAATCCCGTCCTCGATCCACAGGCCGACGACGCGAAAGGCGTGCCGATTAGCGCGATTATTTTCGGCGGGCGCCGCAGCGACACCATGCCGCTGGTCTTCCGCGCGTTCGATTGGGAACACGGCGTTTTCATCGGCGCGACGATGGCTTCCGAGACGACCGCGGCGGCGACCGGCGCGGTCGGGAAAGTGCGCCGCGACCCGATGGCGATGCTCCCGTTTAGCGGCTACAACATCGGAGATTATTTCCGGCACTGGCTCAAGACCGGCCCGCGCCTAACGAACCCGCCGCTGATCTTCCACGTGAACTGGTTCCGGAAGGATGCCGACGGCAACTACCTCTGGCCGGGCTTCGGCGAAAACATGCGCGTGCTGAAGTGGATCATCGACCGCTGCGAAGGAAAAAGCGGCGCGCAGAAAACCGCGATCGGCTGCGTCCCGCGGCCGGAGGATTTAGATCTCGAGGGATTGGAGGGGGTTTCTGCGGAACAACTCAAGGAACTGCTCGCGGTGAAGCCGGAGGAATGGACGGAGGAACTTGCCGGGGCGAAGGAATTCTTCGACTCGCTCGCGCCGAACGTGCCCGAAGAACTGCTCGCGCAGTTGCAGCAGCTCGAAGAGCGGCTCGGTCGTTAGGCGCGGCCCGGCCCCGAAACTCGTCATCCCGAGTGGAGTGGAGCGCAGCGGAACGGAGTCGAGGGATCCCGCGGGGTTTCTGAAAACCTCCCGTTGCAGGTGCTCGAGCCGCGGAGCTTCCCAGCAGCTCCACGGGATCCTTCGACTTCATTCCGTTCGCTCCGCCGCTCTCTCCATTCCGCTCAGGATGACCGGTCTTTTGCGAGCGCCGCTAATACGCCGAAGGCGGCGGCACCACGAGCTGCGCGAACGTGCGCACGATGATCCCGCACTCGAGCATCAGGTTCCAATTTTCCAGATATTCCAGGTCGCACGCGACCCGGTTCTCGATGTCCTTGCTCGTCTGCGCTTCGCCGCGGAAACCACGCACCTGCGCGAGCCCGGTGATCCCCGGCTTCACAAAAGCGCGCACATGATAGGCCGACATCAGCCGCGAGAACTGCTCGTTATGCTCGATCAGATGCGGACGCGGCCCGACCGCGCTCATCTCGCCGCGGAGCACATTCCAGAATTGCGGAATCTCGTCGATGCTCAGTTTGCGGAACCATTTGCCTAACGGATAAACGCGCTCGTCCTCAGTCGTCGCCTGCCGCGCGAGGTCGTGATTCTCCGGGCGCATCGTCCGGAATTTCAGAATCTCGAAACGCCGGTTCTGAATCCCCGCGCGGATCTGCCGATGAAAGAGCGGCCCGGGCGATTGCAGCCGTTGCGCGATCCAGACGATCACAGCGAGCGGTGGAAAAAACAGCGCCATGAGCAGGACCGCGATTACCACATCGAGGGTGCGCTTGAACGCGCGGTTGAGCGGGTTCTCGAGCGGCTCTTCGCGCAGGCCGATAAACCGGAACCCATCGTCCTCGAAATGCGTCACCGGGTGACGTAACTTTTCCTCGAGATCGCTCACAATCAGAAGCCGCACGCCCAGTTGGTCGCAAGTCTTAATCACCTCGCGATCCGCTTCGTTGAACTGCGGGAACTCGAGCACGATCACCTGCGTCACGCCCTGCTCGAGAATGACCGAGCGCAACTTCTCCGTGCCGCCGAGGACCGGAATCTTGTCCTCGGTACAGTCGAGCGGTTCCTCGCAAATGATCCCGACGGTGCGGAGACCGACATCGGCTTTGCGGCGGAGCCAGCCGCGCAGTTGTTTAGCCTTCGCGGTCGAGCCGACGAGGAGAGTTTTCTCGTCGCGCAGCCCGAAAATTCCGCGCGCCAAAAAACGCGGCAGGAAGTGATGCGAGAAGAGCAGCGCGATGTAGAGCCAAGGGACGAAATTGAAGAAGAAGATGCGCGAAATGAATGCGTCTTTCGCCGCGATCAGATAAAGCACGAGCGCGCCTACGCTCGCGATCGTCTGGCGCAGCGCGAGCCGGTGCTGCCGGAGGAGCTCGGCCTGGAGGAAGTAATTTTTCGAGCCCTCACGGCTCAGGGATTCCGCAAGCAACCCCACGAAAAGCATCGTGCAATAAGTCGTGTAACTGCCTTGGGTGAGATGCGCACCCGGGGTGTAAAAGGTCACCATCACCCAGACCCCAAACCAAAAGAGCGCCGCCACCAGGAGGAGCTGGCAAAGCAGAAACAAGCGGTACAAACCTTGCGTGCGCTGAGTGAGCATGTTTATCGACTGCGACGGAAAATCATGAGGCGAGGGGAATTGCTGGGGCGCGGGCCCGCAGGCGCGAGACTGGCACAATCCGGCCGCTTCCGTCAGCCTAAAATCGTAGAGCTACTCCCATACCAACCGGCTTTGCCTCATGGCTAACTCACAACCTTCCCACGCCGCGTCGACGCAGGTCGCGAGCAACACAGCGGCCGGTTGGACGGCGGTGGCGCTGCCGTTAATCGTTCTGCTCGCGAGTTTTCTCGGCGGCAGCACCGCGCGCTGGAGCGAGGGTATCGTCCTCGCCGGCTTCGGTCTGCTCCTGCTCGCGCGGCCGCCGCGGCTCTCGCTCGGGGCCGCGCTCAACGTCATCGCGCTGCTTTTTTTCGCGCTCGCGGCGATGGCATTTTTGCCCGCGGAATGGTTTCACGTGCCGGCCTGGCGCATCGCGCTCACGAAAGATTTCGGGGTGCAATTGCCAGGCACCGTCAGCGTACAGCCGTGGCTCACGCTCGATAGCGGCATCACGCTGCTCGCCGGATTCGCCTGGCTTTACTACGTCACCACCGCGGAAATCGATCTGCGCGACGTCCGCCGCGCGGCGCGTTTTTTTGCGGCGGGTATCATCGCGCTCGCCGCGCTCGCGATCTTCCTCCATCTCCGCGATGGCTCGCTCCCATTTTGGCATAACGTCCGCAACTTCGGCCCCTACCCGAATCGCAACCAGACCGGCGACCTCTTCGGCATCTCCACCCTGATCGTGCTCGCCTGCCTCGAGGACGACATCCGGCGCGGCCGCTGGCGCGGGCTCTTCTGGCTCGGCGGCGTCGGCGTGCTCGTCGCGGCGCTGATATTTAACTTCTCACGCGCCGGCATTCTCATCCTTGTGCTCGGCACGGTCGCGTGGCTCGTGCGGCTGGCTTTTCGAAAATGGAGCGGAGCGGCGGTGGCGATCGCGGTCTCGGTTTTTCTGCTGCTGATCGGCGCGCTGCTCCTCTTCGGCGGGGCGACGATCGCGCGTTTTCATTTCCGCCTCGGCGGCGATGCGGGTGTCGCTTCGGATTATCGCCTGCTCATTTTCCGCGACGCTCTGGCGATGATCCACGCCTCGCCCTGGTGCGGTCTCGGGCTCGGAAATTTCGAGAGCGTCTTCGCGCTTTTCCGTGACGCTTCCGCGGCCGGCGCGCGGCGTTCCCTCCATCCGGAGAGCGATTGGCTCTGGCTCGCGAGCGAGCTGGGCTGGCCCGGCGTCGTCCTCGTGCTCGCCGCGTTTGCGCTTTTCGTTAGGCGGATTTTTCCGCTTCAGGAAGGGACGAACCAGCGCCTGCGCTACGCCGCGCTGCTCGGCGCGCTGCTCTTTGCCTTGCACGGCCTGGTCGATGTCTCAGCGCATCGCTTCGGGACATTTCTCGCCGGCACTTTCCTGCTCGGGCTCGCGCAGCATCGGCCCGTTTCCTGCGCGCCGCGGCGCTGGCTGCCGATTGCTTTCCGGCTCGTCGGCGTCGTACTCATCGTGGCCGGCGTCACCTGGTTTTTTAGCTGGCGGCAGGAACGGCTCGTGCCCGGCCGGCTCGGCGTCGAAAACGCCAAGCGCGCGGCCGCTTTCGCGAATCGCGGGCATCGTTTCGAGGAGGCGATCGGGGCCCTCGATCGCGGACTCGTGTGGGCGCCGCTCGACTGGGAACTCTATTTTGTCCGCGGCGTCTCCCGGATCGGTCTGCGCCGGCCGGACGCGGAAGCAGTTGCCGATTTTCGGCGCGCCCGTTTTCTTGAACCGAGCGCGTGGCAGTTGCCGTTTGAGGAAGGTAAAACCTGGCTCACCGTGCAGCCGACCTACGCGCTCAGCGCCTGGCGCGAAGCGATGCGCCGGCGGGCGGATGATCCGGGCGCGCTTTACTCGCAAATGTTTGCGCTCGCGGGCGATTACGACGCGCGGGTGCTCGCGCGTCTCGGCGATTTCGCCGTGGGCGATCCTGGCCTAACGATCACCTGGCTGGAGAATCTGCCCGGGAAGAAATTCCCCGCCGCGCTCGCGGAACTGCGCGCGCGCGACCCGGCGCTCGCGGAGTTCGATCCCGCGCAAAAGACCCGGCTCTTCGCGCTCTGGGCCATGCGCGAGCAGCTCGACGAACTCGCGCGTGCGGTGCAGGAACATCCGGATTGGGCGCCGTACGCCTGGCCCGGTTTGGCGCGCTGGCAGGCGAGTCGCGGTGCGTTTGCGGAAGCGTGGGCGCTCGTTAGGCAATACGCGCGGCCGCCCGCGCTTCCGGAGGCGACGAACGCGCTCGCGCTCGCTCAGCTCGAGCAGGAGCTTTACCGAAACCCAGGCGACTACGCGGTCGGCTACGCCCTCTACCGCGCGCAAACCGCCGCCGGAAAACGCGCGGACGCGCTCGCGACCGTCCGTCATTTCACCGCGCGCTCGGACGCGCCCGCCTATTTTTACTACCTCCAGGCTCAGGCCTGGGCGGCGCAGGAAAACTACGAACGCGCCTGGCGTTCCTGGGAAAGTTATCAGTCGGTCGGCGAACGCCGCTGATTTTTCGCGCCTTGCGCAAGGCGAAGCCGGGCCGCAAGGTCCGCATCGTCCTAGAAGCCATTCGTCGTCTTCGCGCTCTCGTCGCGAGCGGTTTGCTCGTCGCTTTCCTGCTCGCGCTCGGTCTCGCCGTCGCGCCGCAACTGCACGAGCGCTCGCACGGCGACGCCGCGCTTCCGACCCATGAGTGCGCGGTTACGCTGCTGGCCAGCGGGCGTTGTGAATCGGCGACCGCGCCGATCGTTTTCGTCGCACCGCGCCCGGTCGTGCTCTTCGAGAAAATCCCCGCGCTCCATCCGCTCGCGGTCGCAGTCTTCGCTCCCGGCGCCGCGCTTTTCGAGCACGCCCCGCCCCGCTTCGCCTAACGATTGGATTGCGCCCGGATCTTTTTCGGGGCAGCGACGCCCGCGCGTTCTTCGCGCCGCTGGAATCCAATTCGCGCCCGAACGCATCCGTCCGTGTTTCGTCGCCGCCGCCTTGGAGCCGCGGCTAGGGGGAGGAGTCAGGTGAAGAAGAATATTTAACTGCGGTCGCGTGCCTCTGCGCGCAGGTTGCTTTGTTCGCGGAGGAGCCCTCGCCAGCGCCTTCGCCTAACGACCTCGAACTTTTGCGCCAACAGGTCCAGGCGCTCACCGATACGGTGAAGACCCTGCAACAACAGGTGAAAGATCAACAGGAGACGCTCGCGAAAATGAGCGTCGAGCCAGCGCCGTTGCCGGTCGCATCCGCAGCGACGAGCGCCACGTCGGCGCCAGCCACGGCTTTTCCGACCACGGATGATTCGCTCGTTGTCGCCAGCTCCGCACCGGCAGCGGCCTCAACGCCCGCGGCCGCCCCGGCCACGAAATTCCCCACGACCGATGCCGCCGTCACAACTTCCTCGGAAACCATCTCCACGAGCGGTGTGGGCGCCGCGCTGACCGCGCCGATGACGATCGCCGGCAGTCGCGCCGGCGGCACCTACATGAACATCTCGTTCGATGGCCAGTTCGCGCTCGCCTATTCCACGGAGCGCAATCTCGATGGCTCGAAGTCGGCGATCACGATCCGCTTCAGCGCGGCTTCAATGCGCGCAATCTCGAACTCGCGCTCGATGGCGCAGTGGATCCCTATTTCGAGGGCTTCGCGAACATCGTTCTCAAGCTCAACAACAACAACGAAACCGAGATCGAGGCCGAGGAAGCTTTCCTCCAAACCACGAGCCTGCCCGCGGGTTTGCAGGCTGAAAGCCGGGCAGTTTTTCTCTGCCTTCGGTCGGATCAATCCGACCCATCCACACACCAGGTTCTGCTGCACCTGAACCTCGAGGGTTGGCCGGCGTTTTTCATCGCGCTCGGGTTCACCCTGGTCGGCGCGGCGGTCTTTTCGGTGACGGAAAACGCGCGAGCCAGATTCCGCAGGAGGCGATCATCGGCATCGGCTACGTCGTGGCCGCGGCGGCGGCGGTGCTCCTGCTGAGCCGCGCGGCGGAAGGCGACGAGGAAATCAAGAGTATGCTCGTGGGCAACATCCTCCTCGTGAGCCCGACCGATGTTTGGAAATGCTTCGGGCTGTTCGCGCTCGTCGGCGCGGTGCACTTCGCCCTTCGGCGGCCGATCCTGCTCGTCTCGTTCGATCGCGAAGGCCCTTATGAAAAAGGGTTTCGGGTGCGTTGGTGGGATTTCCTGTTTTACGCGCTCTTCGGTCTCGTGGTCACGAGCTTTGTCCGCATCGCTGGGGTGCTCCTCGTCTTCACTTACCTGATCGTCCCGGCGGTCTGCGGCCTCAGCCTCGCGGGCTCGTTAGGCAAACGCCTCCTGATCGGCTGGGCGATCGCGCTCATCGGCGGCGTCGCCGGGTTGTTCTTTTCGTTCCATTGGGATCTGCCCTCGGGCGCGGCGATTGTTTGCACGTTTGGGGTGCTGCTAATTTTGGTGAGCATGTTCGGCGCGCTGCGGTGGACACCCCGGGTAGCGTTGTAGACGTGTGGGGGGTGGGCAAACGCGGGGGTGGCCCCCCCGGCGAACTGGAACCCCCGGTCTCACCGCGGCAACTAGAAAAACCAAAACACCGCCA
>JBBSUP010000051.1:0-24915 GCA_038234295.1 Chthoniobacterales bacterium
AACTGACGAACGGCAGGCGCTGCCACTCGCCGCGGAAGATCTTGCAGTCCGACTCGTCAGCCAGATCAGCGAAGGCTGGTGAGCCGCGTGAAGGGCGACGAGAAGCTCTGGGCCATTCTCAACGACAAGCTGGACATGCTCCGGCACGCGGAGCGGTTACCGGACGCGATCCGCGTGGCAGAGACCGCAGTCGAAGTCGGGAAGCGCGCATTCGCGACCGACCACCCGAACGTCGCGATCAGCTTCGAAAAGCTCGGGCAGCTGCACGATCAGTCGGGGAACAGTGCCGGAGCTAAACCTTACCTGCTGCGAGCGCACGCCGTTCTCACGCGAGGTGAATCGCCAGACCCGCATGCGATCTATCGTTCAGCGCGCCGCCTTGGCTTTCTCGCGGACAACCTTGGCGAAACGGAAGAGGCGATAACCTACTACGAGAAAGCGATCGAAGCAGGCACACAGCTGCCGGAGCTGCCATACGGCGAGCTCGGCACGATGCTCAACAACATCGCACTGATCTATCGTAAAACTGGCCGCGCCGAAGCAGCGGAGCCCTACTACCTGCGTGCGCTTGAGATCTACGAGAAGCAGCTCGGACCCGAGCACCCGGATGTCGCATCGGTGCTGAATAACCTCGCCGTTTTCTACACAAACGCGCGCCGCTTCCACGAAGCGGAGAGAATAAATCTGCGCGCCCTCGCCATCCGCGAGAAAGTGCATCCGCCGACGCACAGCGACATCGCGCAATCGAAATGCAATCTGGCGGTGGTCTACCACTCGCGTGGCGATTACGCCCGCGCTTCCGAGTTGTACCGCGCGTCACTCGAGACGTGGGAAGAGGCTGCCGCCAAACCCCCGGCGGACTACGAGATCGTAGCCTCCAATTATGCGGATCTTTTGCGCTCGTTAGGCAAAGCGAGGCAGGCAGCGAAGCTCGAGGAGCGGGCGAAAAAGAAGCGCCGCGGGTGAGGCGCGAGCTGATCCCATTTCGCTTGCGCCTCCGCGTAGCGCGCGCAACTTAGCAGCCGCCTCCGGCGAAGCTAAGCTCACGTGGCGGAATGGCAGACGCGTACGGCTCAGGACCGTATGGGGAAACCCGTGGAGGTTCGACTCCTCTCGTGAGCACTATCCGCCGCCGCGGCTGCGCTTAACGACCGAAAAGTCCGCGAAACCCGCCGCGGCCTTCCGGCTTTTGCGCGAGCTGCGCGGGCCAGCATTCCACGATCTCGAGGGCACTAAAACGGAAGAGCGTGAGCCGCGCGAACTTGATGTCGAGCCGGAGGTTTTTCGAGATCTGCGCGATCGAACGCGAGCCGTTGAACTGCGAGGCGAATTGCGCTTCGGCCACGGTCAGGCGCAGCTGCGGCACGCGATCGTACCCATCGCGGGTGTAAGCCGGCACGGAGGTGGGATCGGCCATCGCTTTGTTCCCGAGTTCCTCGTACTGCACGAAGCGTAAAGTGCTCAGCGACCACTGGTCGATGCTGTCCTCGCCCGGCGGCAGGTCGCGGGTGTATTCGGGCACCGGCTGCTGCTCGAAAACGAACCGCACTTTCTCGGCCGCCCAGAGTTGGGCGAATAATTTCTGACCGTAATGCTGGCCGAACTGGAGACCGGGATCGCGCAGGATCAGGCCCTCCTTCGCGAGAGTAACAAAGAGCGGACAGCCGGTCGCGATCTGCTCGACGCGGGCGGCTTCGACCCGGCTTTCATCGACGTTCAGGAGGGTGACGGGCGCTTCTTCGCAATAGAGCTTTGGGTCGCGCGTGGTCACGAGGAGGACGCGGCCGTCGCGCACGAGCAACTCGACGGAGGCGTGGCCCCAGAAGGTGCGGAGGGTGCCGGTCAGTTTCTCGCGGGCGATCGTTTGCAGCGCCCACTGGATCGAGAAAAAACTGGAGTCACCGCAAAAATAAGCGCTCGCCGGATCAGGCGGCGTGGAGACCGGAGCGGGGGAAATCCTGGCGGCCGGGGCCGGGGCCGATGAAGCCACGACAGGCGCGCTCTTCGGAGCGGTCGCGGAAGCGGGAGCAGGAGCAGCGGGTTGACCGAAGCCGACCGCTTTGCCTTCCTGCGCCACGATCCGGGTGGGGCTTTCTTCTTTTTTGGTCATCGTCGGCGCGGAAAAGGCAGGCGCCGTTGGGCTCGGGGTCGCTTTCGTGGCCGCGCGCGCTTCAAACTCGACCGGCTTGTTTTCCTGCGCCACGATCCGCCCAGGAACAACCGCCGGCGCCGAGGATTTTGGAGCGGCGCTTGGCGGCGGCGCCAGTTTCGGCGCAGCGCTCGCGCCGTTTTTCAGGTATTCCTTCACGGCTGTGATCAGTGACTCCGAGGTGAATGGTTTGCTGAGCGAGCCGACGACGTTGGGATTTCGCTTTTGTCCGGACGGAGATCGGTTCCGAAGCCAGACATGTAAACGACTGGAATTTTCGAAGTGGCGGCGTCCGCCACGAGCTTGCGGCAGACTTCGTCGCCCTTCATGTCGGGGAGCAGGTAGTCGAGCAGGATCAATCCCGGCGCGCTCGTGTGACAAGCGCGCAGACCTTCCCCGGCCGTCGGCGCGGTGATCACGTGATAGTTTTGCTCGGTCAGGATTTCTTGCACGAAGCTCAGGAGCATGAGGCTATCGTCGATGACCAAAATGGTTTTTGCGCCGGCTTCCCCGGGCATCTTCGCCTCGGTGGCTTCAGCGCCGCGGCTTTCATCGATGGTGCGGACGGCTTCCATCAGCAGCACCTGCCAGTCGAGCGTGATCGTGCGCGGCGGGTTCTCCGGCACCGGCACTTCGGAGATGACGCCGCCCTTCCAGTCGACGATCTGGTTAAACGCCTCGCGTCCTCCTTGCCCGGCGCGGTCGCATGGCGCACCTGTCCGTTCTCGAAATAGACGCGCGCCTTTTCCCCCTTCGGTCCGGTGAATTCCAGCATCGAGGTCGCGCCGCTGATGCACTTCAGCTGGATAATATCCGCGATGTGCAGATCGCTCAGCGTGCCTTGAAAGCGTTCGCCTTCACTGCTCCCGGCCGGCGCGAGGAGCGCCTCCACCAGGGTTATAAAATCGCCGCGCGGGAAAGGCTTCTCGAGAAAATGAATGGGGCCCAAGCCTGAGACATGGTCGCGTTGCGCGGTGAAATGGGTCGCGGTGAGGATGATCGCGCGCGCTTTCGGATGACTCGTGCGCAGATCGTAGATGAACTCCTGCGCAGCCTCGTAGCCGGCGTCGACATCGAGCACGAAGAGCTCCGGCTTTTGCGCGATCACGAGGTGCTGGGCCTCGCTCACGGAACGCGCGACTGCGCTGCTCGTTCCCGGAACTGCCTCCCCGAGCGCGGCGACGATCTCGGCGCTTAGCTTCTCCTCCGACTCGAGGATTAAAACCTGGAAAGGAGGGGTCTTGGTCGGGGCGGGATCAGCTTCTTGCACCGTGAAGAGGAGTAACTAACGAAGCCACGCCTGACGCAAGTCAGGCAAAACAAATCGCGGCCAGCAATGCCGGACCGCTCGTGAAAAGCAAAGAAAGTTTCTCACGCGACCCGCCTCCTTAAGATGGGTGCGCCGCTCGGCTCGAGTAGCGCTCTTTGCCTAACGAACGCTTTAGTTCGTATGCACGCCGGTGGTCACGGCATGGCCGTTATCCGTCCGGACGGTGGTGGAGCAGCTGGAGAAGGTCGCGAGCAGGATGATGGCGCCGAGTGTGGAAAGAAGGATGGTTCGCATAATATGGTTTCAATTTTACAATCGCGGCGAACTCGTCAAGTGAGTGCCTTCGAGTTCCTTGGCCGATCGGCTCCCGTCGCAAACTGAGCGGCGAGTTCGCGGCGGTTGACTTTACCGCGCTCGTTCGCGGGAAGCTGCGCGACAAAGAAAATCCGCTTCGGCACCTGCCAGCCGCTCAGGCGTTCCCGGCAAAATTGCAGCAGCGCAGCTTCTTCGGTCCCGCTCGCGGCGACGACGCAAGCGGTAACCTCTTCGTTGCGCAAAGGAGAGGCGCGGCCGAAGACGACCGCCTGCCGCACGCCTTCGTAGGAGAGCAGATGCGCTTCCACTTCCGCCGGGTTCACCTTTTTCCCCGCGACATTGATCACGTCGGAGAGCCGACCCACGAGGCGCACGCCGCTCTCGCCGATCTCCATGAGATCGTCTGGCCGAAACACTCCGTCGCTGAGTTTTGCCGGTTCCGGTTCTGGGAAATAACCGTCGCCCACCGCGGCGCTCCGCACGGCGATCTGCGTCGCCCGGTCGGACTCGTTAGGCAACAACTCGATGCCCGTCATGGCCGGCCCGACGAAGCCTTCGCGTCCGTCCGTCGCTGCGCGGTCGTAGCAAATTCCGCCGCATTCCGAGGCGCCGTAAAACGAATGAATCGCGAGGCCAAATTTCCCGCGAAACCCCCGCGCGACCGGTCGCGTGAGCGGCGCGCCGGCCGAGATGCAGAGGCGTAAGTTCGGGAGCGCAGGCGCCTCCGGCATTTCGGCGAAGGCCTGATAAAACAACGGCATCCCCGGGAACACCGTCGCCTCCGTCCGTGCGAGATCATCCAGGACCGCGCGCGGCATCCGATCGCTGCTCACCACCAGCGGCACGCCGCGGACGAGCAGCGGCGTGATGAGATTGCTAAACCCGTAGGAATGCGAGAACGGGATTACGCCGAAATTCCGATCGCGCTCGCCGATGCCCATCGTGTCGCAGATTTGCTCCGCATCTGCGAGGAGTTGCGCGCTCCGGAAACGGATCGCGCGCGGGGCCGCGGTCGTGCCGGAAGTGAGCTTTAGCAGCACCGGCGGCCGGTCCGCCCAATCGATCGCCCCCGTCTCCGCGAGTCGTTCGCTCGGTTTCCCGGGTCCGGTCATTAATCCAGCCGCGCGGCAGGTGCGCAGCGCCGAGGCACGCTCCTGCGCGCTCACGGTTTGCTCGAGCGGGAGCACCACGACGCCGCGCCGGAGCGCCGTCAGAAACCAGGCCGGCCAGTGCGGATGATTCCCCATCTGGAGCGCGAGAATTTCTCCCGGGCGAAAATCGAGCGCGCAAGAGCGGCTCAATTCCTCGAGCTCGCGGAAGCGAAAGACTACGCGCCCGCGCGAGTCGTAAACGGCCGGCTCCGCGCCGCGCCGGGCGAGCGTTTCATCCCACGCCGCGAGGAGCGGGTCGGCGGCGATCGTCACTTGCGACGCACCTGCTTCGCGGCTACTTTGCCAGCTCTTTTTGACCTATGAAAACGGACATTCATCCTGACTACACCGAGACTGAAATTAGCTGCGCCTGTGGTGCGGTCTACCATACCCGCTCGACGCGGAAGGACATCAAGATCGGCATTTGCGCCGCTTGCCATCCTTTCTTTACCGGCGAGCAGAAGTTCGTCGACACCGCGGGACGCGTCGAGAAATTCGCGCGCCGCTACGGCAGCACGAAAGCTTCCCGCGCCGGCGTCGGCGTCAAGAAAGTTTAGCTGATTCCGCCGCACAAACGGTGACTCCGAACGTTTTCGGAGTCACCGTTTTTGTTTATGGACTTCCACGCCCTCATCGACCGCAAGCGCGAGCGTTTTCGCGAGCTCGAGAACGACATCGCCGATCCGCAGCTTTTCGGTAATCGGAAGCGCGCCAGCGACGTCATGCGCGAGCATGCTGGGATCAAGGATCTGATGGCGAAATGGGAAGACCTCGAGACGACGCGCCGCCAGCTCGAGGACAATCGCGAGCTCGCCGGGGCCGAAGATCCCGAACTCGCGCAAATGGCGCAGGAGGAAATTCCCGGGCTCGAGAAGCGCATCGCGGAAATGGAATTCGCGGTGCAGATCGCGCTCCTCCCGCCTGATGCGAGCGACGATCGCGACGCCATCGTGGAAATCCGCGCCGGCACCGGCGGAAGTGAGGCAGCTATTTTCGCGGCCGATCTTTACCGGATGTACATCCGCTACGCCGAGACCGCAGGTTTGAAGATCGAAGATCTGGAAGCCAGTCCCTCCGAGCTTGGCGGTTTGAAGGACACGATCTTCAAAGTTTCCGGCGAATCGGTTTTCCGGAAGCTGCGTTACGAGAGCGGCGTGCATCGCGTCCAGCGCGTGCCCGCGACCGAGGCGCAGGGGCGCATTCACACTTCCACTGCGACCGTGGCGGTCTTGCCCGAAGCCGAGGAAGTGGATTTTGAAATGAAGGCGGAGGACCTGCGGATTGAAGTTTGCCGCGCGGGCGGCCCGGGCGGGCAGGGCGTGAACACGACCGATTCCGCCGTGCAGGTGATGTATATCCCGACCGGCCGGATCGTGCGTTGCCAGGACGGCCGCAGCCAGCAGAAGAACAAGGAGAAAGCGCTCAGCATCCTGCGCGCTCGCCTGCTCGAGGATAAAAAGCAGGAGGAAGAAGCGAAGTATTCCGCGCAGCGCAAAAGCCAGATCGGTTCCGGTGGCCGCGAAGAAAAGATTCGCACCTATAATTTCCCGCAGAACCGCATCACCGATCACCGCATCGGCCTCACGCTCTACAATCTCGATCGGATGATGGAAGGCGACCTCAGCGAGATGCTCAGCGCGCTTCAACACGCCGACCTCGAAGCGCGCTTGAAAGAATCCGCGCTCGCCTAACGAACTGCGGAGAAGAGGATTTTAACCGCAGAGAGCGCAGAGGCCGCAGAGAGGAAGATTAATTTGTTAATCCCCTCTGCGACCTCCGCGTCCTCTGCGGTTAAACAAAGAACATGACGGTCCTCGAAGTCCTGCAATCGACCACCGCCTATTTCAAAAAGCGCGCGATCGAGAGCCCGCGACTCAACGCGGAGCACCTCATCGCGCACTCGTTAGGCAAGAAACGGATCGAGCTTTATCTCGATTTCGAGCGTCCACTTTCCGAGCCGGAACTGGCGCCGCTGCGCGAACTCGTCCGGCGCCGCGGCCAGGGCGAGCCGCTCCAGCATCTACTCGGCACGGTCGAGTTCGGCGAGCACACTTTCCTCAGCGATCGGCGCGCGCTTGTGCCGCGCCCGGAGACGGAGCAACTCGTGGAATATATCTGCGACCTCGCGCTCCCGCGCGCCGGAAGATTTCTCGATGTCGGCACCGGCAGTGGCGTCATTATCCTCTCGCTCGCGGCGCGATTTCCCGACGCCGAATTGCATGCGCTCGATCTCTCTGCCGACGCGCTCGCACTCGCGCGGTTGAACGCTGAGGCACTTGCCATCGGCGAGCGCGTTCGGTTTTTCGAAAGCGATCTGCTCGAGAAAGTGGAAGGCGTTTTCGACCTCATCGTCGCCAATCTTCCCTACATCGGCGCCCACGAAGCCGCACAACTCGCGCCGGAAGTACGCCACGATCCCGCGCTCGCGCTCTTCGGCGGCGAGCGCGGCGACGAGCTCATCCGCGCGTTTATCGCGGCCGCCCCTGCGCATCTCGCGCCCGGCGGTACGCTCGCGCTCGAGATCGGCCACGACCAGGCCGAGGGCCTCAGCCGCTTCCTCGCCGAGCAAAAATTCCACGACATCATCGCCAAGAAAGACTATGCAGGAACCTCCCGGTTCCTCATCGCGCAGCATGGATAAAATTCTCGTTCACGGCGGTCATCCGCTCTCCGGCTCGATCAAGATCAGCGGCTCGAAAAACTCCGCGCTCCCGATCATCGCCGCGACCTTGCTCACGCGCGATCCCTGCGTTCTCCATCGTGTGCCCGACCTGAGCGACACGAATTACATGCTCCAAATCCTGATGCATCTCGGCGCCGAAGTAGAGCGCGCGAGCGGCACGGTGACGGTGAAAGCCGAGAAGGTGGAATCGATCGCGCCCTACGAAGTCGTGCGGAAAATGCGCGCGTCGGTTTGCGTCCTCGGGCCATTGTTAGGCCGGTGCAAAGAAGCGACCGTCTCGTTGCCCGGCGGCTGCGTCATCGGCGATCGCCCGATCGATTTGCACCTCAAGGGCTTCGAAGCGCTCGGCGCCGCGGTGCGCGTAGAGAACGGTAACGTCAAAGTTTTCGCGCCGAAGTTGCAGGGTGCGATCATCAACCTGCGCGGGAAATTCGGACCCACCGTCCTCGGCACCGACAACGTTATGATGGCCGCGGTTCTCGCCGAAGGCATCACCGTGATCGAAGGCGCCGCGGCCGAGCCGGAAGTGTGCGACCTCGCCGATTTCCTGAACAAAATGGGCGCGAGAATCGAAGGCGCCGGGACGCGTCGGATCATCATCGAAGGCGTCGCAGAATTGCACGGCGCCGAGCACACCGTCATTCCTGATCGGATCGAGACCGGGACGTTCCTCGTCGCCGGCGCGATCTGCGGCAACGGGATCACGCTGAATCGAGTCGTGCCGGAGCACGTCGCGTCGGTCACTACGGCCCTCACGGAAGGCGGGTTTAAAATCACAAGCACGAAAGACTCGATTTCCGTTTCGCCGAACGGCGCGGAACCGAAGGCGCTCGAGCTGACGACCGATCCCTATCCCGGATTTCCGACCGACATGCAGGCGCAGATGTGCGCTCTGCTCTCGACCACGCACGGCATCAGCACGATCACGGAGAACGTTTTTCCGCAGCGTTACATGCACCTCGCGGAGCTGAAGCGCATGGGGGCGCAGGTCCAGATCGAAGGCGCGACCGCGATCATCCAGGGCGTCGAGCGATTGTTAGGCGCACCGGTCATGGCGAGTGATCTGCGCGCGAGCGCGGCGCTGGTTCTCGCCGGCTTGAAAGCCGAAGGCGTGACGGAAGTACGGCGCGTTTACCACATCGACCGCGGCTACGAACACCTCGACGAAAAGCTGAGCGAACTGGGCGCGCACATCGAGCGGGTAAAGGAGTAGCGGCGGTTGTAGACGCCTCCCTCTGGGAGGCGCGGGAGTGGTGGCGATACATCGGAGAGCGAACGGAGCGTACACCCGCGTTTCGCAGAGCGAAACGTCTACAACCGGCACTCCAAATCGACGATTTCGCCGGCGTATGGCCAATCCTTGGCGTCAGCGACCAACCCACGGACCGGATTCGCTCGCACATACTCCCATTTCTTCGCGTAGCTTTCGTTGCTGCGGAGGAGATGATCGAAGAATCCGCGCTGCCAAAACGGGTCGCGGGAATCGCTTGCCGGCAAGGCTTTCGCGAGAGTGCGTTTGAGAACGCCGATCCATTTCCCGAGATCGAACTCAAGCGGACCGGTGACGAAGAAGTGCAGGTGATCGGGCATAATCACATAGCGACCGATGGCGATGTGAAATTCCGTCGTCGCGCGATTTGAGAACGCAATGAAGGCATAATGGAACTGATCGTTCGCGAGTTTGGGTCGCTTTCGATACGTGCAGCAGGTCACGAAATAAATCGGCGCATCGGAGAAGACCCAATCGAGCCGGCGCGGGGGGCGCGTGAATTTCATGAGATGCTGTAGACGCCTCCCTCTGGGAGGCGCGGGTTTACGTGTAAGTTGTTATCTTACCCCGCGAGTCAAACCACTCCCGCGCTTCGCAGAGCGAAGCGTCTACAAGGCGAGCGAAGCGTTTACGAAATCAGCGCGCGCAGCGTGGCCATATTTTCGACGTCTTCGCGCAGCTCTTTGCCTTTGGGCGTCTCGAGGACCTTGGGGATTTTACGGAAGCGCCGGTCGCGCATGATGACCCGAAACGCGTCCAGCCCGATCTGGCCATTGCCGATATGTTCGTGCCGATCGACCCGCGAACCGCGCGCAGTTTTCGAGTCGTTCAGGTGGAGCGCGGCGAGATGTTGCAGTCCGACGATGCGGTCGAATTCGCGGAAGGTTTTCTTCGTGCCGGCCTCGGTGGTGAGGTCGTAGCCGGCCGCGAAAACGTGCGCGGTATCGAGGCAAACGCAGAGGCGCTCCGGTTCGCGCACGTTCGCGATGAGATACGACAAGTGCTCGAAAGTGTGACCGAGGCACGTGCCTTGCCCGGCAGTGGTCTCGAGCGCAATTTTCGTTTTTCCCTTCGGGATTTTCGCGAAAATCTTGTCGATCGACTGCACGATCTTCGCGAGCCCCGCTTCTTCGCCCGCGCCGAGATGCGCCCCTGGGTGAAGCACTAAAAAAGGCAACCCGAGCTGATCCGCGCGGGTTAATTCCTCGGCCAGCGCGCGCAGCGAATTCGCGTAAAACTGCGGATTCGTCGCGGCCAGGTTGATCAGGTAATTGGCGTGCGCGAAGACCGAGGTGAGTTCCGGCCGTTGCGCGTGCTCGAGGAAGGCGCGGATCTCCTCTTTCGTGAACGGCCGCGCGAACCATTGCATGTTGTTCTTCACGAAGATCTGCATCGCGGTGCTCTCGATGGAGCGCGCCCGCTCGATCGCGCGATGCACGCCGCCGCCGATCGATTGGTGCGAACCAAGAACAAGATTCAATTTCCGCGCGCTCATTCAGCTTGGAGCGCTCCGCTCTGTCGGAGCGAGGTTGAATAACGCGATGACGGAGCATCGCGCCCCACGCTGAACGCTTTCGATCAGAACCGTTTCGGTTTCCAAACCGGTTTCGATAAGCTGCCGCTGCCGTGATACTCGAAGAGTTGGTAGAGCGGCGTGAGGAGCGCACCGGGGCCGCTCGCGTCGATCCGGATGTCGAAGTCGAGATTGCTTTTTACGAAGTCGATGTCGCCATGGCCGACCATGGCGAAGAGTTTTCCAGCAACCTTCAGCTTGTCGGTGTGAATGACGCCGTTGCGGATCGTGAACGGCGCCGAGGCTTCGTGCGCAACGCTGTAGCCGGCGCCGGTGAAGACCTTGCTGAGCAACTCCGAGAGCGGCCCGAAAACCGGAATCGCAAAGACGTTGCCATTGCGCACTTCGACGTTGCCGGCGCCGTGGAGCGCGGCTTTTTGAGCGCCGATCCCGCCGAAATCGAACTTCCCGGAGAGCTCGCCGCGCGAGGTTTTGTATTGGAAATAAAGATCGGTCAGGCTCGGGAAATCCGCCTTCTCGACCGCGAGCGTCGCGCTGTAATGATGATCGTCTTTCGCGAGCGAAATATCGGCGCCGCCGCTGAGATCGCCGGAGAAGAGCGTCCCCTTCAGGTTAAGAATCTGGAGCCGATCGTCGGTGAAAAGCAGCGTCCCGGCGATGCGCTCGAACGGCAGCACCTTGTCGATAAAGGTGTAATCCATCCCACCCGGCGCGGAAATATCGAGCTGCAGATGCGTCTGCTTGCCATGGCCGAGCTGCACGATGCCGTTCGCGATAACATGCGGCGTTTGGTGAAACCGATACGGCGTGACGTGCTCATGAAAACGCGGCTCGATCCACATGATCGCCTCGCTCGGTGTGAGCGTCGACTCCAAGTGGTCGATCTTGATCTCGTGTCGCGCGGGCGTGAACGAAAACGCGCCCGTTCCCTGGCCTTCGTCGCGCGTGATCTTGAAATGATCGAGCGCATAAGTGCCCTCGCCGAAGCGGATGTCGCCGCTCGCGTTGTTCATGCGCACGCCGCGGAAACGCGCCGGCCCGAGCGCGAGTGTGCCTTCGCCGCGCCATGTCGCGGGGTCGCGCGAGGCGCCCTGAATCGTTAGGCGCAGCGTTGGAGGGCGCGGCCAATCCCACTCCCGCAGGAACCGGCCGACCGGCTCGGAAGCGAGCGGTGCGAACGCGGTCGGCGCGATCGAGCTCTCGAAGTTGACCCGGAAATCGCCCGGCGCGTCGAGGACATCGCCGCTGAGCAGACCGGTCCGATGCCGCAGCCGCACGTCGCGCAACAACGTGCGCTGCTGGTCCCACGCGAAGTCGGCGGTGAGCCCGTCCCACGCGATTGTTTTGTAGGTAAACTTGTCGAGCGCGACCTTGCCGATGATCTCGATTTTTTTCTCGGCGCCGCCGATTGTGGCCGAGCCGGAAGCCTCGATCAGCGGGGGCTTTTCATAAGTGAAATCGCCGAGCACGCCGCCGAGCCCGAAGCTACCTAACAATGGCGCGAGATCGACCGTCGAGCGCGCCTGGAAAGTCGCGGCGCCGTCCTGCCGGCTCCAGTTTCCGCTGCCCGCGAAACGCCCGGCCGGGTCGCTCCACTCGAGCTGCGGAATCGTGAGAGCGTGATCTTTCCACTCGGCGGTGAGCGCAAGATGATGTGCTTCGTAGTTGTCCCGCACGACGTGGCTCGCGCGGAGCGTGGCCTCGACGCGCGAGTCCTCGAGCTGCGCGAGGTCGCCGGAAAATTTCACCTGCAACTCCGGCGTCGGGCCCGGATAACGGAAGCGCTCGAGCATGGTCACGAGTGTTTGCAGGAGGCGCAGACGATGCGCCCGATCTTCCTCCGAGTCGCGCGTGGGAGGCGCGTTCTCGCGCTTGATCAACTGCCCGGTCGCGGAAATGCGGATGCCGCTGAAAAGTCCTTCGGCCTGGCTCACCTCGATCCGCTCCGGCAGGAAATAAACATGGGCGCGGAAGCGTTTGACCTCGGCGTGCGAGACCTGCCCCGCGACCGGCGCGAGCGGGATGGTGAGGTCGCCGTTGCGGATGTCGACCGCGTTCAGGAACGGCTGGTGACGGAAGAGCGCGGCGTAGTTGATATCGAGGGAGATCTCGCTCACGACCGCGAGGGTCTGCTCGCGCTTTTTGTAATCGAAGATGCGCACATTGCGCGCGATCAGGCCGCGGAAGGGGTCGAGCGTGAGCCGGCGAACGGAGGCTTCGACGCCGCGTTTGTGCAGCTCTTCGACGACGAGGTTGCGCCAGTTCCGCGAGAAGCCTTTCCGCGAGAGATACCACGCGCCGAAGGCGAGACCGGCGACAACGAGGAGGATCGTTAGGCGAAGAAGTGCGTGAAGGGCGCGCCGAGCGGCCGAATCGCGGACGCGGCCGCGATGGAGGCGCGGGCGCGGCGGTTCCTCGGGGAGGGTGGCGGGCATGTGGGAACTCCTACGGGTGAGGCGGGTGATTTCAAGGGAGGGCGGAGCGTCCGAAGCCGTCATCCCGAGCGGAGCGTAGAGAGCGAAGCGAACGGAGCGCAGTCGAGGGATCCCGTCGAGCTGCCGTGAAGCCCCGCGGCAAAGATTCTCCGAAGCGGAGCTTCACGGAAACCCCACGGGATCCCTCGACTGCGCCCCGCAGCCGCGGGGCTCCGCTCGGGATGACTCTTGGTTCCGCGTCCAAATCTCCGAGTGATGCGGCACGCTTTCCGTTTAGAATGCCACCTCTCGCATGGCCATTTCCGATCTGCCCGCACTCAACGCCTCGCTCAATTTCACGAGCACGATTTTCATCTCGTTAGGCTGGTGGCTCATCCGCCGCGGGCAATGGCGCTGGCACATCGCCTGCATGATCACCGCGCTCATTTCCTCGGCCGCGTTCCTCGCCGGTTACCTCGTTTATCACGCGCACGTGGGCGAGAAATCCTCCGGTTACCACGGCCTGATCGCGTGGCTTTATTTTCCGATGCTGATCTCCCACGTCCTGCTCGCGTTCACGACGCTCCCGCTCGTCATCCTCACGCTCATCCCGGTGTTTCGGCGGCGCTGGGATAAACATCGCCGGATCGCGAAATGGACGATGCCGATCTGGCTCTACGTTTCCGTCACCGGCGTGCTCGTTTATTTCATCCTCTACCAGTGGTTCCCGCCCGCGAGTGTTGCACTCGGGCGGTAGTTGATGTTTGATCACTCACGCCCAGCTTGCGCGGGCAACTTATGGTGACGATTGCGACCTACAACGAGCCGGCAAAGGCGAAAAACCTGAAGGAAAAATTGATTGCGGCCGGGCTCAAGGCCGACATCAACAATGAGGCGAACCTGCAAACTTTCGCCTTCATGTCGAAGCCGCTGGCGAACGTGAAAGTGAAAGTGGGAGAGCAGGATTTCGAGCGCGCGCAGGCGCTCATGGTCGAATGGGAAGCGGCCGACCCCGAGATCGGCGCGATGCATTGCCCGCAGTGCGATTCGCCGCGGATCGAGTATCCGCAGCTCACCCGCAAGTTCCTCACCCCGGCGCTCGCGGGGATTCTTTTTGCGCTGAAGATTTTTCCGAAAGAGTTCTACTGCCAGAACTGCCAGTTCACCTGGACGAACGATGAGGATCGCCCGAAGCATCGCTTCTGGGACCGCTTCTTTTCCTCCGGCCCTGCGCCCGAACGCTAGCGCAAACTATGCGCGTGCAGCCCGGCTGGCGTGGAGCGCGAGGCTCCGTCGTCGCCCGTTTCCAGGATTCGGCGGACCATCGCGATGACAGAGCATCGCGCTCCAAACGTGGAGCTGAACGGAAAACAGTGGCATGAAATGGCTTTTCGCTTTGCTCCTGGCGGCCGCGATTTTCGGCGGCGCCGCGCTCTTTAGTTACAAGATTTTCCTGCGCCCGGAGATTGTGATGCGCGAGGAACTAAAAGTCGGCGCCACTCCGCGCCCGATGCCGGACGTGAGCCTGCCGGAATTCCAGGCGGTGACGAAAATCAAAGAGGGCGGCAATCTGCTCGATGCCCGCGCCGCGCTCACCGCGTTCATCCAGAAATACCCGAGCGGCACGCACGTCGGCGAAGCGCAGGATCTCCTTGGCGACGTCAACACCACCATCCTGCTCTCCGATTATCCTTCGCCGGAGAAGGAGCAATACATCGTGCGCAGCGGCGACGTCCTCGCGCGGATCGCGTCGAAGCTGAAGTCGACCCCGGAGCTGATCATGCGCACGAATAATCTCAGCAGCACGATGCTCCACATCGGCGACAAGCTGCTCGTTTCGCATCCGGTTTTCTCCATCCTCCTCCAGCGCGAGAAGCAGCTGCTTTATCTGCTCGATCACGACCGTTTTTTTAAGCGTTACCGCATCCTCCACGAGAAACTTCCGGCCAAGACGCCCGCAAAAATCACCACCCGGGTGGCGGAAATCATGGCCTGGAAAGATGGCAAACGGATCGGGATCGGGAGCAAGGATTTCCTCAACAGCACCCGCTGGGTTCGGTTCGCCACGCCCGGCTACGTCCTCTATTCCGAGCCCGACGATTCTCATCGGGTGCTCGACGTTCCGCCCCCGTCGGAGGGGATTGGCCTGAGCGCGACCGACGTCGAGGAATTGAGCAGCCTTGTAAACACAAAAACGGCTGTCACCATAACCCCTTAGCGACCATGGATTCGCATCCGCTCGATTTCGAAAAGCCGATCCTGGAATTGCAGCGCCGGCTCCAGGACCTCAAGTCCCATTCGGATAAACATGACCTCGATTTCGACTCGGAAGTGGAGTCGATGGAACTGAAGATTCGCGAGACCCGCCGGGAGATCTACGAAAACTTGACCGCCTGGCAACGAGTCCAAATCGCGCGCCATGTGCAGCGGCCGTTCGCGCTCGATTATATCGGGCGCTGTTTTACCGAATGGGTCGAGCTCCATGGCGACCGCGTCTTCGGCGACGATCGCGCGATGCCCTGCGGCCTCGCCAAACTCGGCAACCAGCGCTGCGTCGTGATCATGCAGCAGAAAGGGCGCGACACGAAGGAAAACGTGAAGCGCAATTTCGGCTGCGCCTATCCCGAAGGTTATCGCAAGGCGATGCGCGTGATGCGGCTCGCGGAGAAGTTTAACCTCCCGGTGATAGCGTTGATCGACACGCCTGGCGCGTATCCCGGCATCGGCTCGGAAGAGCGCCACATCGCCGAAGCGATCGCGGTGAATCTTCGCGAAATGATGATCCTGAAAGTGCCGATCATTGCCTGCGTCATCGGCGAAGGCGGCTCCGGCGGCGCGCTCGGCATCGGCGTGGCCGATCGCGTTTTGATTCTCGAAAATGCCTACTATTCCGTGATCAGCCCGGAGGCTTGCTCGGCGATTTTGTGGAAAGATCGCAAGCACGCGCCCGAGGCTGCGGAGGCACTAAAACTCACCGCCGAAGATCTCATGCGCCTCGGGGTGGTCGACGAAGTCGTGCCCGAACCCGAAGGTGGCGCGCATCGTGATCACGATCTCGCCGCGGGGAATCTCGGGAGCGCGCTGCGCCGCAACCTGAAAGCCGCGCTCCAATTTTCGATCGACGAGTTGCGCCACACGCGTTACGCGAAATTCCGGAAGCTCGGCAACTTCGCCGAGCCGAAGGAAAAGAACGGCGCCTAACGAGCCGTCGTTGTTGTAGCCGGGGGCGTTGACCCCGGCATCGGTCCTCGGTTCCGGCAAACCTTCCCTTCGTTCAACCCACGTCCGCCACCGGCCGGGGTCAACGCCCCCGGCTACAAACCCACCCGGTGAAACGGCTGCTTGTCATCCCGGGGGTGACCGCTAAGGTTTTGCTCCACTCGGAACTCCTGCATGTCTCTGGCCAGCCTACTTTCCTCCGAGCAGATCATCCGCGAGATGGAGGCGACCGAGCGCTGGCCCGCGATCGTCGAACTCATCGACCTGCTCGTGCAGCAGGGGAAGATCAAGGAAGCGAGCCGCGAAAGCATCCTCGCCGCGCTCAAGCAGCGCGAGGAAACTATGAGCACCGGGATCGGCTTCGGCATCGCGATTCCGCACGCTTCCTCCGAGGACGTTGAGGAAGTGGTGGCCGCGTTCGGGCGCTCGACCAAGGGGATCGAGTTCGACGCGCTCGATAACGCCCCGGTGAAGTTTGTCGTCCTCTTCGTCGTCCCGAAAAACCAGTTTCAAACTCACCTGCGCACGCTCGCGGCGATCGCGAAATTCCTGAACGATCGGACGGTGCGCGAGCGTCTCGGAAGCGCGGAGACGAACGAAGAAATCCTCGGCATTTTCCAGGAGCCGCCGCCGAGTTCCGCGCGCAACGCTTCCGCGACCGCGCCGACCCCGAACGCGACGCAAACGCCGTCATCCTGAGCGCAGTGCAGCGAAGCGGAACGAAGTCGAAGGATCCCGCCGGGCTTCCCTTCAGCCTAACGAATTCGAGGAAATGGCAGCGGCGCTTCCAGGAAATCCGACGGGATCCCTCGACTCCGCTGACGCTCCGCTCGGGATGACAAAGTGATGGAGACCTTCCAAATCATTCTCGGTCGCGCGCTCAAGCAGGCGCTCGCCGCCGCCAGTCTGCCGGATGCTGGCGAGGTCACGCCCGCGACCGACGCGCGCTTCGGCGATTACCAGACGAATGCCGCGCTCGTGCTCGCAAAACAACGCGGCGAAAATCCGCGCGAGCTCGCGCAGAAAATCATCGATCATCTGGAAGTCGCGGAATGGTCCGCGCCGCCTACGATCGCCGGCGCCGGTTTCATCAATTTCACCCTCCGTCCAGAGACGCTTGCGAAGAAAATCGCCGAGCTGCTCCGCGACGAACGCCTCGGGGTCCCGCGCGCCGACACGCCCCACAAAATCGTCGTCGACTTCGGCTCCCCGAACGTCGCCAAGCCGATGCACGTCGGCCACATTCGCAGCACCGTCCTCGGCGACGCCCTCGCGCGCATCGCGAGCTTCCTCGGGCACGAGGTGATCCGCGACAATCACATCGGCGACTGGGGCACGCAGTTCGGGATGGTCATCTGGGGCTGGAAAAATCTCCTCGATCGCGACGCCCTCGCGCGCGACCCGATCGCGGAACTCGTCCGCATTTACAAGGAGACGAACGAGCGCGGTAAAACCGACGAAGCCATCCGCAACGCCTGTCGCGAAGAGCTCGTTAGGCTGCAAAGCGGCGACGCCGCCAACCGCGCGATTTGGCAGGAAACGGTCACGCTCTCGCTTCAGGAATTCGAGCGCGCCTACGAGATTTTGGGGATTCACTACGACATCCAGCGCGGTGAAAGTTTCTACAACGACCGGCTCCCGGGCGTGGTCGAGCGGCTCTGCTCCGAGGGGCTCGCGGAGAAGAGCGAAGGCGCCATCTGCGTCTTCTTCCGCGACATCCCCGAGCTCGCTGAGCGGCCGTGCATCATCCGGAAAAGCGACGGCGGTTTTAACTACGCGACGACCGATATCGCAACGATCGACTACCGCCTCGACGATCTCGGCGCGGACACGGTTTGGATCGTGACCGGCGCGCCGCAGAAGCTGCATTTCCAACAGCTCTTCGAGATCGCGCGCCGGGAGGGGAAGACCGCGGATTTCCGCCACATCACGCACGGCAGCATCCTCGGCGAGGACCGCAAGCTGATGAAGACGCGCTCGGGCGACAACGTCCCGCTCAAGGATGTGCTCGAGGAAGCGATCGTGCGCGCGCGTAAAATCGTGACGGAGAAAAATCCCGAGCTCCCCGCAGGTGAGCTCGAGCAGATTGCGCGGACGATCGGAATTGGTGCAGTAAAATACGCCGAGCTCTCGCAATACCGGATGACGGATTACGTTTTTTCCTGGGAGCGGATGCTCGCTTTCCAAGGCAACACCGCGCCCTATTTGCAGAACGCCTACGTCCGCATCCGCTCGATTTTTCGCAAGCTCGGGGCGGAGTTTTCCGCGCCTAACGAGGTTATCCTAACCGAGCCGGCCGAGCTCAATCTCGCCAAGCGCCTCGCGCAGTTTGCCGAGACGGTCCCGCCGGTCCTGAATGATTTCCGCCCGAACCTGCTCGCGAATTATCTCTTCGAGCTTGCGAACGCCTTCCACGCTTTCTACGAGGCCTGCCCCGTCTTGAAAGCAGAAGAACCGGCGCGCGGGACCCGGCTCGCGCTTTGCGAATTAACTGCCCGCGTTTTGGCGCACGGACTCGATCTTCTCGGAATCGCCGTTCCGGAAAGGATGTAGACAGGATTTACAGGATGGGCAGGATCGACAGGATTAAGGGAATTTAGAGGGGCAGCAGGATTTCGAGGCGGAGCGGGATTTCAGGAATCTCCAATCCTGTTCATCCTGTAAATCCTGTCTACGTTCTCCGCCCGTGAGCCACCCGCAGCCGCGCATTCCGACCTCCACCTATCGTCTGCAGTTCAACCGCACTTTCACCTTCGCGCAGGCGCGGGCGATCGTGCCGTATCTGCATTCGTTAGGTGTCAGCGATTGCTACGCGTCGCCCTATTTTCAGGCGCGCGCGGAGAGCCTGCACGGCTATGACATTACCGATCACAACAAGCTGAACGACGCGATCGGTTCGCGCGAGGATTACGACGCCTGGGTCGCCGAGCTCCACGCGCACGGGATGGGGCAGGTGGTCGATTTTGTCCCGAACCACATGGGCATCGGCGAGCCGCAAAATCTCTGGTGGGCCGATGTCCTTGAGAACGGCCCGAGCTCATCCCGATTCTCGGCGACCAATACGGGCGGGCGCTCGAGCGCGGCGAGCTCCATGCACCTGGCGCGGCTAGGCCAGGTCGCAGCTCCGTCTAAGGAAAGCAAGTCCAGGAAGGCCAGTGGTTAGAGTTAGAACGTCTTCTTGAACGCCACGTACCAATAGCGATTGCGAATGCTGTAGAGCGAGGTGTCGTAGGTGTCGTTGAGCGCGCCCAGCACGGTCGGGGGATTGCGATCGAAGACGTTGTTCACGCCCACCGTTATCTTCGTTCCCCAAAGCAGACGTTGCAGAAAGCTCGCGCTCGCTTCGGGCGCGGGGGTCGGGCTTTTGGGATCGACCAGGGCCGGCGCGGCGCTGGCGCCGTCTGGTTTCCTGAACTCGTAGCTCAACTGCAGGTCGAGCGTGATGTAATCGGAGACGCGCCGGTACTGGTCGAACTGTGGCGCGGTGTCGGTTCCTCCTATCACTCGCGCCCTCAGGAGCGCGAAGGAATCGTCATTGAACGAGCTGATGTAATTGATCGTGGAAACGAAATCGAATCCCTTCCATTCCCACTCTCCGCGCAGGTAGCCCTTGTGATAGGGAATGGCGCCCGGGGCGAGGGGCAAAGTGCCGTTGTTGTAATCTCCCAGGAAACTTGTCGAGCCCGCGTCGAGGAAGGGTTCAGCCTTCCAGGTGAAGAAGTAGTTGTAGGCGCTCGAGAGGGTAAAGGTGCCCCAATTTTGCGTCGGCAACTGATAGGACGCAGAAATGTCCATCCCGTTCACGAGGCGCTTGCTTGCGTTTGCATTCGGGGCGTCCACCGAAATGATCGGGCCGGTCTGGGGCCCGCCCGGCCCATCCTCCCGCAGGATGAGGTTCGCGAACGGTGCATTCGGCCCGCCGCCTGCATTGCCATTCGCGGTCACAATCACCTGGGCATTGGTAAATTGGTCAAGGATCACGTCTGTCGTGTAATCCTGGTAGAAGTCTGCCGTCACGGTGAAGCCGGGGAGGAATTTGGGAGTGTAAACGAGGCCTGCGGTGTAGGTGTCGGTCCGCTCTGGAGTGAGCGTCGGATTGCCGCTGACAAAAATTCCATTTCGGGCCTCGGAGAAATCGCCGATGAGCGGATCGAAGACGCCAATAAAGTTTTGCACCGGCAGATCGAAAAGCTGCGTCGGTGAAGGCGAAAGAAAGGACTGCCCGTAGGAGGCGCGCAGGGTCAGGTCTTCGATCGGCTGATAGCGCAGGCTGATCCGCGGCGTGCCGCCGTTATTGAACTTTGCTCTTGTTCCAAAGAGTTGATCTTCGTCCTCGAACTCTTCGTAGCGGTAAGCCACCCCCACTTCGATGGAGCGCACCGCGGGAATGTTCAAAGTCGAGATGACCAAAGGAATGGTGAGCTCGCCAAAGATGGACCGGACCTCCTGTTTGTATTTGCTCGGGCGGCTGGCGTTGAAGCCAAGTTGGTCGCCTGCTGTCAGTACCGGGTCGGGCACCTGTTCGGTGCGGCTTTGGCGATATTCGCCTCCGAGGTTGAAGCCGATTCCGCCCTGGTAAAGCTGGGGAAAGAGGTTGCCGTTCACCTTCGCGTCGACCAGAAAATCGCGCGAATAATTGAAGGAATGCGCGACGAAGGAAGCGCGTTCGGCTGCGGCTGCGTTATCGTAAGTGGCCGTCTGACCCGTGGGAACTCCGTTCATAAAAGTAGGAACCGTGCCCTGAAGGGGGGCGCTTTGCCCAATGAAGGGATTGAAATTGCCGGCGATGATCTCGCGGTAGAGACCGCCGCGGGTCGCATCGCCACTATCCACCCGGAGAAAATCGGCCTGCTCGTAAACCGCGCCCGTGTCGTAACCGAGATAGCTGAGGAAATTGTTGCCGGTAAAGGAGAACTGGCCTTTCACACCTGCGACGTAGCGATAGAAATCGTAGTCAAAGAAACTTCGGCGGTTATTCAGCTCCTGGACCAACCGATAGCCGAGAATTTCCAGATCATCGCCGAACGGGTTGTAGGGACTGTTTCGCGCGATCGCCAGTTGCGCTTCCGCGGAATTATCGAGCGAGCCGTCCAGCCGTCCGTTCGCGTCGCGTCCATTGGAGATGCCTAGCGAAGCGTTCTCGTAGCGCGGCTCCGCAATGATTAACGGAGAGGGGGCGAGGCCGTTATCCTGTTTGGTCTTGGCGTAGAGAAAGTCGCCATAAATCTGCAGACCTTCGCCGAACACTTTGTAGTTCGCGCTCGCGAAGTATTCATACTTCTCCACGCCCGGAATGGCGGGAGAAAAGGCTCGGAAGTTGAAGGTGGAAGGATCGGTTCGGTTGATAAAAGGGCGGTAAGAGGCGCGCGTCGGAGCATTCTCGGAGGGATCGATCAGTACCAGATTAGCGCTATCGGTGATGACCCGGCCGGCAAAAATTTGGCTTCCCGCATTGCGGCCGCCCAAATCTCGGAGATCAGCCGAACGCGAAATCTCGCGGTCGCGGGAGTAGATGTCGCTGCGGCTGTAGTATTCCGCCGCCACCGCGATGGAGAATTTATCGGTCGCGACGCCGCCGCGCAGGTAGCCTTGGAGCACGCGGGCGTCGTGGTCGGTGGTGTTGCCATAGAGGAGATTTACTTCTGCGCCTTTGAAGGGTTCTTCACCCGGACCGTCGAGGAGAATGAAGTTCACCACCCCGGCGACGGCATCGCTGCCATAGATGGCGGAAGCGCCGTCCTTCAGCACCTCAGTGCGGGCGAGCGCGCCGATCGGGATGGCGTTGACGTTGGTAAAACCGAAGGCGCGCCGGCCATTGATCAGGACAAGGGTATTGGCGGGCCCAAGCGCGCGCAGATTGATAAAGGCCCGGCCATCGCCGCCGTTGGAATCATTCTCCGTGGCGGTGTTTCCGAGAAAAGAAGGAATCTGCTGACGCAAACCTTCGATCGGGGTGTTCGCTCCCTGTTTTTGGAGAAGCGGTGCGGTGAGGGTGGCGACCGGCAGGGCACTCTCCGTTTCGGCGGTGGGAATAAAGGAGCCGGTGACAATGATGCGCTCCGTCTCAGCGATGCCCTGGGTTGGGGTCACGGCTTCCTGGCCGAGGAGGTAGGGTGCAGAGAGCAGCGCGCTGCTGATGAGAGGGAACCAAACCCTCGAGAAGGATAATGGTTTAAGCATGAGTTTCCTTTCTGATGAGTTGACGGACAGGCGGTGGCGAGAACGACGCGACTGCGCGACGAGACGATTTCGGGGCTTGATCAAGGAGAGCCTGCAGATCGGACCGCGGCAGCAGCCGCCCATCCAACACCACCGCGCGGATGCGTTGGGTGTTCGTGATCTCGGCCAGCGGATTGCCGTCGAGCAAAAGGAGGTCCGCGCGTTTGCCGACCGCGATCGAACCGGCGCTCGCCGCTAGACCGAGAAACTCCGCCGGCCAGATAGTTGCGGCGCGCAACGCATCGGCTCGGCTGAGGCCGGCTTCCACCAGCAGCTCGAGCTCCTTGTGGAGAGAAAATCCTGGATAGACCAGGGGCATCGGCGTATCCGTCCCGGCCAGGGTGCGCACCCCGGCGGCGTGGAGTTCCTTGACGATCCGGCGCGAGATTTCCCATCGCCGCGATGCCAGCTTTGTCTCGACGTGATGCTGTTTGAGGATCCGTTCCCAGCGCGACTGCTCGTCCCGGCGCAGGTTGCGCCAAGAGGGATTCTCTCGGAAATCGGTGCGAGAACCGCGCGCCTCGAAATACGGAAGCACCAGGGTGGGCACCTGCACCTGCTTCGTCTGCGCGAGCGCGGTCGCGGTCCTCGCACAGAGCTGCGGGTCGAAACTCGCCAATATCTCGGGCTCTTGTGCGCTCTGCAGGGAGTCGCTTTCTTGGAGGCTCAAACCTTTTCGGGCCTGGAGCAGAAGCGCTTCACGGGTCGAGCAAGCCTCGTAAACCTGGGTGAGATGTTCGTCGCTGCGCTGCCCGGCCGCCGCGGCCTCCAGCAGTTTCACTTCCCGCGGGATATGGCCGCACACCGGAATCCCCAGGGCTCGCGCCTCGTCCATGAGCGCGCGCCATTCCGGCTCCGGCAGGTCCGAAAAAACCTTGATTAAATCCGCGCCGACAGCGTGCGCCTTGATCACCTGCTCACGAACGCTGGTCACGGCGTTGCGACCGACTACCAGCCCCGCGGCCAAAACGCGCGGAGCGATCAGGCGACCCTCCGCCCTTGCATCCTGCCAGGCTCTCAGCGTCGGCAGATCGCCCGCTGTGCCGGCCATCTCGCGGACGCCGGTCACGCCATTGGCCACGAAAAGCGGGAAAGCCCACTCGTTAGGCGGCCGGTGCGTCGCATTGTTGAAAAGGTGCACGTGCATGTCGATCAGCCCGGGCATGAGATAGCGGCCCCGGCCCTCGACTCGCCGGGCCGCCGCGGGAATAGCGATCGTCTCCGGCGTCCCGATCTCGGCAATCCGACCGTCGACGACCAGGACAGTGCGCGGACCGACGATTTCGCCGCGCAGCACATCGACGATCGCGACTCCTTCGATCGCGAGCGGAGGCGGCGGCGCCAGCTCTTGCGGGAGAGAAGTTTGCGCCGAGGCTCCGAGAACTGTCGCCAAGGCGAGGAAAATGACGGTGAGGATTTTTATTTTAAGTTCCGAAGCCCGGCGGCGTGGTGCGGCGGCAAGAGCGCATTGGAGAAGCTGATCCCAGCCCCCGAACAAAATTACGCAGACTGGTCGCCGCCACACTCGCAAGGTGTGGCGGCAAATTGTCGATCAGTTTTGTCCCGCGCGAGCTAGCGGGTGCGCGTGGACACGAATATGTCGGAGCCCGTATCGCCCGTTTGGTTGTCTCGCGACGAGCCGAAATACAGGCGTTTACCGTCGCGCGAGATCGATGCTCGCGACTGGGCGAACGCCGGCGAGTTCACATTCGGGCCAAGGAGTTCCGGTGCGGACCATGGCTCTGAGATGCTTGAGCGCGTGGCGGTGTAGATCTGAGGTGGTCCGCCGTCACGAGTCGAGTCGAACACTATTTCTAGGCCGTCGTGGCGCAGGTTTGGCCTGGCGTCCGAGGCGCCAGCGGCGTTCAACTCGTTGACGAGGGTGGCTGTGCCCCAAATGCCATCCGGTTGCTGCACGCTCATGTAGATCTTTTGCAAAGGCGGCGCACTCCGGCTGCTCGAAAAGTAGAGGACCGTCATGCCACCGGCCCTGATCAGTGACGGCGAGAACTCTTCGAACCCGCTATTGACTTCGCAGCCGAGATGCCGCGGCTCGAGCCATCCACGAACCGGGTGCAACCGGGTATAGTAGATATCCGGATTAGGCCCCGCGCCGTTACAGAGGTTCCCTCGTGTGCTCACGAAGAGCAGTCTGTTTCCCGGCAATGGCGTCGGACAAAACTCGTTCGCGGTGGTGGTGTTAACCGGAAAGGGCAGCTTTTCGGGTGACGCCCATAAATCATCGAGGCTCGAACGAGTCGCGACCCAAATATCGAGAATTCCATCCCGATCAGACGCGAAGAAGAGCATGTGTCCATCCGGCCCCTCGATCGGGCAGCCGTCGTTGAAGGGGGTGTTGATCCCGTTGACCCGGTCTGGGTCGACGCTCACCGCCGGCTCCCACGGGCCTGGGTTTTGCGCCTGCGCAACGGGTGGGGCGCTCACGGCGACGAGCCCCAGCGCGAAGAGAAGGGGCAGCAATCGCATTTTTTTGAACTGAGTTTGTGGATTCATATTTTTCTTTCGTTTTGCGTTGTTTGTTTTTTTGGCCGTATACATGGCCTCACCTTCTTACGCGGAAATTTCACTGCCGAATTCACCACACTCGCGAGAAAAACATGTCGACGATGTTCAACTGCATGAGCAAAAGCAGGGAACCCAATGCAACTGCGCGAGAGAGCCGTGGTGAAG
>JBBSUP010000052.1:0-24776 GCA_038234295.1 Chthoniobacterales bacterium
CTCGGCGATGGCGAAGGGCTTGGTCAGGTAATCGTCGGCGCCCATTTGCAGGCCTTTCACGCAATCGGCCACCGTTGTTTTCGCGCTCAACATCACGATCGGCACCCGATTCTTCTGCGCGCGCAGCTCGCGTACAACGGAGAGTCCATCTAGCTGCGGGAGCGTGAGTGCGACCAGTGCGACGGCGTAGGAATTGGCGCCGGCCGTCTTCGCCATTATCGCAATGATCCACCGCGAAACCGGCCTCTTCACAACCCTTGACGATGAAAGAGGCCAGCTTGCGATCGACTTCCACAACGAGCAGGCGCATGAGGTTTCGGAAACTCCCTTACTTCTTCGCCACTGGCGAGGAACTTCGCCCATCGCGGGATTTAACCGCAGAGGACGCGGAGGATGTAAGGGAATTTGGTCTTCTTTTCCTCTGCGATCTCTGCGTCCTCCGCGGTAAAAAATTCCCGGGTGAGCGAAGTCATTACGCGCGTGTAATGGTCCCGCAATGTTCCCGCCACCTTCAGATGGAAAGTTACTATCATGAATCAAACAACTACCACTCCAGTCACAGGCACGATGGACTTTCGTCTGGGCTCGGATATTACCGGCACCACTGTCTACAACTCCAAGAACGAAGAGCTTGGGACGATCAACGAGTTGATCGTGGACGGAACTAATGGGCATCTCCGGTTTGCGGTCTTAGGCATCGGCGGATTTCTCGGCATGGGTGAGACGGACGTGATCGTCCCTTGGCTCGCCTTCAAGCAGCGCCACCTTAAAGACAACGACGAGATGACCTACCTGCTAAACGTCACCCGCGAACAGCTCGAGAAAGCGCCGCGTTTCGACCGTGAGAAACTCGACCAGTTCTATCCTCGCGAAATGTCGGAGCCGATCTTCCGCCATTACGGAGTCGAGTACCGCGCCTAACAGTTTGGCGATTAGCGATTCGCGCTAATCAAATAAAATCACACGGGTCCGCCTAACGAGCGGGCCCGTTTTTTTTGGCCACGGCAACTGGTCCTGTAGTGCGAAGCGCGGGGTGGGAGGTTGTGACCCGCGCACCACTCAGCGCATCTTGCCGTTGATAAAGTAGTAGCGCGTCTCGCCGCTTTTCGTGACCCACTTCAGGTTGCCGGTGATGTCCTGTTCCTTGATCACTCCGTCCCACTGCGCCTTATTCTTCGCTTTCAAAACCGGCGCGGTTTCCCAGTTGGCAAAATCCTTTGTCCCGGTGGCGCTGTAAGCGACTGGGCCGATGCCGAAGCGCTGCAATTCTTTCGAGGCTACCTTCCCGCCAGCAAAGGTGAGCACATCGTCGAAACGTTTGGCGCCCTTGTTGGCCGTCTCGACGGTCGGCACGGCCTGAACGGTCCAAGCCGTCCCATCAAGCGCGCCGGCGGCAGCGGTCGTGGTGAGGACGAGGAGGAGGGCGAGCAGGTGGAGTGAGAGTTTGGTTTTCATAAGCTTTGATGTGTGCGGACCGTGGTGCAGCCTGCCATAGCATGAATCGGGTGTTAGCTTCTTTTTGCGCGGAGCGATCAACGCCGGCCGCGGAAGAAAGACACAGCAGGTTCCGGGCGGAGCAGCGAATAAGCGGTGAGAAGATCACGGCCGCTGCCGGCCAAGCGAAAGGAAAAAATGAATCAGACCCTCGACAACATCCGCGACGAGTTCATGAGCCGAGAAAATGTGTGGACGCTGGGCGGCTTCTTCCTGGTCGTGGCGGGAGCGGCGGTCGGTCGTGCCCTCTTGAAGGGCGGCTGGCGCGCAACTGCCGGTGGTAAGCCCCCCTTGGATCCCGACGCCGACGACACTGACTGGACGGAAGCAATCGCCTGGGCGGTGGTGGCCGGGGCGCTCGTCGGCGTGGCGAGGACCCTCGCGCGCAAGGGCGCCAGCGCCGCCGAGCGCCATTGGTCGTGAACCCTTCGCGCCGGCTGAAAGCGTTTCTCGCTTCGAGGCCGGGCGATGACGAGTGCGCTGGCAAAATTCGCCCGCCACGTCTTCGTGGTCGTGGCGATTGTTGCTTTGGCCGGAGTGTTGCTGGCGTTGCTTTGGGCCGCGACGGATGAGCTTTTGTTGCTCTTCGCGGCGATCTTATTCGCCTGTTTCCTCGATGGCCTCGCGCATCTCTTGAGCAATCGCACGGCGCTCTCTCCGGGTGGTCGCTGGCGATCGTCACTCTAGAGGGCTGTTGCTGGCCACGCCGATGACTGCCGTGGCGCTGATCCTGGTGCAGAAACTCTATCTCGAAGATGATCTCGGGGACTCCGAATGAGCCGCGGCCTAACGACCGCGAAGTGATCGAGAAAACGCCGGTCACCCTCGCCCCGAGATCCGCCCGTTTCGCCAGCTCGACCACAGCGCTGCGCCGCGCGTCGATTTTACCTAACGAAACGAATGATCGAGCTGTCGCTTTCCGCTCGACTTGTAGACGCTTCGCTCTGCGAAGCGCGAGCGTGGCGTGGATACGTATGGAGCGCCGATCCCGCGCCTCCCAGAGGGAGGCGTCTACAATTGGCGACCGCGGCTACGGGTTTACGAGCCGATAGGAAGTTTTGTAGACGAGCGGGCCGTTTTCCGTGGTGACGGTGAAATCGAGGGCGCCGGCATTTCTCCCAGACGGCGTTGCCTTGCCGGCGATTTTACGCTTCAACGCGGTTCCCTCCGCCGAAGCCTGTCCCGCGAAAATGATCGCCCGACCCCGGCGGATCCGACGCAGCGCCGGCTCCGAGACCCTGATAAACAAACGGCCTTTCTCGCTCTTGAAGAAATAGGGGAAAACCTTTAGCCGATAATTGCCGACGTATTTATCACCCTGACGATGGAGTGTGCCCACGATCAGCTTCGCCGTGCCGCCGGCGAGGGAGCTGGAACTCGTCGCGACGGAGAGATTTCGGTCGCCTATCCCCGCCCGCGCCGGGGTAAAATCCGCTCCCGCGCCAAGGAGAAGGAATAGGATCAGCGCCGCGCCCAGCCGCCGATGCGGCCACGGGTTGCGGTTTTTCGTGGCGATGAAGGAGCGAATCATTCCCAAGGGATTTCGGCGCTCCCTCCCCCGTCGGTCGTGGAAGAGCCCTCGCCAGCCGGGGCGGATTGCGCGGAGGGAACGGCGGAATTCCGCGCGCCACAAGGCGTCTAAAATCGGTCATCCCGAGCGGAGTCCCGCGGCCGCGGGACGGAGTCGAGGGATCCCGTGGGGTTTCTTTGAAGCCCTCGCAGCAAATCTTCCCAGCCGCTCCCCGGGATTCCTCGACTGCGCTGCGCTCCGCTCGGAATGACCGAACTTCTTTTTGGCGCCTTTTTGCCTAACGAGATTTTTCCTTCGTCTTCAACGCCTGCGCTTTCTTGTCACTGAGCACGGGCCGCATCCGGGTGTTCTTCTTCGTCGAGCCGGCGACTTTCGTTTTTGGCCGATTCGCGGAATCGGGCAGGGCGGTGCGGGCTTTGGCGGTCACGGTCATCTTCTTCTTTTTTGCGGGCATAGCTTTGTCATCGCACGCGCCCGGTGGGTTGTCATTCGGCCCGGCCAGAGCCGCGCAGATATTCCAGGAAAGTAGGCGCGTCCCGCTGAAGCCGGCTCGGGTCGCTTAGGGACGTTTAAAAACTAGGTCATTCCGAGCGGAGCGCAGCGCAGTCGAGGAATCCCGTGGATCGGCCGTGAAGCTCTGAGCTGACGCTTCCCAGAAACGCCACGGGATCCCTCGACTCCGCCCCGCCTCCGCGGGGCTCCGCTCGGAATGACTCGGTTTTCAGACGCCCTCTTAGGCTCGCGCCTTGCCCTCGAAGCCCTCGACATCAGTCAATGTGGAAAGGCCAGCTTCATCCGAGATCCCGATGACGCTGAAGCTTCCGTCGGTTTCGAGGACGACGGCTTTGGCCTGACTGAGGTAGGCAAAGCCCTGGTTGCGGAGTGCGGCGCGCACTTCCTGATCCGTCACCCGGGTGCGGCGGAGCGCGTCGCTTTGGAACTCTCCATGCCAGAAGAGCAAAGTCGGTTTGGCTTTTACCAGATCCGAGAAAACGTTCGAACGGACCGAGAGCCAGGTGACCACAAACTGGAGCAGGACAAGGATCACCAAGCCAGTTACGCCTTGCACAATGGTAATTTCTTTCGAGAGCAGAATCGTGGCGAGGGTGGAGCCAAGGGCGATCGTGACCACGTAGTCGAAAGCGTTCCACTTCGAGAGGGTGCGCTTCCCGCAGAGACGCAGGAGGAGAATCAACAGAACATAGGCGACGACGCCGGAGATGAGCGTCTTGAGAAGCGGATCCCAACCGTCGAAGAACATGCTGCTTCTGAATCGCTCTCGCTCTCGCAGCCGCGCCTACTGAATGCAGGCAGGAAGAAGACTTTGCCAACGACCGAAGCCGTCGCGCGGTCGTTGGAATTAAGGAGCCGCCGACCCGGCTGCCGACGATTAAGAGGTTCCACACCTTCATCCTATGCGACGACCCATGACTCCACTCACACCCGATTTCCGAGCCACGCTGGCCGATGCGCAACCGCCTTGCCTCTCGCTTTATCAACCGACCCACCGGCATCATCCGCAGAATCAGCAGGACCCGATTCGGTTCGGGAATTTGGTCAAGGAACTGGAGCAATCGCTTCAGCAAAAATATTCTGCGGACGAAATCGCCCAGCTCATCCAGCCATTGGAAACGCTCGCCGGGAACACGGAGTTTTGGGATCACACCCGCGACGGGCTGGCGGTCTTCGCCGCCGCCGGAATTTTTCAGGTTTACGGGACTCAGCGGCCGCTCCCCGAACTCGCAGTGGTGGCGGAGAGTTTTCATACCAAGCCACTCCGCCGCCTCCTCCAAACCGCCGACCGTTACCAAGTCTTAGGCTTGACCCGCGACGCGATCCGGCTGTTCGAAGGAAACCGCGACGCGCTCGATGAGATCGACCCTGCTCCCGGGGTGCCGCGCACCTTGACCGACGCGCTCGGCGAGGAGCTTACCGAGCCGCACTCCACCGTGGCGTCCTATGGCGGAGGCGCGGGCGCCGGCGGCGCGATGCACCATGGTCACGGCGGGAAGAGCCCGGAGGTAGAGATTGATGACGAGCGATTTTTCCGCGCCGTGGCTCGAGCGGTCACGGAACACCACTCGCAACCCTCGGGGCTTCCCTTGATCCTGGCCGCGCTCCCGGAACACCAGGCGGTCTTCCGCGGGGTCAGTCACAATCCGGCACTTCTCGAGGCCGGAATCACTACAAATCCCGACGCTTTATCGGAGGAGGAATTGCGCGAACAGGCTTGGGAAGTATTCGAGCCGCAATACCAAGCGCGGCTCAAGGCGCTCAAAGAAGAAGCCGCCTACGCCAGCTCGAAGAAACTCGGGAGCGATGATCTTACCGAAGTGGCCACCGCAGCCGTAGCGGGCCGTGTCCAGACCTTGCTCCTCGAAGCTGGCCGCCGCCTTCCGGGCCGGATCGATTCGAAGACGGGCGACGTGACACGCGCCAAACTCGACGACCCGCAGACGGATGACTTGCTGGACGATCTCGCCGATCTGGTCTCCGAAATGGGAGGCGAAGTGGTGGTGGTGCCCTCTGAGGGGATGACAACGGACACCGGGCTGGCTGCGATTTATCGCTATTAAAGAGATCCAGCGCCGGGCGGCGCTGAGACGGCGCAGTCTTTAGTCAACGCTCATGGCGGCAGGATCTTCCAAACTTGCCATCTACGCCGCTATCGGCGGGAATTTCGCAATCGCGATCATGAAGTTCGTCGCGGCTGCCCTCACCGGCAGTTCCGCGATGCTCTCGGAAGGCATTCACTCGCTCGTCGATACCGGCAACGGCGGGCTCCTGCTTCTCGGCATCCACCGGAGCAAACTGCCCGCTGATGCAGCCCATCCCTTCGGCCACGGAAAGGAACTCTATTTTTGGTCGCTGATCGTCGCCGTCCTGATCTTCGGGGTAGGTGGCGGCATCTCGACTTACGAAGGCATCCTGCACCTGCTCCACCCCGCACCGTTGCAGGATCCGACCTGGAGCTACGTAGTCTTGGGTTTGGCGGTGATCTTCGAGGGAATCGTCTTCGTGATCGCGCTGCGGGAATTTCAGAGCCAGATCGAGAAAGGCGACAACATTTGGCAGGCCGTCAGGTCCAGCAAAGACCCCTCGACTTTCACCGTCCTCTTCGAGGATGCGGCTGCGCTCCTCGGTTTGCTGACGGCGTTCGCGGGAATCTTCTTTTCGCACTACCTGGCGCTTCCGCTGCTCGACGGCGCGGCTTCGGTCGTCATCGGTCTCATCCTGGGAACGGCGGCCGCGTTTCTGGCTTACGAGAGCAAAGGGTTGCTCATCGGCGAAGGGGCCGATCCGCAAACTCTGGAAGACATCCGCACGCTGGCACAGTCGGATCCCGGCGTGGCTCGGATCTTGAATCCTCTCACGATGCACTTCGGTCCGGACACCGTGCTACTCACGATGGATGTGCAATTCCGCGAGAAGCTCTCGGCCGCGGAAGTGGAGACAGCAGTCGATCGGCTGGAGAAGGCGATTCGGCAGCGCCACCCGCGGATTAAGCACATCTACATCGAGGCAGGCGCGATCGGCTCGAGCCCTCGGGGCGCGTCTGTTCGGGGCTAACGGTGCGCATCTCGATGCGCGGCCAAGAGGGGCGACTCATACTAACTGGCCGCGATCAATGCTATTCGCGTCCTGAAAACGATTTACGCACGCGAAGCGCGGTGCCCGCGCGATTTTCTTATATGCTCTATACAATCGCTATTATTCTCCTCGTCCTCTGGCTTATCGGGTGGCTTGGATTCCATCTTCTCGGAGGCTTCATTCACATCCTCGTGATTCTCGCCGTAATTGCCTTAGTGGTTGCGCTCCTGAAGTAGTAGCATCTACCGGTTATCCGCCGCGACGCGGTAGAGGATCTGTATTCAGTTTCGACTGTCCACACCGAGGACGTAACCTCGGGACCGCTGTAACAAAGAAACTGGACGCGCGGAAGCGCGTCTCTTTGGAGGATCATGCTCTCTGCATGATTAGGATCGCGAAGCGACAGGTGGCCGTAAACTGAATATACCGGCGGACCGGAGGCAATAAGCCGATCGCCTTCATCTGTGACAACGGACTATGGCATGGGAGGCCGCCCGGCTACGATGGGACTCGACGAACAAGCCCTTAACCAGGCCGAACCCTAGGCGCCAGGCCTAGGTTCGCGCCCGGTATTTCATTTCATTTTCTCTGTTGCCGCCTGTTTTACGTCGCGCCCCGCCGACTTGGCTTCCTCTTGCAGACCTTCTTTCGTTAGGCCCTCATCTTTGCTCGCTTGCTGCGCTTCTTCTTTCGCCGCAGCGACAACCGAGCTGAGTTTCGCGCCGACGTTCTTCGATTTATCGGAGGCCTGTTCTCCGGGCGTTAGCCCTTGGTTCTTGGCTTCTTTCATGGCTTTGTCGGCGGTCCGCTCGGCGACGGCTTTCCCGCGCTCGACTAAGTCTCCGCCTTTGTCCTTGGCGGCTTCGACCAGTTGGTCGGATTCTTCGCCCATGAAGTCGTCTTCCATCTGGGTGCGCGGCAGAAGGAGCCCCGCGAGCAACCCCAGACCCAGGAACCCGGTGCCGACGGCCAGGGGATAATCCTCCACGGCTTCTTTGAAGCGGTCCTCCGCCTCGCCAAGCCCGGAGATGACTTGGCGCTTGCCTCGTTTGAGCGATCGGCCCGTCTTCCGCGCCTGGCCTTTTATGGCCTCGGCCGCATCGGTCACTTGGGATTTCGCCGCGTCGCCTGCGTCGGAAAGCGCGTCGCCGGCGGCGCCCGCCTTTTCCTTTAACTTATCCATCGCGCCGGGCTCGGAGTTTCCGCGCTCGGTGGTGCTGGGGTAGGTCTCTCCTCCATAGCCACGATAAAGCGATCGGCTCGTGCGGACGGAGCCGGGTTCTACCGCTCCATAGTTAGGGATCTCCGGCTCGTCGCTGCTTTTCGCCTCGACGATCATCCAGATGATGCCCGCGCCGGTGAGCAAGGTGGGCAGCGGGTGATCCCGGACGAAATCGAGGATGTCGCCACCGGTTTTCTTCGCACCCGACGTGCTCGATCCAGGACTCGCTTCGAACCAGTCAACGACATTGTTGAGCAGCGAACGCGGGCTCAGCCGCTGATTGAGTCGGTCGAGGGTGTTATCCATCTGGCCGCGGGTTTCCTGGATGTCTTCTTTGATTTCTCCGCTCGTGCGCGGCTCTTCGTTGGTAGTGGTTGGTGTACTCATGCGATTTGGTTGGCTACGAATTCTTTGTCGTGTTTCAGGCTGTCGATGGTTTTGTGCGGGACGAGGGTTTCTTTTTTGAAGGCGCTGATGGCCTTCATGACGATAAGGAGGCCGATCACGCCCACGACTACTCCGACGATGGCCAGGCCGAGGAAGTTAGCGGTGCGAGGGTTCACCTCCGTTTGGATGAAGGCTTCCGCCAGAATCCAACCCAGGCCGATAAGGATAACGATTAACCCGGCGTAGGCAGTGAGGGCGCCGGCGATGAGATAGGCCGCATTACGCGAGAAGAGTGAGACTTTCTCGCTCATCTCTGTCTTGGCGAGCGATATCTCATCACGCACCAGGGTGGTGGTGTCGTCGCGCAGCTGCTTCAGGAGGTCGCCGATAGCTGGTTGTTGCTCGTTCATAACGGTGCAACCTCCGGGCGCGGTGGGTAGCTAGGAGTAGGGGAACCATTCTTGGGCAGGGCAGGCCTAGGGTAAGGCTGACGTGACTGCTGATCGCGGCTCGGCTCGTTGGACGCTTTCAGGAAGCGAGCGAGACCTAGCCCGACCATGAACAATCCGCCAAAGACAACGTCGGGCCGTCGGCGGGCGAAATCGTTCGCGCCTTGGAGCAGCTCGCGCGGTTCCGTATCGCGGAGATACTTTGAAAGACGGTCGAGGCTGGAAGCGGCCCACTTGATTTTATCGGCGGCGACGGCGTGTTCTTCGTCGTGCAATTTATCGACTGCGGCCTGCGCCGCGTCGCGGTATTCATCAACTTTGTTCGCGAGATTTTCTTTCTGGTCGCGAGCCAGTTTAACAACGTAATCGCCGGCCTGTCCGGCCACTTCCTGCGCCTGGTCTTCGGCTTCGTGGATTTTTTCGCCGGCTTTCGCCTTCAGGTCCCGCCCGGCGGACTGGAGATCAGGTTTTCCGGTTTGTGCGCGTTGCCCGGTAGTTGAGACGGGCGGCTCGGATGGTTTTTTGGATGGATCTATCATGATTGTTTTGGTAGTAGCGATGGTGAAATTTGCGTTCTGTTGTAAAAGCGGGGCTGTTACACAAACGTTCCCAACTAGTAATCGCTGCTCGATCCTTTCGCAGTTGGTGAGTCACCTACTAGGCTTTTCGCCTAGTAGTCCCGAAGTGGCTGACTGGCTTCGGCGAAAGCGGCGCTCGGGAATGTGCCGGCAGCTGAGCGCGGGTCCGTGCCTGGCTCGGCCAGACGCCGGTGGGGGTTATTCATTGGCGCTTCAGAAGCTTGCTCGCCCGCTCCATGTCATCGCGAATGATGGGCCGCTGCGCTTTGGCAAAAGCCTGCACTTCCTGATCGGCACGGAGCGCTCCGTTATTTAACTCCAGCCCAAAGAAGTGAAAATAGTCCGTCTGCGCGATCAATTGCAGAAACTGTTTGTCCAGCGCACGGCCGCTCAACTTCTCTAACTGATTCACCTGCATCTGCTGGTGCGCGCCCAGTCGATCGGGCAGGACGAGACGGGTCTTTTTCGCCAGCGCGCGCAGTTCTCCATGCGCCTTGGTCCGATGATCGAGCACGGCGCTCGCGAATTCTCTCACTGCCTTCTCTTCTCCACGATGCGCGACGATCGCAGCCAGCTTCATGTCGCGCAGCAGACCCGGGGCGATCTCGTTGGCAAATGCTTTGTCGGTCTTGGAGACACCTGTTTCCGAGATACCCAGTTGCGGGGATGCCCGCAGCGGAAACAAAGCTACAAGAAAGAGAGCGGCGCCCAGAGCTAGGCGGCCGGGATACAACCTGGAGGCGACTTTCCTGGTCAGATCGAGAGAGCGAGTTGGGGTGAGATGTGCCTGCATGAGAACTGATCGCGCGTGCCTGCGGCGCCGCGGGTCTTGTTGTGAGCGAGCAAGGGAATCAACGCTCCGCCGGACCATCTTCTCGATCCCGCGACTCACCCCTGGCTTTCTCTTCCGCCTCCGCTTTCCAGCGTGGCTTGGTCGCGCCCTCCTTCGCCGCCGGCCACCCTTCCCGTTGCTGGCTGCGATCGCCTTCGCCGGCTTCGGTTTGATCGTGAAAGAGCTGCACCTGCGTGTCGTAAGGCATGTCGATCCCGGCGGCGTCGAGGCCTTCTTTGATCGCTTGTAAGACTTTCGCGCGCACGTGCACCACGTCGGCTCGCTGGCTCTGCGTCCACCAACGAGCGCGGATCGTCACCCAGCTCGCTGATAAATCCCACGGCAAAGCTTCCGGCGCCGGATCACTTTCCACTTCCACGACCCCGCCGACTGCTTCCCTGATCACCTCGCAGGCATGGCCAATCCCGTCGCCGTACCCGATCCCGACGTCATACTGACTGCGCCGTTTCTCATGCGCGGTCTTCACGAGCACGGCATTCGTGTAGATCTGGCTATTCGGAACCACGATCCGCTGGCCGTCGTAAGTCTTGATGATGGTGGCGCGGGTTTCGATGCGCTCCACCGTGCCTTCGTGTTCGTTCACCTTGATCTGGTCGTGAATCGCGAACGGTTGCCGCAGAAGAATGAGCAAACCGGCGAGCCAGTTTTGCAGGATGTCCTTAAACGCGAATCCGATCGCGATCGAGCTGACGCCCAACCCGGCGACGAGATCGCCCGGCTTGAGACTCGGGATGATAACCGTGGCTGCGAGAAGAAAACCGAGGATCAAAATCCCAACCTTGGCGAACCCGCCTAACAAGTTTCCCAAATCCTGGCGCTCGCGCCTAACGAAATGACGCCGAATGAGGCGGCGCGCGAGCAGTGCCAGACCATAGAAGATCGCGAGCAGGATGAGCGCGACGACGATGTTGGGCAGGAGCCGGGTCGCCCCATCCGCCCAGTTGCTGAGCCGTTGACGCGCTCCGGTCAGGCTAAAGTCGATCGTTTGCGCCTGGCCCGGTGAAGGAGCCACGGCGAGGGTGAACCGGCTGAACATCGGTGATGTTACCGGTTATCGGCCCGGTTCTCAATCGACCCCGCGGCGTGCAAGCTAAAGAAGGTGAGCTCCGGCCGGCAGTTGATCCGTATCGGGAAACTGCTGAAGCCGATTCCGCGATTGACGTAGAGGTGATTTCCGGGTTTCCCGAAGTCCTGCTCGATCCAGCCGTCGACGTGGACTTTCTCATCCGCCTGCAGCGCCATCCACGACCAGCTTTCGGTGAAAGGAACGCGAATCTGTCCGCCGTGCGTGTGCCCGGCGAGCGCGAGCGGGGCGGTGTGGGCAGGGAAGGCTGCGAACGAGTCGGGATTGTGCATCACCACGAGCCGCGGCGCGCCGACCGGGATTTGCGCGAGGGCGCGATCCGGGTGGTCGTTGCGCGCGTAACGCGAGCCGATCCCGGCGAGGTAAAGCGTCTTTCCGTTCGTGTCGTTAGGTAGAGGAAGAGCGGCATTCTCGAGCACCCGCACTCCGATTGACTCAAGCTTTTGCCGCACCGCCGCGGCCAGCCGCTCGTTCTTGATCGAGTCCGGATGGTTCATCCCGTAGTCATGATTTCCCAGCACGGCGTAAACCGGCAGCCCCGCCGCCGTCAACGGCCTCACGATCGCGGCCGCCCCATCGACTTCTTTCTGGAAGGCATGGGTATCCTCCCGGTCGATCTCGCTGGGCTCATCTTCGTCGGTCGGCTTGTAGACAAAGTCGCCGCCGATCAGGACGAGCGCGGGCTTCTCTTCGATGATGCGATCGACGATGCGCCGGTCGGTTTCCTCGTTGCCCCACCACATCCCGATTTGCAGATCGGCGATCAACGCGACGCGCTGGCCGTTCCACTCGTTAGGCAGGCCCGGAATCACGGCCGTCTCTTCTTTCACCTCGATGAGGCGCGGCTCGACCAGCACGCCGTAGGCGAGGAGGAGCAGGAGGACGCTCGCAAGCGCGATCCCGGCATAGGCGATCCCCTTCCAAGTCATAACTTCATCGCGAAGCAACGCGGGTCAGCCCGTAAACAGAAAACAGGGCCGCCCTGAAGAGAGCGACCCTGCGCGAAGTGTCGTGCGAGATTCTTATTCGGCCTCGACGTTGATGCTCTCGGCCAGCTTCGTCAGCTTTTTGTCCGTAGCACCTTCTTCATCGAGCGTTTTCTGCAGGAGCTTGGCGCCACTCTTGTCGCCTAACAAAGTCGCGTAGGTGCGCGCGCAACCGTAGCCCGCTATCTCATAGTGCTCGACCCGCTGCGCCGCGGAGATCAGCCCGGCGTCGCGCACGTCTTCATCCGCGTCCTCGGAGATCATATCCGCGCCTTCCTTGATCAAGCCTTCCATGCCTTTGCACTTCGGGCCGCGCGTCGTTTCGTCGTGGCTTTGGAGAATCTTTTCCAGGCGAGCGGCGTGTTCCTTGGTCTCTTCGAGATGTTTCTTGAAGGCCGCGGTCAGCTTGTCGCTGCTCGCTGCTTTCGCCATTTTCGGGAGCGCTTTGATGATCTGGTTTTCCGCGCTGTAGAGGTCTTTCATCTCGTGGATGTAAAGGTCTTTAAGTGTTGCAAGTTCCATATTTTGGGAATCGGGCATCGGCCACGTGACGGCCGCACTTGTTTCCCGAGGCGAGCCCGCGGCTCGAAATAAAAGCATCTACGGGACATCCAAGCGGCGATTCCGGGATGAAGAGGATCCGCGGCCCCATCTCGCTGATCCACTTCGCAGCAACAGAAAGAAGTAATTATTATGGCCATGACCCCGAATTCAGATCCCAATCTCATCCGCACCGAACCGGTCCACGCCGAGCGCGAACGCAGCTTCGAAGAACACGATTTCGAGCGCGGAGACCATGATCACCATCCGCATTTCCTCCGCCGCGTATCCTGGGGAGCGATCTTCGCCGGCACCGCGGTCGCGGTCGTCGTGCAGATCATGTTCACCCTGCTCGCGATCAGTTTCGGCCTCGCCATGGTGGACCCGCGCACGGAGAGCAATCCCATGAGCGGCGTCGGCACGATGGTGGGCATCTGGACTGCGCTGGGCGCGCTCGTCGCCTTTTTTGTCGGCGGCTGGGTCGCTGGGCGGATGGCGGGCACAGCGGAAAAATTTGAAAGCACTCTGCACGGAGTCGTCACCTGGGCGGTGGTGACGTTGATTGTCTGTTGGACGATGACGAGCGCGCTCGGCAGTATTTTGAACACCGCGACCAGCGCGCTGGGCAGCGCCCTCAGAGTCGCGGGACAGGGAATCAGCGCCGTGGTGCCGGACAATGCGAGTTTGCCTAACGTCTCCGGCCAGCAGGTCATGGGCACGGCGCAAACCTTCCTGCAGGAGATGGGCATCTCGCCCGCGACCGTGAATCAATATCTCGCCACCTCCCAACAGCAGCTCGGCGACGCGGCCACCGCGGCAGCCACCAATCCCCAGCAGGCCTACAATGAGATCGCGACCGCGCTCACGAACATCGCGCAACGCGGCGGCAACATCGCGCAGACTGTGAGCACGGAAGATGCGGCGAACGTCATCGCGAAGAACACCGGGATGTCGCAGGAGAAAGCCAACGCGCTCGCGCAGCAGTGGAAGCAGCGCATCGAGCAGGCGAACGTCAGCGGGCGCGCCCAGCAAGCGGTCGACCAGGTGCAGACCGGCCTCGCGAAAGCGGGCGACGTGGTTGCGGGCGGCATCTCGAGCGCCGCGGCCTGGGCGTTTGTTTCGATCTTCATCGGGCTGATTGCGGCCGCGGTGGGTGGCATGCTCGCCGCGCCGAAACGGGGCATTCCGGCCTGACCGAAACCGCCGGAACCACTCCGCAGGATCAGGGCTTCTCGTAGCCGAGGACGCGCGGCTCCAGTTTCCCCTTCGCCGGATCGTGCAGGAAAGTGACCCAGGCTTCGCGTTTCGCGAAACGCGGCAGATAATCGAGAATGAAATCCGCGCGTTCGCTCTCCTCTCCGGAAAGCTGCAAGGTCACGGCCAGATGCACGTTCTGCGCGGTTTCGTTGCCCCGGTTTCGCACCGTCACGGGCACCGCGTAGTAGCCCGTGTGCGCCTGCGGCGGCCCCAGCTCCATCTGCGGATCGGCCGGCTGCTCGCCTAACGTGAAGAACTCATAGAAGAGCACGCCGACGGTGCCGAGGACGACCACCAGGGAGATGGCGAAGATGCTCCATTCGAGCCAGTTTTTCTTTGGTGTCTTCATTGCACAAGGAGTCGGCCGGCGGACGCGCCCATCGTGGTGACCAAGCCGAGCACGACCGTCTCGGCCACGACCGTGAGCAGCCCCACGTGATCGAAGCGACCGAAGAGCCAGAGTACCGCCGCGGCGATGGACAAAGCGATCGCATAACTCGCGAGCGTACCCGCGACGATGGAAGCAAAGCCGTTATGCCGGACGAACTGCTGCGAGCCGGAGAAGTCGATGTAATACAGGATCAGCGCAGCGAGCAGGAGCGAGCAAAACATGAAGATAAAGAGCTGGAGAATCGAGCTGCTTGTGGCGATGACGACCACTTCTTCGGTCGGCGCGATGTTCGCCGCGAAGAGGGTCGCGCCACATGCCGCGATGACGAGCTGACTGCCAATGTGGACCTCATCCTGTTTTTTCGACTTCGATTTCTGCGCGTCGGCCTCCAGCCCGAGCTGCGCCGTGCCCACTGACGTGCCGATCGCAACGGTCATCGCTTCGACCGCGATTTTGCCGATCACTTCGCTGAAGTTCAGCTCCGTGGAGATGCGCCCGATGAGGAAGAGCACGGCGACGGCAACGATCAGGCCGATCCCCATTTCCTCGACCGAGTCGATCACCACCTCCGCCCAACCCGAATCGTCGTGCAGCCCAGCGTGGTGATTGTAGCCGAGCAAAAGAACGAAGGTCGCCCCGCAAAAGATGAGGAGGCGCAACGGACCCGCGAGAAAACCGGTCTGCCAAACCTCCATCGTGTAGAGAAGCGGGAGGCTGAACATGAGACCGCCGGCGACGCCGCGAGAATATTCGCGGAGCGATTGCACGACTGTCGGCCCGGAGGACGAGCTCATAGCGCGTCCGGTCTCTCTGGTTTCACGCGCGCAATCGCGATGTGAGCGCAGATGGTGGTCATTTGCTGGTCGCGGACATGCCTGCACGGGAATCGCGCGTGCCCGTAATTTTGGGCGTGAGCGGTAAACTTCAACGTGTCAGCCCCGGCGAGTTGGGTTAAGTTATTGCCCCCTGCGCGGTCAAACGCATGCAGCACAGCTTATGAAAAAACTCTTCTTCCTCCTCACCGCGCTCTGCGCGTTCCTCCTTTGCCCGCTGCCCTTGGAGGCGGCGCGGACTGCGGGCGATCCCGGCGGCCACACCAATCGCGGGGTGAAGTACGCGCAGAAAAAGGAGTACGACAAAGCGATCGAGGAGTTCAACAAGGCGATCGAACTGCAGCCGAAGGATCCGAAGAACTATCGCAATCGCGGACTCACTTACCGCCTCATGGGCGAGGCGAAAAAGTCGAAAGCCGACTACGCGAAAGCGATCGCGCTCAACCCCGACGCGACGAAGTCGCAGATGGATCGCGCCCGCATGGCGCTGCGCGAGAAGAAGCCGAAAGCGGCCTTGGAGGAGCTCGACCAGGTCCTCGAGAGCAACCCGCGGGATCGGCCGGCTCTCCGGCTTCGCGCTTACATTTACCTCCAGCAGAGCGAATGGAAAAAAGCGATCGCCGATTACGACGTGGCGATCAACACCATCGCGGAGATCGACATTGAAGGCCGCACGCGCCGCGGTTTTGCCTACCGCAATTTGAAACAGTATGACAAGGCGCTGGAGGATTTCGACAAGGTGATCGAGGCGCGGCCGAAGGACATCGAAGCGTATCGCCGCCGGGTTTACGTTTATCGGGCGATGAAGCAGAACGACAAGGCGATCGCCGATTTGCAGACGATCCTGAAATTGAAGCCGGACGATAAAGATGCGCAGGAGCAGTTGAAACTCCTGGAGAAAAAGACCAAGGCGCAGAGTTAAGAGGCGTCGCCTCTTGATCGGCAATCGAGATAGCCAGGCTGGGTTCCCTTCGTCAGGCGAATTTCAGTCCAAGGTTTCAGCCTCGGCGGCTCTCTCGTAACCGGAAGAACAGAGGGAGGCGAAAAGTATTTTCAAATCTGACCTGGCCTTCAGCGGGAAGTTTTTTTGCTTTCCTCCGGCCACGAAATCGGAACGACCTCACCTCGCCGTCGTGCCGTAGTCGCCAGCTGCGACAGGACGCGGCGGCGCGAGCGTCGTTCATTTTGTGATCAGCGTTCTGGCGTCTTATGAGGCGTCGAACGCAAGCCTGGGTAGCGCCCACGTCTCGTGGGCTGGTCGCGCTGTTACAGCGCGACGAACTTTCCAGTGAAAGCGGGCGTGAAGGAGATGGCGCGCTTTGAAGAAAGTTCGCGACGGTGGAACACCGTCGCCAGCCCACGGGACGTGTGCGCTACCCAGGCAAAACGCGGCATCATCGCTCTTTCTTGCGTCTCGCCTGTCGCCTCAAGCGGGCGTCCCGCCCGGTCGTTCCTCCGCCTGCACTTTCAGCAGCCAATCGACGGAGTGCGCCTGGAGCGCGACGCTCCGTCGTCGCCCGTTTTTTTTATCGGGTCCACCCTCGCGATGACAGAGCATCGCGCTCCAGGTCCGGCCGCCGTTTAATAAAGGTGCAGGACACGCTCTAGAACCGCGGGCACGCCGGCGTGCGTATCCACGAGGTGAATATCATCCGACTTGCAGCCCTAAGCTTCTCCATCCTGAGCCTGGCCAGCGCGCTCGCGGCCTCGCCGGACTCCCCGCCCGACGATCGAATTCTGCGCGCGCAGCTGTTCCTCGATGGCTCCGCCTTCAAGCCGGGCGCGATCGATGGGAAATGGGGCGAGTTCACGCGCAAGGCGCTCGCCCGCTACGAGCAGGCGCAGGGAAAGAGCGACGCGCAGTTTGGGGACAAGACGCCGGAGAAATTCGACCTGCCGCTCGACGATTCGAAGCCGGCGGTGATCGATTACCAGCTCACCACTGACGATCAGAAGTTCATCGGCACGTTTCCGGAAAGCCACGCCGCGCAGGCGAAGCAGGATTCGCTGCCCTACGAGAATTTCCTCGAGCTGGTCGGCGAAAAATTTCACGCCCGCCGCGATTATCTGCAGCAGTTAAATCCCGGCTATGACTGGGAAAAAGCGAAGCCGGGCGATTCCGTAAAAGTGCCGAACGTGGCCGCTCCCTTCGACGTGCAGGAAGCGATTGACCAGAAAGAAAAGACCGAGAAAGCAGAGAAGGCGAACGAGCTCAAGACCGAGGACACGAAACCGCCTAACGAGCAGTATTCGATCGACATTTCGGTCGCGGAAAAAATCCTCGAGCTGAAACAGGACGGCAAACTGGTCGGCAGTTACCCGGTCACGCCCGGCTCGAAGTCGCTGCCCGCGCCGATCGGCGAATGGTTCGTCAAGGGGTTCAGCTGGATGCCGACTTTCCGCTGGGACGAGGCGATCCTGCACGGGAGCGAGCGGAGCAACGACTTCTATCAACTGCCGGCCGGGCCGAACGATCCGGTCGGGATTATCTGGATGGAGTTGAACCACAAAGGCAGCGGCATCCACGGCACGGAAGTGCCCGAGACGATCGGACGCACGACCAGCCACGGCTGCATTCGACTGTCGAATTGGAACGCGCTCGATCTGGGGAAGAAAGTGCTCCCGGGTGTCCATGTTACGATTCGTTAGGCGGCCTTCTCTCGCGCTTCGCAGAGCGAAACGTCTGCAGTTGGCCAGCGTATGAAAACGTTCCTCAGCACCCTCTGGGAGAAACTCCGCAGCAACTATTGGGTCGTCCCCACGATCATGGCCGTGACCGCGACGGCCTTTTCGTTCCTCACCATTCACATCGATGGGGTGATCAACGCGAAATGGGCGCGCGCCGCCGGCTGGCTCTGGGCCGGCGGACCGCAAGGCGCGCGCAGCGTCCTCTCCACCATCGCCGGCTCCACGATCACCGTGGCCGGCGTGGTTTTCTCGATCACGATCGTCGCCCTCACGCTCGCCTCTTCGCAGTTCGGCCCGCGGCTCTTGCGCAATTTCATGAGCGATCGCGGGACGCAGATCGTGCTCGGCGTTTTCGTTTCGACCTTCCTCTATTGCCTGCTGATTTTGCGCACCGTCCGCGGGATCGACAGCGTCACGGTGATCCCGTTTCTCTCCGTTACCTGCGGCATTCTCTTTGGCGTCGCGAGCGTCGGCTTCCTGATTTACTTCATCCATCACGTCCCGACCTCGATCCTGGCCGGGACCATTCTCGGCCGGGTCGCGACGGAATTGCAGTCCAGCATCGACCGCCTCTATCCGGAGAAATACGACGTCGACTCGGAAACAGAAGAGACCCCGCGGTTGCCGGATAATTTTGAAAAGGAAGCGTGCGCGATTCGTTCGAGAGAGAGTGGTTTCATCGATGCGATCGCAGACGACGACCTCGTGCAATTTGCCGCGCAAGAAAAACTCGTAATCCGGATGCGGCGCCGCCCGGGCGACTTCGTCGCCGAAGGCTCGACGCTGGCATACGTCTGGCCCGCCGACCGTTGCGATGACGAGACGGCGGATCATTACCGGAGTTTCTATTTCTTCGGCTGGCATCGCACGCCGACGCAGGACATTGAGTATTCGATCGACCAACTGGTGGAAGTAGCCGTGCGCGCACTCTCGCCGGGAATTAACGATCCTTTCACCGCGATGACCTGTTTGGAATGGCTCGGCGCGGCCTTGATCCAGGTCGGCAACCGGCGGATCCCGTCACCCTATCTCTACGACGAGGCCGGCGAACTCCGCGTGGTCGCGGACACGACCGATTTTGCCGGCATCGCGGCCGGCGCACTCAACCAGATTCGGCAATATGGCGCGAGCAGCATCGGGGTCGTCGTGCTCATGCTCGACATGCTCGCGCGGGTCGCGGTGGAATTGCCGCGCGCCCAGGATCGCGAGACGCTGCTCGGCCACGCCGAGCGGCTTCACCACGACGGCATGAGCGCGGCGAAGAACGAGAGCGATCGGCACGACATCGCGGAAGGGTTCGCGTGTGCGCAGCGCGCGCTCACCACGGTGGGTCGTTTAGGCGCGAACGATCAGCTGCGCAAGTTTCCCGGTCCTGCCTAACGAGGGAGTGATTTTTCTCCCGGGAAAAATACAGCTCGCCCACCGGTTCGATCCGAAACGTTGGTGAAAGAAATTCAACCCAAGGAAACGCATGGCAAAGAACACAGGCAAAGGACATCGCGAAGGCTCGGTCACCAACCGCACCCAGGTGAAGAATCCGCAGACCGGCGATTACGTGAAGCGCAACGAGAACCCGGAGAGCAAGAAGACCGGGGAATTCATGGACGTGAAGAAGGACGGGAAGCCGTTCAAAGGCGTCGCGGTCGAGCCGGATAAACGGCGGAAGTAGCCGCCGACTAGAGCGGTTGCCGGCCGCGCGCCGCGAGGTTGGCGATCGCCGCGATCAGCTCGCTCGGCTCGACTGGTTTCGGGATGTGGAGTTGAAAACCAGCGCGGAGCGCGCGCGTGCGATCGGCGCCGCGCGCGTAAGCGGTCAGCGCCGCCGCCGGCGTCCGCCCGCCCTCTTCCGCGGGCAGCGCGCGCACCTGCCGGAGCAGGTCGTAGCCGCTCTCGTCAGGCATTTCCACGTCGCTCAGGAGGACATCAGGGCGGAGCTCGCGGACCGCGGCGAGCGCTTCCGCGGCGGTCGCGAAAACATGGACCACGGCGTGACAGCGCGTGAGGACCGTGTGGAGGAGTTTGCGCGCGTCGGCATCGTCATCCACCGCCACGATCCGCACGCCCGCGAGCTCGGCGCAGAAATCGATCGGCTCGCTCGCCGACACGGCCGGATGTTCGCCCGCGGACCGATCGCGCTGATGCACGATCAGGATCGGCAGATGCACGGAAAAGGTCGCCCCGGTCCCGGGCCCGTCGCTGAACGCGCGGATCCAGCCGCCGTGTGCCTCGACTAAGTGCCGCGTGATCGCGAGCCCGAGGCCGAGCCCGCCATGCTTACGCGTATTCGTGCTGTCCGCCTGGGTGAAGCGCTCGAAAACATGCGGGAGAAAATCCGCGGCCATTCCCGCGCCGTTGTCGCTCACCGTCAGCTCGACGTGCGAATCCGCGCGGAGCAAACGCACCTGCACCCGCCCGCCTTTGGAGGTGAACTTGACCGCGTTGGTGAGCAGATTCCAAACGATCTGCTGGAGGCGATCGGCATCGCCCGTGACGGGGCCGGCTGCAGGATCGAGCACGCAATCGAGCCGGATCGATTTCGCCGCGGCGGTCGGCTCGATCGTGCTCACTGCTTCGCGCACCACCTCGGGCAATTCCACCGTGCGCAGGTCGAGCCGCAACTTCCCGGAAGTGATCCGCGAGACGTCGAGCAGATCCTCGATCAACTGCGATTGCGCGCGCACATTTCGTTCAATCACGGCGGACGCTTCCGCGACTTCGCTTTTCGTTAGGTCACCGGTCTCGAGGAGGCGCGCCCAGCCGAGGATCGCGTTCAGGGGCGTGCGCAATTCGTGCGAGACCGTGGCGATGAATTCGTCCTTCGTGCGATTTGCGACCTCGGCGGCTTCCCGCGCCTTTTGTGCTTCCTCGAGCAGACGCGTGCGTTCCGCTTCCACGTTGTGCCGATGGAGGCTGAGCGAAATGCCCTGGGCCACGAGCGCGAGGGCTTCAAGCGTGTCGTCGGAAAGCGGATGGCGCGCAAACATCGCGAGCACGCCGTAGAGCTGGTCCTTCACGAGCAACGGATACCCGGCGAACGCGACCATATTTTCGCGCGCAGCCCATTCCTGGTTGTTCACGCGCGGGTCGCCGATGACCTGGTTCGTAAGATGCGGCAACCGCTCGGACGCGATCAGGCCGATCTTAAATTGCCCGAGCGGGACGCGGCTGTGCGGGCCGTCGAGATGTGTATAAAGACCCGCGCTCGCCTGGAGCTCGAGCATCTTCTCCGCCTCGTTGTAGGTCCACACGCGGGCGAACGCCGCGTCCAGGTTTTGCACCAAGGCCTTCACGCAACCCAGCAGAACTTCCTGGCTCGACTCCGCTTCCAACAGGAGATGGCCGATCTCGCCCTGCAATTTCGTGAGACGATCTGATTCATCGCCCAGAGCAGCGGGAACGGAGGGCAGGGCCATTGGTGCGGGCATCGTAGCACGAGCGAAGGAATCGAGGGAAGGCTGGTCTTCGCCATGCGAGCTTGCCAACGCGGCAGCGTCCTGAAAAAATGCGGGTCGCGTGAAACGGTCCCCGAAAAAGAAGACGAAACGCGACTCGAAAAAGAGCGCGGTCGCGCCCCGACCGCGCAGCCAGCGCAAAGGTTTCGATCCCGACATGCTGGATCGCGGCGTCATCGCGATTCCGCTCCTGCGGCAGATCGAGGAAGAGGTCGAGCAGATCGCCTGGGTGAAAAAAACCGGCCGGAACTGCTCGAGAAATTTAACTGCGCGCTCGTTTACTCACCCGATTTTCCCGGCGGCGTGAAGAAGGCAGCGGCCCGCGCCGCCGATCTGCTCGCGGAGGCTTCGGGCAAGACCGGAATCCCGGTCGCGAAAAAGAAAATCAGCGCGCTCGAAGAGGGGGAGGTGAACGTGAGCTTCGCGCAGTTGCCGGCCGACTCGTGCGGAAATTACTCGCGCTCAACGGCGACCTCACCGTGCCGCCGATCTGGCGCATCGTGCCGTCGCGTTTCGAGGTGATCATCGACCCAAACCTCGGTTACGTCGGTGGCCCGGACGAAGCGCGCGCCTGGATTAGCCAGCACATCCCGGTCGCGCTCGAGAAGGTTGAAGTCGAAGACGAAGAGCAGCGCGTCCACGCCGTGAAGACGGAGGTGAGCAACCAATACCTCTTCGCGCGACTCGAGGGCCGGGCGATCAAGGAACTCGTGCGCCTCGATCAGGAGCAGGCGCGGGCACGGGCGAAGCGCACCGAACCGATCGAGCGCTATCGCGCCATCCATTGCATCTGGCCGGATCTCGCGATCAGCCCCTGCATCACGAGATCGCTCGCGACGGTGAAAGCCGACGCCGCGCAAAACTCCTTCGCCGCCAGCGGCGCCGGCATCACCTGGGCGGTGATGGATTCCGGCATCGCCGCGGATCACCCGCATTTCGCGCTCCACCGCAACGTCGATCCGGCGTCGACCTTGCATCAGGATTTCACCGACTCGACCACCGCGAAAGGCAACTCCGCGCTCTCCGATCTTTTCGGCCACGGCACGCACGTCGCCGGGATCATCGCGGGCGAACAGCGCGCCGACGGCAAGAAGGCGACCGCGAAAAATATGATCGCGGTGACGCGCGCGATCAAAGGCTTCGAAGACGGCGACGTCCCGCGGGTCGAGGCGAAGACGGTGCCGCTCGAAGCGATCCGCGGGATGGCGCCGAGGGCGCAGCTCGTGAGCCTGAAGGTGCTCGACGACGACGGGCACGGCGAAGTGAGCAACCTCATCGCCGCGATCGCACACGTCCAGGAACGCAACGGACATGGCCGGCACCTGCTCATTCATGGGGTGAATATCAGCCTCGGTTATGAGTTCGATCCGGAGTGGTTTGCCTGCGGGCAGAGCCCGCTCTGCGTGGAAATTAACCGCCTCGTCCGCTCCGGCGTGGTCGTGGTCGTCGCCGCGGGCAACACGGGCTACGGCGCCCTCGCCGCGCAACAGCGCACCACCAACGCCGGCATTGAAGTACGATCAACGACCCGGGCAACGCGGAACTCGCGATCACCGTCGGCTCGACTCATCGCGAGATGCCGCACGTTTACGGCGTCTCCTTTTCTCCTCCAAAGGCCCGACTGGCGACGGCCGGCTCAAGCCCGATCTCGTCGCGCCGGGGGAGAAAATCCTCTCCGACGCGACCGGCCTAACGAAAGAGGAACGCGCGGAAGGAAACGAGTGCGCCTACGTCGAGGACAGCGGCACGAGCATGGCCGCGCCGCACGTCAGCGGCGTGGTCGCGGCGTTTCTTTCCGTGCGCCGCGAGTACCTCGGCGAACCGGAAAAGGTGAAGGAGATTTTCATTTCCACCGCGACCGACCTGAAGCGCGATCGCTATTTTCAAGGCGCGGGTTTGATCGACCTGATGCGGGCGATCCAAGCCGTCTAGCAACCCCGACCAAAAAGGAAAACCTGAGCATGAACAACATCGCAAAAATCCCCTACGTGGCCGCCCGTTTCGATAAAGAGGGCAAGTTGTTGAATGCGGCAGACGTGAAAATTCCCGCGGGCACGACCGATCTTTTCTTCGCGTCGCACGGCTGGAATAACGACGATGCCGCCGCCGAAAAACTCTACACCGATCTCTTTACCCACTTCACCGAAGTTACCCCCGAGCTCGTGGCGAAACGGAAATTTGCGATCGTCGGCGTGATCTGGCCATCGAAGCAATTCACCGATGTCGTCAACGCCGCGGTCGCGGAACAAGCCGGCGCCGCGGCTGGTTTTGGCGGGAGCCACAAAGCCGCCGACGCCATCCTGCGCGCGAAGCTCGATCTGGTCGCGACCATGTTCGATCCGGAAGCGACCGCGAAAATCGAGGAGGCGAAAAAACTCATCGGCCAGCTCGAGAACGACCCGGCAGCGCGCGACGAATTCGTCGGACAACTGCGCAGCCTGCTCAACCCCGACGCCGCGCACGACGACGACAACTCGAAGCTCTTCTTCAAGATGAAAGGCTCGGAGATGCTCGAGAAACTCAAGGCGCCGACGCCGCTGGTCGGCGGCGGCACGGCGGGCGGAGGCGGCGCGGCGTCATTCCATGACGGCGGCGGGGCGGCCGGATTCGGTGATTTTTTCTCCGGCTTCAAAGCCGGCGCGATGCGTTTCCTCAACTACTTCACCTATTACGAAATGAAGAACCGCGCCGGAACCGTCGGCCGCAAAGGAGTCGCGCCGCTGGTCGACGAACTCGCGCAATCAGTCGAGCGCGTTCACCTCGTCGGGCACAGCTTCGGCGGCCGGGTGGTTGCTTCCGCCGTCTCCGGCTCCACCACCGATAAAATCCAGACGCTCTCGCTCTTGCAGACGGCGTTTTCGCACAATGGATTCTCCCGTTCGATGAAAGGATTTTTCCGCGATGTCGTGGACAGAAAACGCGTCCACGGCCCGATCCTCGTGACCTACACGCCTAACGACAAGGCGGTCGGCATCGCCTATCCCACCGCCTCGCGCCTGAGCGGCACGGTGGCCTCGGCGTTCGGCGACAAGAACGACAAGTACGGCGGCCTCGGCCGCAACGGCGCTCAGAAAATGGATGATCACGAAGTGGTCGAGAAGACGAACGAAGCTCCTCCCCGTCGGCGGCGCTTACGTCTGGAAAAACGGGCGCTTCCATAACCTCGAGAGCAGCAAGTTTATCGTCGACCCGAAAGGCGGCGACGCGCACGGCTTCGTCACCGGCAAGGAAGTCGCCTGGACGATCAGCCGCGCCATTGCCTAACGAAGTCGGCCGGGCAAGACCGAAGCCCGAAACATAGACAGGATTTACAGGATTATCAGAATGGGGACAGCCGTGGGCGGTCCGCCAGTCGGTTTGGGTAGCGCCCACGTTTCGTGGGCTGGCGACGGTGTCCCACCGTCGCGAACTTTGCGAACGACTCGCCCTCCTCGTGAAAA
>JBBSUP010000053.1:0-24193 GCA_038234295.1 Chthoniobacterales bacterium
GCTCCGCACGCCGCTGAGCTCGAGCGAGCTCACGCGTTTCGGCGATCACGGGCGCGGGAAATGGATCACCGTTTACGCGCGCAATGGTCATGCCTTCGCGGTCATCGCCGGGCTGCGTCTCGACACGACGGCCTGGAATAGCCGCAGCGATCACGAAGCGCCGCGCTGGCAAGTGACGAGTCGCCCGCCGCGCGGTTTCCAGCCCGGCATCCGGCTGGCTTGTAGGCAGCAAAAGAGCCGGCCTTTTCGGGACCGGCTCGATCGGAGAAACAGGGTGGACAGCCGCGCGGGATTGGACCGCAGATCGGCTGTCCGGAAAGAGCTGCTTAGCTCAGGAGACGGCCGCCCTTGTCCATCTGCGTGCCGCCCTTGTCCATGCGGGTAGCGCCGCGATTTGCGCTGCGCTGGCTGTTGGCCTGCCGCGCTGCGCCACCTTTGGCGTCTTTCGCCGGCTTGAGGTCTTTCATCTTCACTTCTTTTTTCTTATCAGTAGCCATAATAATTAACTCCTTTTTCTGTTGTGTTTTGCTTGGTTGATGTCAGTTGCGCCGAAGAGCAACTGCCGCCCGCCCGAGACGTTCTTTTTGGGAATGAGGTCATCGAGCCGGAGCAATTTTTCCTTGCTGCGGTTCGGTTTGGGAATCTCAGATTCCCCGACCGAGGCAGCTTTTTTGTTCTTCGGCGTACTCACGTTCGCGCTCCCTTTATCATGATCTGTGCCGGAGCTCGTTCGGGCGAGGTTCTCAGCGTTCTTTGCTCATTCATTAAACTATTCATCTCGTTCGAAACCAAACAGTAACGCCGATTCGTCTTTTCTTTCTTTTTCTTTTCCGAAGCGTCTACCTCGCAAAAAGAGCCGGCCTCGCAAGGTCACTATACGGCCTCGATTCGTTGCCATCTTTTGGCCTACTTTCGCCCCAACTTCTGGAGGTGGCGCGCCATGGTTGCGCGGGAGATGCCCAGCAGTCGCGCGCTCCGCCGCTGGTTTCGCCCGCTCTGTTCGTAGACCCGGCTGACGTGCCGCGCGACCGCGCCAGCCAGGGAAAGATCGTCGTCCGGCGCCGCCGCCGGGCTGGCTTCCGGCGGGACGGTAGGCGGAGGAGCGGCTTCTTCCAGACCGCCCGTTTTCAGGTCCGGCGAGAAGACGACGTGCTCGGGCAGGATCACGCGTCCGTCGCAGAAGAGTGTCATCGTGCGCGCCGTGTGGCTGAGCTCGCGCAGGTTTCCTGGCCAGGCGTAGGCGAGCATCTTGTCCATCGCCTCCGGATGAATCGCAGTGATCTTTTTGCCCTCGGACCGAGCCGACGCCTTCAGCTCGGCGGCGATGAGCGCGGGCAGTTCCTCGAGCCGATCGCGGAGAGGTGGGATGAGCAAAGTGAGGCCGTTCAAGCGATGGTAGAGATCCTCGCGAAATTTCCCCTGCCGCACCCGCTCGCGGAGCGAAACGTTGGTCGCGCAAACGATCCGCACGTCGCAGGTGAGCATCTGCTCCGAGCCGAGTCGTTCGAACTCGCCGTACTCGAGCACGCGGAGGATTTTCACCTGCGCGAGCGGGCTCATGTCGGCGATCTCGTCGAGAAATAGCGTCCCCTGGCTGGCGAGCTCGAACTTTCCTTTCACGGTCGTCTGCGCGCCGGTAAACGCGCCGCGTTCGTGCCCGAAAAGCTGGCTTTCAATCAGCGTGTCGCTCATGGCGGAGGCGTTGAAGGCGACGAAGGGCCGCTCCGCGCGGCTGGAGGAATTGTGGACCGCGTGCGCGAGCAGCGTTTTGCCCGTGCCGGTTTCACCCAATAAAACCACCGGCAGATCGGAGCTCGCCGCGAGCTGGGCGAGGCGGAGGCAGCGCGCCATCGCCGGATTCGACGTCGCGATGTCCTCGACCTTGAGCTTGGATAGCGGCCGGAGCATGCCGGTCAGTCGCGGGTGTTTTCGCGCAGTTGGCGAATGGGCTCGAAGGCGTACTCGATCAAAGTGCGCTGGCCGATGACGATGCGCGCTTCGCCGGCCATGCCGACGCGGAGAGCAAGGGGACGGCGGCCTTTCTTTGCCGGCTCGAGGGAAGCCAGGCCGATGAAGTGCGGGCCTTCCGTCGAGGAGACCGCGGCGGGGCTGACCCAATCGAGCCGGGCCTCGACAACGCCGTAGCGTTGATAAGGAAAGGCGTCGAAAAAGAGGCGCACGGTCTGCGCTTGGACGAGCTTCGGGAGACCGGTCTCGGTCAGAGTCAGGCGCACGATTGGCGTCGTCCCGCTCGCGGCCATCTGGCAGAGCTCCTGGCCATTTTGCACCACGCTGCCGACGCCGCTCTGCGCGAGCGAAATAATCATGCCGTCGTACGGCGCCCGGACCGCGAGGAGGTTTTCGTGCGAGTTCTCGAGATCGCCTTGGAGCGCGCCGAGACGCATCTTGAATTTCTCAATCTCCGATTTGCTCTCCATCTGGGTACGCGCGTGCTCGGTCTCCATTTGCTGGCGCTCCAGTTGGACTTGCTGGACGGTGCGTTGGGCCACGCTGAGATCTTTCTCGGCTTCCGAGGCTTCGAGGCGATTCTTCATCATCTCAATCTCGGAGATGCTTCCCTTGCTCGCCAGACCTTCCATCCGCGACACCAGGTTGCCGCTGGTGGTCGCGTATTTGTCCCGGAACGTCACTTCGCTCTCGGCCTGGGAAATTTCTGCGTCCTTGATTTTGCTCTGCGCGGCGTAGGCGATCTCGCTCTTTTTCAAACCCTCCTCGCGGATGCGGATGTCCTCCTGCAACGTGCGCAGATCCGTGCCCCAGCCGCGGATTTCATCCGAGCGCAGGAGAAAAAGAACGTCGCCCTGCTTGACCTGCTGGCCTTCGGTCGCGGTCACTTTGGTGACCACGGCGAGGCGCGGAGATTGAATGGGATCGCCGCCCGCGGCCGGGACGAGAATGAAGGGACAGCTGACCGTTTCCGGCAACTTCACGACGATCGCGACGAGGAGCGCGACGAGGAACATGGAGATGAGCAGCCAGGCGCTCGCGCGGATAAACCACGGCGGCGGATCCTGCGGGAGCATCTCGGAGGCGCCTTCATTCGTGTTCGACTGGATGGCTTGGGTCGGCATGGTTAGGGGAAAAGGCGGGTCCGCAAAGTCATCCCGAGCGGAGCCGCGCGAAGGCGGGGCGCAGTCGAGGGATCCCGTCGGTTTTCCTCGAAGCGTCGGCACGTGCTCGCGCTTCCCAGAAACTCGACGGGATCCTTCGACTCCGCTGCGCTCCGCTCAGGATGACAACTTTTGGTGGTTCGGTTCCTGGTGAACATCGTTAGGCGAGGCACTTTAAATCCCGAGCTGCTGGCTGCTGAGGTAGAAATACAAACCGCGTTGCGCCATCAGCTGGTCGTGATTTCCGACTTCGGCGACGGCGCCTTTCTCGAGCACCACGATGGCGTCGGCTTCGCGGATCGTGCTCAGGCGATGCGCGATCACGATCGTGGTGCGGCCCGCAGTGAGGCGGCCGAGATTATCCTGAATCGCGCGCTCAGATTCGGTGTCGAGCGCACTCGTCGCTTCGTCGAAAATGAGGACCGGCGGGTTGTTGTAGATCGCCCGAGCGATCGCGACGCGCTGCTTTTGTCCGCCGGAAAGCGAGAGACCTGATTCACCTATTTTCGTCTCGTAACCCATCGGCAACCGCATGATGAAATCGTGCGCCGCGGCCGCCTGCGCCGCGACGAGCACGCGGTCGAGATCCGGCTCGGCGTCGCCGAAGGCGATGTTCCGCGCGATCGATTCGTTAAAGATGTGATTCTCCTGCAAGACCATCCCGATGTGCCGGCGCACGTCGCGGTAGTTGAGCGTTTTCAGGTCGACGTTATCGAACAAAATCATCCCTTCGGTCGGCTCGAGCAGTCCGGCGATGAGCTTGATCAGGGTCGTCTTGCCGCAGCCGCTGCGGCCGACGAACGCGATCATTTTTCCCGGCGCGAAATCGAGCGTCACGTTCGATAAAATGTTCGGCGCCTCCGGCCCGCCGTATTTGAAAGAGACGTTCCGCAGCTCGATCCGCCCTTCCAGGCTATGCACCGGCGTGAGCTGCGAACGGTCGCGTCCCTGTTCCGGTTCCTGCTCGAAAACGTCGTTCAAACGATTCAGCAACACGGTTGCAAACTGCAGGTTATCCCAGACGCCGAGCGTGCGCATGATGCCGCCGTAAGCCAGCGCCGTGAGGGAGCTAAACGCGACGAATCCGCCGATGCTCAGGTTCCCGTTCATCACCTGATTCGCGCCGACCCAGAGGAAAACCGCGGTCGAGACCATCCCGATGGTTTGCATGACGCTGTCGTAGGTCATGACGATAAAACTGCTCCGGAACATCTTGCGCGAGACGGAGAGAAATTCGTTCAACATCATGTCGCGGAAAACCGATTCGGCGGCGGCCGCTTTCACCGCCTCGATCCCCTTGATCGCGTCGATCTGGTGCGAGCTGTATTTGCCCTGGCTTTCCTCGACGCCGGCGAAGAGCGGGCGCAGCACCTTTTGCGAGAAATACATCAGCCCGAGGTAGAGCGGCGTGGTCGCGAGGAAGGCCAACATGAGCGACGGGCTGTAGATCACCATGAGGCCGAGCGCGCCGATTAACTGCACCATCGCGAGGACCGCGCCGATGCCGTGTTGGACCGCAAATTCCCGGACCTGCCGCGCGCCTTCGAGCCGGCGCTGGATGTCGCCGGTGCGGCGGCTGGTAAAATAACTCATCGGCAGCGAGAGCATCTGCCGGCTGAGAAAATCGAGGATGGCCGTGTCCAGCCGCACGGCCGCAAAGGAGAGCAAATATTCCTGCGCGAGCGACGCCGCCTGCGCGAAGAAAAGCACCGCGCCCATGCCCAGAAGGATGATTTTCAGGAGCCCGACGTTTTTCTCGACGATGACCTTGTCGACCACCATCTCGGTGAAGATCGGGAAGAGCAGCTCGAGAAAAGTGATCGCGACCGCCAGCGCCATCACCTGGAGGAAGATGACCTTAAACTTCGCGAGGAACGGCAGGATCCACGAGATGCTCGCCTTGCTTTCCGGCGCGTTTTCGAAAGCCGTGGTGTAATCGAAGAGCGCGGCGTAGCCGGACCAGTTCTGCTCGAATTCCTTCCGCGGAATCTTGCGCAAACCGCGCGCGGGATCGGCGACTTTCACGAACGCCGGCTGGACGTCGTAGAGCACCATCCAGTGATTCCCTTCCCAATGGATGATCGCCGGCAGCGGCATCAACGACAGGTTCCGCAGCGACACTTTGAGCGCGCGCGCGGCGAGGCCGAGCTCGGTCGCGGCGCGGCACATCGCTTTGAGGCTGGTGCCGTCGGTCGAGGTGTGACAGAGCTGGCGGATCCTCGTTAGGCTGACCTTCCGCCCGAAGTGCCGGCAGATCATGCCGAGGCTGGCGGCGCCGCAATCCATCTCGTCGATCTGCTCGATCGCTTCGATTTTGCGGATGCGTTTGTAGCCTTTCCGGAAAAGCCCGCCTTCTTCCGCGAACGGCGCTTCGGCCTCGCTGCTGCGCTTCGCGGCATCGGCCTCGAGCGCGACTTTGTCGTGCGCCGCGGTCGCGGCCGGGAGCATTTCGCTGGTGAAATCCAGCGGAATGCGCGCCTCGGTTTTGCGCTGATATTGCGCGAGGCGTTCCTCCATCAGCTTCCCGAATTCCGGATACTGCCGCTTTAAATCACGGACCGCTTCCGGCTCGAGCGCGAAGAGGCGGCAGTCGCTGAAAGCCTCGACCGTGGCGGAGCGCGGCGTGCCTTGGAGAATCGAAAGCTCGCCAAAAAAATCGCCTTCGCGATAGAAGGCGAGGTTCTTCTGCGAGCCGTTATTTTGCGCGTAGGCGCGGGCGCGCCCCTTCTCGAGAATGAACATCGCGCCAGGCACATCGCCTTGTTTGATGATGGCGCGGCCTTTCGCCACCTCGACCGGCGTGAGCTTCTCGATCAGGTCGCGCAACGCCGGGAGCGGGAGCCGGCCGAAGTTGCTGAATTGATAGAGAAAACCGTGGAGCGACCGATGCCGCGCGGTCATTTCGAGATGCCGGCGGAGCTCGCGATTTTGCGCGATCAGCTCGAGGAAATCGGCGCGGTCGAGCCGGAGCGCCTCCACGCCGGTGCTGCAACGCACGGTGGCGTTGCGGGTGCCGCCCTCGGCGAGCGCGGCTTCGCCGAAACTGTCGCCCGGCTTGAGCGTCGCGAGCACGATTTCGGTGCCGGTTTGATCGGCTTTGACGACGCGCGCGCGGCCGGAAAGCAGCACATAAAAAGCGTCGGCGGAGTCGCCTTGCCGAACGATGATGTCGCCGAAGTCGTAGTGCTCTTCGCGGAGGAGCGCGCGCAGTTTCTCGAAGTGCTCGTCCGAGAGAAAATGGAAGAGCGAAGAGCGCCGGAGCAGGCTGTCGTCGGTCGCTTTCATTCCGTTGCGGCGCCGGGGGCGAGGGAACGCGGCCATTGCAGGTGTTCCGCGGTGAGCTCGTCGAAGTGACGATCGAGAATGCGATTTTCTGCGCGCGTTTTCACGAGCGGATCATCGAGCTGTGGCTCGGCCTTGTGGAGGATGCGGCAGAGATGAAAACCTTCGCCATGCGTGATCGGGTCGAGCACTTCGCCCGGGATGACGCTGAGAAATTTCTGCTGCAAATCCTCCGGCACATCCTCGAGCAGCACCTCGGTGTGGCGATAAGGATAGCGGCCTTCGGTCGCGACTCCCTCCATCGACATCCCATCCTGGCGAACGCAGAGAAAGCCTTCGCGCGCTGCGTCGAGCGAATCGAACTCGATCGTCTCGACTTCAAAATTCGTCAGCGGCAAACGGAGCGCGGAGATCTCGCGGCCGCGCGCTTCGTCGGTCAGGAGCGTGTCGCAATCGCGCTCATAAGTCGCCTCGAGCTCGATCTGCTCGCGCAGCCAGGCGGCCTCGCGGTCCATTTTGCCTGACCAAACGCTTTCCTCTGTCGCCGTGAGCCCGTGGCGCTCGCGGAAACTAGCTGCCTCAGTTTCGAGCAGTTGCGCGTCGATCTCCCCCGGCGCCGCCGCCCGGGCCGCGACCCGCCAGCTCGCGCGCGCGGTCATTCTCTCCAGCTCGCCGGAGAGAATGAGATCGATCATGAAAAGGTCGCGCAAAGCATCCGGCGCCGCGAGGTAGTCGACCGCGCCCTCGGGCAATTCGCCGCTCTCGGTTTCGCCCCAATAATGACGCACGAAATAGGCGCCGAAATCGCCCAGCGTCAGCCCGCGTTCCTGGACCCAGCGTTCGGTCTCCTCCGCGGTGATCAGATCGTATTGATAACGGAAGCGCTCGACCGCTCCATCGATGGCGGCGTCATCCGCTTCCTGGCCGTTCTCGTCCGCGCGCGCCTCGGCCGCGACCGCGCGCTGGAAGCTTGGCCAAGGCTCCGCGAGCTCGCCGCGGAAATGCGCCGCCGCCAGCATATCCCCCACGGAGAAAGCGCGCGTGCCGCTGCTAAAAACGGTTCGGCCGGCGATCGCTTCGTTCCCCATCTGAAGCGTCGATTACCCTTCAAGAGCTGAAGAATGTCGAGAAAAAGTGCCAGCGAACGCTGGGGGCGGCGTTTTTCTTCCCTGCCGAAGCGGCCGCTTTATGCTACTAGCTTCGCGGCCTGCGACGCGCTCTCGTGGCAGCTTCTATGAAACGAAAACCACACCAGGTTTCGATCCACGCCGGGCAGTTTGAGTTCGTGAAAATCAACGCCGGCCGGCAGGAGTGGCGCGACATTTACCATTGGGTGCTGGCGCTGAGCTGGCCGAGGTTTATCGCCTTCATCTCCGGGGTGTATCTCGCGATCAACCTCCTCTTCGCCGCGTTTTATGCCGCGAACGAAGGCTGCATCGCTGGACTCCAATCCAATTCGTTCCTCGCCGCATTTTTCTTCAGCGTCGAAACGCTGGCCACGGTCGGCTACGGCCATTCCTTCCCGGCCACGCTCTACGGCCACGCGCTCACCACGATCGAGATCATGGCCGGGATGTTTTGGCTCGCAGTCATTACCGGTCTCATTTTTGTGCGCTTCTCGCGGCCGACGGCGCGGATCGAGTTCAGCCGCAACCTGGTCATCGGGCCGTTCGACGGCCAGCCCTGCCTGATGTTGCGGATCGCGAATCTGCGCCATCACAGCATGGTCGAGGCGGAGTTTCGGCTCATGTTCATGCGCGACGAGGCGATCAAGGAAGACGATCGCTTCCGCAAATTTTATCAACTCAAGCTCGCGTTCGATCGGCTGATTGTTTTCCCGACAGCGCTGACTTTGCGCCATGTGATCGACGAACAGAGCCCGCTCCACGGCGAAACCGCCGAGACCCTCGAGAAGAGCGACGCGCGCTTTGTCGCCTCGATTGTTTGCATCGAGACCGTGATCCCCGCGTCGGTCCAAAGTCAGCGCGATTACATCTGGAGCGACGTCCGTTTCGGCGAGCGCTTCGTCGATATCTACGAAGAGACGGCGGACGGGCGGCTGAGCGTGGATTACGGCCGGCTGCACGAGACCGAGCGGGTTGGGGAGTTTTTAGCCTAACGAAAAGTTCACGCAAATGTCACCCGGCCGTCGCTTCGCCGTAACCTGCGCACTTTAGCCTGCTTGCGTCTTCGTTCGTCGGCAGGCGGCGAGCACCCGGGCCATGACTCACTACCGCACAGGCTGGATCTCGGATTTGCACCTCGGCACGCGCGGGAGCAACGCCCGCGCCTTTCTCGAGTTCCTCCGCGAGCACCGCTTCGAGACGCTCTACATCGTGGGGGATCTCATCGACATCTGGTCATTGCGCCGCGGGATTTACTGGCCGCAGGAACATAACGACGTCATCCAAAAGATCCTGCGCCAGGCCCGCAAAGGCACGCGGGTCATCTACATCCCGGGAAATCACGACGAGTTTCTTTCCGGCCATCTCGGCGCCTATGGCGCGATCACGATTCAAAAACACGCCGTGCACGTGACCGCGGATGGCCGGCGCATCCTCGTTCTGCACGGACACGAACTCGACACCGTGGTGCAAAACGTGAAGTGGCTCGCGCTCCTCGGCGACCTTGGTTACCAGTTTCTTCTCGCGCTCAATCCGCTCGTAAATCTGGTCCGCCGGCTCTTCGGATTCGGCTATTGGTCGCTCAGCAAAGCGATAAAGCGCCGGGTCAAAGACGCGGTCAGCTTTATCGGCGCCTACGAGGAGGGGATCGTGCGCTACGCGGGGAAATTTAACGTCCAAGGCGTGCTCTGCGGGCATATCCACACGCCGGCGATCCGGCAGATCGAGGGGCTCACTTATTATAACTGCGGCGACTGGGTGGAGAACTGTTCCGTCCTTGTCGAGCACGGCGATGGCCGGATGGAATTGCTCACCAACCTGCAGACGACCGCGCACGAAAGGATCGGGCTGCTGCCGCCCCTGCCCGCCGCGCGCTCGCCTTTCACTTCGCAGGTTGCACCATGACCGAAAAACAATTGCTTCAGCAACAAGCCCGCAGCGCCGACGCCTCGCCCGCGAAATCGTTAGGCGCGGAGCTGCGGAACCTGCGGCGGCTCCTGCGCACAACCGGCCGCGCCTATCTGCGCCGGCTCGAGAGCGATCTGGACGAAGTTGCGACCTGGACCAGCGCGCAAGCGGCCGCGCCGGAAGTTTCCAAGTCCAGTATTCGCGGTCTCGGCGATATGGTCACGCTCATCCGCAAGCTCGAGCTGAAGCCAGCCAAGGGCCGCCGCAAAGACCTGAAGAAGCTCGACGCCGCGATCAGCGAGCTGCGTGAGCTGATCGGGGAAAATCCGGCTCGTTAGGCACGGCCCGCGGCGTACCGCCGGGCGCGGAATTTTCTAAGCATTCAAGTGAGCCCAGCAAGCGGCATCGGGGCGCGCTGTAGACGCTTCGCTCTGCGAAGCGCGAGAGGGAGCGTCGTCCGGAGGTGCGGCTGCGAGCCATGCCGATACTCGCGCTTCGCAGAGCGAAGCGTCTACAGCCGGACGCTTGCGCAGTTGCGGCGGCGATTCCAGTTTCGCGGCGTGGCGCGAACTGAGCGGGAAATCCCCGTCGTCAGGTCCGCGGGAAGAACGGCTCCGAAACGTTGGTGCCGCGGCTGAGCCGGATCGCCTCCTCGCCTGATGCCGGCGCTTCAATCTGGCTCGGTCAATTCCCGGAGCCGATTCCAAAGGGGAAATTCCGCGCCTTGCCACCACGCTCGAAACGCAGCCCGATCGGCAAAGCCGCCCTCGGGAAAACGCAGAAAGCGCAGCGACGGCGCCATCACCGTCGAGTACTGCGGATCGAGCACGAGCCGCCTCCACTTTGCGAGCGCGCCCGGCTTCCCGTCACGAGCGAGGTCGTAGACGAAATTTGCCACTCTCGGCGCTTCCGCCGCGTAGAGCAGGTTCGGGGAGGCCTCCCCGTTCTCGCTTCCGGACTCCGGCGGCATCACCGGGGCCGTCCAGTCATGTGGACCGGGGCTACTTGCGGGCAAAGCCATACTTACCGCGGTAGGATGATCACTACGGAAGCGATAGATAGTGGCAGGAAGCAATCTGAGGTTCCAGGCAAAGTAATCGCGCCGCATCCCGCAATCCCGGCAAACCGCCGTCCCCGCGTAATGCGGCCAATGGGTGAAGATAATCAGCGAAAGCAGAAGCAAAACCGGGAGAAACACCCAGCGCCACCTTCGAACGGGGCGCGTCTTAGCTGTATGATCCTCGGCGCTGCCTTGGATCACACGCGGTTGAACTAACTGTGGAAAAGAAATCATCAGCCCGCCCCTTCGCGGGACGCCGCCTCGCGACGACGTCCCGCCTTTGGGTAGGAATTAGTAGTTTTGATCGACGATCTGCAACTGGTTCCCGATTTGGGAAACCACGTTATCGATCTGCCGCGTGTTTGTGCTCAACGAGAGAGCCATCTTAAAGAAGATGTCGGTCTGATCGAAGTAGCTCTTAAATTGCACCGCGCCCGGTCCCTCTGCCGTGATCGGTACCGAGGAGCCGGTATGGTTGCCCGTGCGGAAACCAACCGCGATCCGGAATTCATTGGTGTTCTCTGGATAGCCGTCACTGTTCGCGTCCTCGTAATCGGGGAAGCCGACCACTTCGCCCACGTTATTCCCAAAGTTAGCCGGAGCCACCACCCGCGGCGGCGTACCGAAGGGAAAAAAAGGTCCCATCGCCGGAGTGAAGGGAGCGATCGTCGCCGGGTAAACCGAGTTACTGCGGGTATTCAAGACCGCACCACTGACCGCGGCGTCGCCGGTTCCTACGATATGCATCGATTGGTCATGGTCCGCCGTCACCAGAGTAAGAGTGTTCAGCCCGTTGCTGCTATTACTCGCGCCAAAGGCGCGGCTCACCGCGACCGACTGATCAAACTCGATCGTATCCCAGATCACGCCATCGGCATGGTTCGGGTGTGACTGCTTATCGATCGAGGCGGCTTCCACCATGAGGATGAAAGGAGTGCCACCATCACTCAGCGCCGCGATCGCCTTGGTCGTCATTTCATCGAGAAAAGGCTGATCGGTAAAACCGCCAAAGTCAGGCAACGGCTCATCGGGATCGCGCACGAGGCCGAGCTTGTCGTAAGCCACGTTCATATTGCCGGTGCGGAAAAGGCCGAGGACTTTGTCGGTGCCGCTGCCGAGCGCGTTAAGCTCGGTGCGATTCGCAACATAGGTGTAACCATTCGCCTGCAGCTCGGTCACGAGGTTGCGGGTATCGCCACTGTTAACAGTCGTGCGCGCATCGAATTTCTCCTTGCCGCCGCCCATGATCACATCAAAAGTCGGACCGCTCGTGAAGACGCCATCCACGTATTGCCGGGCGATGTCAAAAAGAAGGCTGCGGGTAATCGTATGGCCACCTTCGCCGCCCGGGGTGGCGTCGGTCACATCCGCGGTCGTGACAATGCCAGTCTTATAGCCGTTAACGCGTTTAAGATATTCCCAGAGCGTCTCCATCCGCGGGTTATCCAAGGCAAACTGTTTGGTGTTCTGGATATCCGACGAGCTGTACTTAAAGTCATTATTGTCAGGCTGGACGTTGAGCGCACCATCGATCGTCTTGTTCCCGCTCGCCCAGGCAGTGGCGGTGTTCGCCGAGTCTGGCACGACCCGGTCTTCCGCATAAGTCATGACCATGCCGGTAAAGGGCATGGAATCCATCGCCTGTAACTCGTCGAAGAAGCCTTGGCGAAAGTGATTGTCCACGCTCTTGGCTACAATCCGGCCGGCATCGCGATAAGTCGTGCCCATGGCATCGCCGATCAGCAGGACGATGTTCTTGCTCCCGCCGCGGAGGCGAAAGTCCTGGACGCCGACCCGCTGAGTGGCTGCTCCGTTGCTGCCGTTGTCATTTACGGTCGCGACGACGGTCTTCACGCCGCGGGAAGAGAAGCTGACTTTCCGAAAGGTCCATGCCTTATCGAGGTCAGCCGGGTTGCTGTCGTTATCGGTGGTTACTTCGGGGTCGCCCATTTGGATCGGTTTCCCGTTGACGGTGATGGTGATGCCGGAGTTGGTGTCACTCAAGCCGGTGGCTTCGACCCGAAGATCGAACTGCTGCTGGGTCAGCAATCGAAAGCGCTCGGGCAACCGGATGGTGACTTGCGGGGCGGCCCAGCACAAGGCCGGGCTCAAACAAGTAAGGAGACTGAGGACGATGGATTTTTTCATCATGATATGAGTGTGTGTTGTATAGGGTTGAGTTTCTGCACTGCATAGGGACCCTCGACTGTGAAAGTCACGATTGGATGGCAGTCAGGTTACTTTTCTGTCAAACCGTCCTACAGGCGGAAAAGCTGCGGGCTATGCACGAAGTCACGATAATGTCACGCTGGCGCCGCCTGGTCGTGACAATCGCTGGCTAGCCTCCTCATGTCGCGCGACGCGGCGCCCGCAACCTCAACTAAGGCGCGGGTCGAGGAAAACGCGGGCGGAGAAGTTTCCAGCAGAGGCAGTCCATTGGCAGGCAGGCAGCGCCCCGGCCCCGGGTTGCAGGCCCGGGGCGTTTTGCTGCCGGCGTGCGTCAAATTTAAGTTATCCGGAATTACCGACGTGCACGATCTGCTACGCCAGGCGAAGTCCGCGCTTCCTCAAATGCCGCTTGATTAGCGTTAAGCGGCGACATGTTCCCGCCTTGGAGCAGGTCCATACCGAGCATTGTGATTTTTGAGCGATCCTCTCAAGCAATTGACATTCGTGAACCGCCGTCCTACCCATTCCGAGCTGGCATGAGTCTTTTCCAAAACAGAATCCTACAGATGTTCAGCGCGCTCGTCGCGCTGCTTGTTTTCAGTGGCGATGTTTTGGACGACGTCTGGAATATGCCCGGCTCAGCCGTGCCGACCCATTCGTCACACCAGCACAAAGGTGGTGCGGCTAAAGCGAACTCTCCCGGTCACGACGACACGGTTACGGTTGGTTCCGCGCTGGCCTCGCCCACGCTCATGGCGCCCCGGGCGGTCAGATATTTGGATGTCGATGAGGATGCTCCCGTCGGAGCACCGCCTGCGATCGATCATCCGCCTCAGTTAGCCTAACCGCCTGAGTCGCACCCTCGTGCCCTGATGGCGCGAGTGTCTGCTTAGGCTTCTCTCGATCCGACGCTATCGGGACGTTTCGCTTCGCGCTGCTGGAGTGCGCCCAAACTCCGGACTGTCACGATCACCAATTGCCCATGAAATATCGGTTCCTTGTCTTCTTCGCTGCCGTTTCCGTCGCGCGCGCTGAAACGTTGCCGGAACTAACGGCTGAGGCGCTGCGGCGGAACCCCGAGCTGCAGGTTTTGGAGCAGAGCGTTGCCGCGGCCAAGGGCAGCGTTACGACCGCCCGCACTTTCTCCAATCCCGAGCTGACCATCGCGCCGGGGGTGCGCCGGCTGGACGAAGGCGCGAAGTCATCGAGTGAATTTCACGGCGAATTTGCCCTTAATCAGCTCTTCAAGTTTCCCGGCAAACGGGCGCTCGAGATCGCGCTCGCCCAGCGCGGCGTGCAAGCGACCCAGCTCGCTTTGGAAGGGTTCCGATTTCAGATGGCGGCGAAGGTCCGCAAGGCGTTTTACGATTTGCTCGCCAGTCAGAAGATCATCGAGGCGCGGCGCGAGCAGGTGGCTTCGGCAAAGGTGTTTGTCGAATCCGCAAAGAAGCGCGCCGCGAGTGGTTTCGCGGGGGATTTTGAAACGATCAAGAGCGAAGCGGAATTGATCGACGCTGCCAAAGCGCTCGGCGAAGCGCAAGGTCGTGCGGTCGCGGCGCGGATCACGCTGAACACTTTGCTTGGACGTTCGCCGGGCCGTTCGTTTGCTCTATCTGGCACCTTGGAGAATGTGGCCCCGCGCGGTGAAACTCCTGGCTTTCTTGCGCTCGCGCTGGCTAGAAACCCGGCTTTGCGCGCGCAGCTTCTCGAAAAGGAGAAGGCCGGTCTTACCTTGCGCGCCACGCGCTTCGGGCGCCGCCCCGATTTCGCGATCGGGCCGTCGCTTGAATACATGCGGAACGAGCAGACCTACGGGCTGGGCGTGACGGTCGCTCTGCCGTTCTGGGATCAGAAAAAAGGCGAGATCGAAACAGCCACCGCGGAGCAGGCCAAAGTGAGCGCGGAGATCGAAAAGCTGCGCGCGGAAATCCGAGGAGAAGTCACGCAATCGGCCGAAGCATTGCGCATCGCCCGAGGACAACTCGCTCTCTATTCGCCTGCATTTTTAGAGAAACTCCGCGCCTTCGTGCAGCAGGCCGAACGGGGCTACGCGCAGAGTGCGACCACGCTCATCATCTATCTCGACGCGAAGAGAACCTACTTCGACACGCTCACTTCCTATTACGAAACGCTCGGCCGCGTGGCCGAAGCGAGCAGCGATCTGGAATCCGCCGTTGGAGTCCCTCTCGATCTCAAACCGTGAATGCTTTCTCAATGACAACTAGAATTTTTCTGACCGTTTTCGCAGTCGTAGCCATCACTGGCTGCGGGAAGAAAGAAGTGGAGCCGCCACGCGCGGATGCGCCAGCCAGTCATGACGAGAACATCGTCAGCCTAACGAAAGAAAATCTACAGAACGTCGATCTGAAAATAGACCCGGTCGCGCGCGGCAATATCGAAATCACATTCCAAGCGACGGGCGCGGTCAGCGCCAACCTAAACAAGACGGCGAAGATCGTCACCACTCTCGAAGGCCGCCTCCTGCAGATGAACGTCGACCTCAATGACAAGGTCAAAGCGGGCGACGTTCTCGCGCTGGTCGAGACGCCAGAATTGCTCGGTAAGCCACTGGAATTAAAAGCGCCGATCGACGGCGCGATCATCGATCGCCCGGCAGTGGTTGGCGAGCTGGTCGATAAGGGCACTCCGATTTACACCATCAGCGATCCGCTGCACCTGTGGGTCATCGCGCAAATCAAGGAGCGCGATATCGCCCTGGTGGAAGTGGGCCAGGAAGCGACGTTCACGGTGCTGGCGCGGCCTAACGAGAAGTTTACAGGCAAGGTCGCACGCCTTGGCGATCAGGTGCAGCCCGATTCCCGCACCCTCGAAGTGCGGATTGAAACAGAGAATCCGGAGGGCAAGCTGAAGCCCGGCATGTTCGCGGACGTGGCCATCACCACCGCCGTCTTGCGCGAGGCGCTTGTGATTCCGGAACGCGCCGTGCAGAGCGATCAGGAGCGCCAGATCGTCTTCGTCTCGTTAGGGGACGGCAAATTCGAGAAGCGAGTGGTCAAGCTCGGGAAGCAGCAAGGTGAAAGCGTGCAGGTGCTAGAGGGCTTGCAGGAGGGCGAGAAAATCGTCACCCAAGGCAGCTTCATGGTGAAGTCCGAAATGCTCAAAGGCGAGCTGCAAGAGAAGGACTGACCCATGATCAACGCCGTTCTCAATTTCTCCGTCCGGCAGCGGATGCTCGTGATTCTTGGCGTGGGTCTGCTGACGGGCTTCGGGATTCTCGCGCTCAAGCAAATCCCAATCGACGCCTTTCCCGACGTCACCAACGTGCAGGTGCAGGTGATCGTGACCGCGGGCGGAATGTCGCCGCCCGAAGTGGAAAAGCTCGTCACCCGTCCGATCGAACTGGAGATGTCCGGTCTGCCGCGGCTCACGGAGATACGCTCGGTTTCCAAGATTGGCATCGCGGTCGTTACCGTGGTTTTTGAAGACGGCGTGGATGATTACTTTGCCCGCCAGCTTGTTTCCGAGCGGCTGCAATCGGCCCGCGGAAGCTTTCCCGAAGGCGTGGACGCTTCGTTAGGCCCGATCAGCACCGGGCTGGGGGAAATTTTTCAATACACGCTCGTGAGCAAGGACGGGAAGCACGATCTGACGGACCTGCGGACGATCCAGGATTACATCGTCAAACCGATCCTGCGCACGGTCCCGGGCGTGACCGAGATCAATTCCTTCGGCGGCCTGGTCAAGCAATACCAGGTGATCATCAAGCCCGATCGGCTGACCTCATACCACATCACGTTGCAAGAGGTCTTCGACGCGCTGCAAAAGAACAACTCCAACGCGAGCGGCAATTTCATCAAACACTACTCCGAGCAGTACGTCGTGCGCGGCATTGGTCTGGTCAAAGACACTCGGGATATCGAAAATATTATCGTCGCGACGCACGACCACACGCCGATTTACGTGCGCGATGTTGCGGAGGTGAAGATCGGCGCGGAATTGCGCCAGGGCGCCTTTACCATCAATGGCCAAGGCGAGACCGTGGCCGGCATCGTCCTGATGTTGAAGGGCGCGAGCGGACGCGATGTCGTCAACGCGGTGAAAGCGAGATTGCCGGAGGTGCAGAAGGCGTTGCCACCGGGCGTCGCGCTGGTGCCGTACTACGACCGAACCGAACTGGTCAAAGATGCGATCCACACCGTCACGAAAGCGCTGGAAGAAGGCGCGATTTTTGTCCTCATCATCCTAATCGTGCTCCTCGCCGACTGGCGCAGCGCGGTCATCGTGACCCTTGTCCTCCCGCTCGCCGCGCTCTTTGCCTTCATCATGATGCGGTGGTGGGGTCTGACGGCCAATCTGATGTCGTTAGGCGGTCTCGCCATCGGCATCGGGATGATGGTCGATGGGGCGGTTGTCATGGTGGAAAACGTCCATCGCCACCTGACCGAGAAAGGCGACCCCGCGCAGCATCACCGGCAAAACAAAACCGAGATGGTCCTTTACTCAGCTAAGGAAGTCGGTCGCCCGATCGTCTTTGGGATTTTCATTATCATCATCGTTTTCCTGCCGCTCTTCACCTTGCAGGGCTTCGAGGGAAAAATGTTCAGCCCGCTTGCTTTTACCATCTCTTTCGGGCTGCTCGGCTCGCTCATCCTTTCGCTCACTTTCGTGCCGATGCTTTGCACCTTCCTGCTTAAACAAACCCCGCACGAACACGATCCGTTTCATATTCGCTGGCTCAAACACGCTTACCTGGTCGCGCTCAAACCGTGCGTTCGTCACCCATGGTGGGTGGTCACCCTAGCCGTCCTGGCCTTGCTCGGTTCGCTCGCGCTCGTTCCCATGATCGGAACTGAGTTCCTTCCCACCCTCGACGAAGGGGCCATTACCATCCGAGCGACGCGCCTGCCGAGCATCTCGCTCGAGGAGTCGGTCGAGAACGAAACGCGGATCGAGAAAATCATCAAAGGTTTCCCCGAGGTCATCGACATGATCTCGAAAACCGGCCGTGCCGACATCGCCTCCGACCCCGACCCGGTGAGCACGAGCGACACGATCATTACCCTGAAGCCGCGCGCGGATTGGACGACGACGAAATCGAAAGAAGAGCTGGTGAACAAAATGCGCGATGCGCTCGAGGTCGTGCCCGGTGTCAGCTTCAATTTCACCCAGCCGATCGCGATGCGGGTGGACGAGCTGGTCAGCGGAATCAAGGCCACCATTGGGATCAAGATCTTTGGCGATAACCTGGATGTTCTCGCGACTAAAGGCGATGCGGTCGCGCGCGTCCTGGCCACGGTGCCCGGCACGGCCGATGTGGCCGTGGAAAATGTCGGCGGACTCGCCTATCTCCAGATCGAGATCGATCGCGAGAAAATCGCCCGCTACGGAATCAATGTCGCCGATGTGCAGAGCGTCATTGAAACTGCGATCGGCGGGAAGGAAGCGACCAAAGTTTACGAAGGGCTGAAAGTCTTCGGCCTGGCCGTTCGCTTCCCGGAAAAAGCGCGCAACGACGTCGAGCCGATCCGCCGAATCCTGATTCCAGCACCGAGCGGCGCGCTCATCCCGCTCGGCCAGCTCGCCAATGTCCATGTCGTCGAAGGGCCGGCCGAGATCGGTCGCGACGACGGGCAGCGCCGGATCGTGGTCCTGTGCAACGTGAACGGACGCGACATCGGCAGCTTCGTTCAGGAAGCGCAGCAGAAGATCGACGCCGCGGTCAAATTCCCGCCCGGTTATTTCATGACCTGGGGCGGTCAATTTGAGAATCAGCAGCGCGCCAACAAACGCTTCGCACTCGTCATCCCGATCACGATCGCCGGAATTTTTATCCTGCTCTTCGGTTCCTTCGGCTCGGTCAAACAAGCGGTTCTCATCATTCTCAACATTCCCTTCGCCTTGATCGGCGGCATTCTCGCGCTCGTCCTCGGTGGATTTTATCTCAGTGTCAGCGCGAGCGTTGGTTTCATCGCGCTCTTTGGCGTCGCCGTGCTTAACGGCGTCGTCATGGTCAGTTACTTCAACGAGCTGCGCCGCGAAGGAATGAACGTTGAGCTGGCAGTGATCAAAGGCGCGGTCGTTAGGCTGCGTCCGGTCCTCATCACCGCCAGCGTCGCCGCACTTGGCCTGCTCCCGATGCTCTTCGCCACCGGGCCTGGCAGCGAAATTCAAAAGCCGCTCGCTGCGGTCGTCATTGGGGGGCTGATCAGCTCGACGCTGCTCACGCTCTTCATCCTGCCAACGCTCTACAAAGTTTTCGAGCGCAAGAGCCGTCCGGCCTCGAATCCTTTCCCAGATCCGCCCTCAGTCAAAGAGCTGCAAGGAACACAAGGAGCGGCGGTTTGAAACCGCCGAGGGCGCTTCCAAAGCGCCCCTTCTTGTTCATATCTCAAAGCCGCAAAGGGCAATACTCGGATTCTTCAAACCCATGCCAATACTAAACACACAACAACGTTATCGCGCCCTTCTCATCCTCGCCCTTTGCGGCTTTGTCACTTCCTTCGGAGCCCATATTGTCGCGACCAACCTGCCACCCTACGCGCAGGCGATCGGCGTCGGTGCGTTCGTCATCGGATTGCTGATCGCGGTTTACGATTTCGCGGAGTTATTCGCGAAACCGATCGCTGGTTTCATTGCCGATAGAAGCGGAATGAAGCTCACGCTCTTGGTGGGTCTCGGCATCTTCATCCTCGGGTCGCTGCTCTTTTTGGTCATCAGTCCAAAACTCTTGCTCCTCGTTCGCTTCGTTCAGGGACTTGGCGCAGCCGCCCTTTCCACGGTCTCGATCACACTCGTCGCGAAATATTTTGAGACCGGGCGCGGGAAGGCCTTTGGCATCTACAATGCAATCAAGGGCGCCGGCTATGTCATCGCTCCGGCGCTCGGCGGGTTTTTGATCAGCGGTTTTGGCTTTGCCATGATCTTTATCGTCTCGGCCGGAGTCGGTGTGGTGGCTTTCTTCCTCAGCCTCCTCCTGCCGCGCGACGAGGAGAAGAGCGGCGGGTTGGAGGATGATGACGACGATCTCTCGCTCCGTCAGTTCTTCCTCATCTTCAAAGAACCGCGCCTGCTCCCGACTTATGCCGTCATCGTGGTCAACATGTTCATGGTCGGAATCCTCTTCGGCTTCCTGCCGGTCTATCTGCACGGGATCGGCTACACGCCGCTGCAATCCGGCACCGCAGTGAGCGCCGCGACGCTGAGTTATCTGCTCGTCCAACCGCTCGCTGGCTATCTCGCGGATAGAATCCCGATCCGGCTCACGATCTTTGCTGGGCTTACCTTGGCGGCCCTCGCGATTATCCTGACGACCTTCACGACTGGCGCATTGCTCCTGGCCGTGATCATCGCTGCCGGGATCGGAGTGGGAACGGTGTGGACAAATTGCGATGCACTGGTCGGCGAGCTGGCTGAGAAAAAACAACTCGGCGCGAGCATGGGCGCGGCGCAGTCATTCAAAGAATTCGGCGACATGGTCGGCCCCTTGCTGGTCGGACTAATCACGCAGTTCTACGGCGTTCGGGTGGGTTTTGTGAGCTGCGGAGCGGTCGCGCTGGTTTGTCTCCTGCTCGTCGTCAGGTCCGGCGCGCTGGGTAGCGCGAAAATTCCCGTCCCCGAGAAGTAACTCTGCTCCCAACATTTGATGCCACGCGCGACCCCGGTATCCGCCGTGGGGGAGAATCAACAGCTACGATCCCGCCCTTCATTCCTCCGCGGCCGCTCGCGGGTTAGGGCTGGGCTGCGCCGGAACGGCGTCACACTGCCGTCACGCGATCTTCACGATTCGTAACCTGACACCTTGCCGGCTCGCACTAAAGGATGGGTGGTTATCCTCACTATTACCCTTCATATGATTACTCCTTCTCTTACTCTCACAGTCACAAAAGACCCAGCCACGACGACTTTCTCCGCCTCCGCCTGGTGGCGGCTCCAGCGCCAATTCGTGGAGCGGGAATCGACGCGCTGCTTTCTGATCGAGTTAGCCATTTTCGGACTCCTCGCGGCGCTCTCGTTGTGGCCGATGATTCAAACCGTGCAAGCTTTTCGGCTGCTCTGAAGCGCTTTGGGAGCGACCCAAGCGCGGCGGTGGGGAAACGCGATCTAACTCCCGAGTCAGCAGGCTACATCGACGAAGTGGAACACGGCTACGGCTCCGCGGTGCGACGCCACGAGCGCATCCCGTCATAAGACGGCCTGCGGGGGGCACGCTTCGGTGCACCACTCCTTGATCTTGCGGCGAATCTCGTCACGGATTTCGCGCACCCCCTCCAGCTTCGCTTCCCGGCTGCCAGTGAGGGCCGAAGGATCGGGGAATCCCCAGTGCAACCGGCGTGTCGGCCCCGGAAAGATCGGACACCTTTCCGCGCTCGCCTGGTCGCAGACGGTGACGACGTAGGCAAAGAGTTGCCCGGATTTCCAGACATCAAAGACCCCTTGCGTCCCCTTCTGCGAAAGATCGATCCCCACTTCGCGCATCGCTTCGACGACGAGCGGATTCATCACTCCGGGCTCGAGGCCGGCGCTTTGCGCTTCAAAGAAATCTCCACAGAGATGGTTCAACCACGCTTCCGCCATCTGGCTGCGCGCGCTGGCGTGGATGCAGATGAAGAGGACTTTTTGTTTGTTCACAATTTAACGGCTTTCGCTGTTGCCAGGCCGAAGGCATCGTCCCGCACCCAGCGGCAGGCGGCGACTCCGAGGAGCGCCCCCGCCACCGGAGCGAGCAGATAAATCCAGAGCGCGCCGAGATGTCCGGAGACGATCGCCGGGCCTAACGACCGCGCCGGATTCATCGAGGCCCCGCAGATCGGCCCGGCGAAAAGCGCCTCCAGCGCGATCACTCCACCGACCGCGATCCCGGCGGTGATGCCGCGTTCTTTCGCCCCGGTCGAGACGGCGAGAATCACGAACATAAGGATGAACGTGAGGAGCAATTCAAGGACGAACGACTGACTCGCCGCGCCGGCGGGAAAGGTGCCACCTAAGGTTGCATCGGTCGGGAAGAGAAAGCGCAGGGCCCCACTGGCGAGCACCGCGCCGGCGCATTGACTCGCGATGTAGGGGGCCACCTGCGCTCCCGGCAAGCGCCGCGCCGTCCAGAATCCTAAAGTCACCGCGGGATTGAGATGCGCGCCCGAGACATCGCCGACCGCGTAGATCATCGCCATGACGACGAGCCCGAACGTGAGGCCCACGCCCACATGCGTGACCGCACCGCCGCTGACCTGATCGATCACGATCGCGCCCGTGCCGGCGAAGACTAACGAGAAGGTGCCGAAGAGCTCGGCCAAATATTTCTTCACGCGCTCCGCGCTTTCCGCCGCGAAAGAACCTCCGCAAGCCCGCAGCACTCCAAGTCCAGCGTCGCCAGCTTCTCCAGATCCCGCCCAAACTCCGGGTCGCCCTGCACGCAATCCTGCAAACACTTCAGGTTTGCCTCCAGCTCCGCCGCGCGCCGGGCCGGCAGGGAATAGATCATCCAATTGCCGTGTCGCTCCGTCTCGACCAGGGCGCGGGCCCGGAGGTAGGCGAGATGCTTGGAGATCTTTACCTGCGATTCGCCGAGCACTTCCTGGAAGTGGCAGACACAAAGCGGCCCCTGCCCGAGCAGATGCAAAATGCGCAGCCGCGTCCGGTCGCAGAGGCACTCGTAGATGCGGACCAGGTCCATCTCAGCAACAACACCCACCCGTAGCCGCCGCCGCTGCCTCAACGCCATCGCCACAGCAGCCGGAATCGATCCCGCACTTTTCCTTGGCGAGGCAATCGGTGTGTCTCGCTTCGAGTCGGAAATCGAGATGCTCTTCGGAGGTCTCCGCGCTCGCGATCGGATATTGCGCCGTCACGCTGCTATCGTATTCCACCTCCACGTCCAGATCGTCGCCGGGCAGGATCGCTTTCCCGAGGTCGAGGATTTTCACGAAAGTAGCGGCATCAAGCCGGTGGTCGAGATCGCTCGCGACATAAGTCTGGAGAAGGCAAGTCTCGCGCGAGTCGTGCACGGTGCCGCCGCAATCGACGAAACGCTTCGCCACATGCCCCACCTCCGTGATGTGGAAATGAGCGGGAATCGCATCGCCATCGGGCAGGAGGAAGCGGGGAGTGGCGTCGGGATGGGCGCGGAGAAGGGATTTCAATTCGTCGAGTTTCACGCCAAGTCTATATTCTCGTATCGGTATATATTCAACTGCCCATTTCCCGGCCAAAGGCTTCCTGCCGGCGGCGGGTAAGACTCTTCCCCGCGTGCCATTTCATTTATCGAAAAAAGGCTGAAAGGCCGGGTAACGCTTGCGGTCTGGTGCTGCGATGGCCTCTTTTTGTCGAGGGCCGCGTCCAAGGAAAAGGTTCCCCGCAGATGCGCCCGAACCGCCCCAGCGTCACAGAAACGTAACAGTATAAATTTTGACCCTCCGGCAGGCGCTGCGCCACCGTAAGAGCAATGAAAACCCTCTTACTCAGTCGCAAAATCCTCGCTGCCTTGCTCCTCGGCGGCGTCGCCACGACGGCCTCGGCGCAGATGACGATCAACGGCGCGGGCGCCACTTTTCCCTACCCGATTTATTCGAAATGGTTCGCGGCCTATGCCAAGGTCGATCCTTCCGTTCGTTTCAATTATCAGTCGATCGGCTCCGGCGGCGGCCAGAAACAAATCATGGCGCAGACGGTCGATTTCGGCGCCTCCGACGGCCCGATGAGCGATGAAAACCTGGCCAAGGCGCCGGGCAAATTGCTCCACATCCCGACGGTCGCGGGCGCGGTCGTGCTCACTTACAACCTGCCGGGATCGCCGACCCTGAAGCTCGACGGCCCGACCATTGCCGACATTTTCCTCGGCAAGATCACGAAATGGAACGACCCGAAAATCGCCGCGCTGAACAATGGCGCCTCGCTTCCGGATGCGGACATCGTCGTGGTGCACCGCTCGGATGGCAGCGGCACGACTTACATTTTCACCGATTACCTGAGCAAGGTGGGCCCGGAGTGGAAAGAAAAAGTCGGCAATAACACCTCCGTGAACTGGCCGGTCGGGCTTGGCGCCAAAGGCAATGAAGGCGTCGCCGGGCAGGTGAAGCAGTTGCCGAATTCCATCGGCTACGTCGAGCTGATCTACGCGCTCCAGAACAAGATGTCGTATGCCGATTTGAAAAACGCGGCCGGCGAATTCGTGAAGGCGACCCTCGAGTCCGTGACCGCGGCGCTGGCGACGGCCGACATCCCCGACGATTTCCGGTTCTCGATGACGAACGCTCCGGGCAAGGACGCCTACCCGATCTCGGGCGCGACCTGGCTGCTCGTTTACCAGCAGCAAAAGGACGCGACCAAAGGCAAAAAGCTCGTCGAGTTCCTGAAATGGGCCGCGAAAGACGGCGAAGCGATGGCGAAGGACTTGAACTACGCGCCGCTGCCGGACGCACTCCAGAAACGCGTGCTCGATCGGATCAACGAGATCAAGTATTAAAGGCGTCTCCCCGCGTTGTAGCCGGGGGCGGTGACCCCCGCAGGCGGCGGTAAAATCCGGATTTAGGGGCCGGGGTGACCGCCCCCGGCGCCAGTGGAAA
>JBBSUP010000054.1:0-23886 GCA_038234295.1 Chthoniobacterales bacterium
CGATCACGACCAGCATCTCCACCAAGGTGAACCCCCGCAGCGGCGGGGTGGTGGCGGATGGTGATAGTTTCACAGCGGGCGAGTCGGGAGCGGTCGGCGAGTTTTTATATAAACCTCGATCTTTCCTTGAAAGAGCAAATTTTCCCGCGGACAACCGGCGGCCGCTGGTGACCTTCGCACTCGCTGATTCACCATCCTCTTGCTCGCCCGAAAGGAACAAGCGTAACTCCCGCGTCGCCCGGAGATGACGTCGAAGCGTGGCGGCCGCGGCGATTAGAGCGACGGCGCGAGCTGGCGCAGTTTGCGGACGGCCTGCGGCAGAATCTCGAGCACGCGATCGAGCTCGGCTTCGGTGTTGTAGCGGCCGAAGGAAAACCGGAGCGAGCTGCGCGCGCGTTCGTTCGTCATGTGCATCGCGCGCAGGACGTGCGACGGCTCGACTGCGCCGGTGGTGCAGGATGAGCCTAACGAACAGCAAACCCCGGCCTGGTCGAGCTTGATCAGGATGGCCTGCGCGTCGACGCCGAGGAAGGCGAGGTTCGACGTGTTCGGGAGGCGATTTTCGGCGTTGCCGTTGATCGCAACGTCCTCCAGCTGCGTGCGGATTTCGGTTTCAAAACGATCGCGTAAAGCGCGCACGCGGGTGTTCTCTTCCTCGAGCGTGGAGGAAGCTAATTCCGCCGCTTTCCCGAGCCCGACGATCGAGGCGACGTTGTCCGTCCCGGCGCGGCGTCCGCCTTCCTGCGGACCGCCCACGACCAGCGGATGGAACTTCGAATTGCGATTCACGTAGAGCGCCCCGACGCCTTTGCAGGCGTGCAATTTGTGCCCGGAGAGCGCGAGAAATTGAAAGCTTTGCTGCGACAGGTTGATCGCCATTTTCCCGACGGCCTGGACCGCGTCGGTGTGAAAGACGACGCCTTTCTCGCGACAAATCGCGGAGATTTCCTCGAGCGGAAAGATCACGCCGGTTTCGTTATTCGCCCACATCACGGAGACGATGGCGGTGTCCGGTCGGATCGCGCGCTCGATCTCCGCGACGTCGAGATGCCCTTCCTCGTCGACCTCCACGATCGTCACCTCGCAGCCGTGTTTCGCGGCGGTCTGGCAGTAATTCAGGACGGCGTTGTGCTCGACGGAAGTCGTGACCATGTGGCGCCGGTCCGGCGTCATGTGGAGCGCGGAATGGAGCGCGGTGTTGTCCGATTCGGTGCCGCCGCTGGTGAAAACCACTTCCTCCGGCTCGCAACCGAGCAGCGCCGCGACGCGTTCGTGCGCGAGCTTGGTCGCGTCCTTGATCTGCGCGCCGAACCGATGCGAGCTCGAGGGATTCCCGTAGCGCTCGGTCAGGAACGGCATCATTTCCTCCAGCACCTCCGGGTCGATCCGGGTGCTGGAGTTGTTATCGAGATAAATGATTTCGGTCGTGCTCATAGGTTACTCCGAGGGCCGCGGTTCATTGCCCGGGTGCCGCGCGTGATGGTGCGTCCAGCGGAAGTAGAGATTGCGCAAATAGATCGGCAGGGGCAAGGCTGTTTGCAAAATGCCCACGGAATCGTGCCGATAAATCCAGAAGTAACTCAGCGTCAGGATGGAACCGAGCGCGCTGCATTCCCAGAAACCGATCGGGATTACGCTCTTCTTTGCCCGCTCCGAGGCGACCCATTGGATGATGAAACGAAGGGCGAAAATCGCGCTCCCGGCGAGCCCGACGCATTTCCAGGGCGTGAGCGTGATGTGATACCAGGGCGTCGCGGCGAGCGCGGCAAGTGTGTTCATAAGGGACGACTAACGACCGCGGCCGCGCGGCTGCCCAGCGTTTTTTTGGCATTTGTCGAGCGTGCATCAGGAGATGGACCGCGGATTTCACGGATGGTTGGGAAAGCCTCTTCTTCGTAATCCGTGCAATCCGCGTAATCCGCGGTTCCAGGGAGAGACAGGCACTTTTTTCTGTGGTTCACTTGCGGGGTGACCTCGATCTGGGATTACGCCAATCCGCACCTGCGCGATCTCGGGCTCTACGAACCGGGCAAGCCGATCGAGGAGACCGCGCGCGAGTCCGGTTTGCGCCCGGAGGACATCGTCAAGCTGGCCTCGAACGAAAACCCGCTCGGCCCGTCGCCGCGTGCGCTCGAAGCGATGCAGCGCGCGCTCGAGCAGGCGAATTTCTACCCGGACGGCGGTGGCTTTTACCTGCGTGCAGCCCTTGCGAAAAAGCTCGGGGTCACGAAGGAAAATATCATTCTCGGCAACGGCTCGAACGAGATCATCGAGTTCGTCGGGCACGCTTTTTTGCGGCCGGGCGTAGCCAGCGTGACCTCCGCGAACGCCTTCATCGCCTATCGATTGCTGACCGCGCTGTTCGGCGCGGAGACGATCGAAGTTCCCGAGCGCGATTTCCGTTTCGATCTCGAGGCCATGCTCGCCGCGATCACGCCGGAAACGCGGGTCGTCTTTATCGCCAACCCGAACAACCCCACGGGCACGCTCGTGCGCCAGGAAGAGATCGACCGCTTCATGGAGCGCGTGCCGGAGGAAGTCGTGGTCGTTTTCGACGAGGCCTACAACGAATATCTCGACGACGCGCCGGATACGCTCCGGTTCGTTAGGCAAGGTCGCAACGTCATCGTCCTCCGCACTTTTTCGAAGATCCACGGCCTCGCGAGCATGCGCCTCGGCTACGGCATCGCGCACCCGGAATTGATCCGCGTCCTCCAAAAAACGCGCGAGCCCTTCAACACGAACGGCGTCGTCCAGGCTGGCGCGGTCGCGAGTCTTGCCGATGCGGAACACCAGCGCGCGACGAAGCAGCTGACCGACGAAGGCCGCGCTTATCTCGAGAGCGAGTTCGCGGCACTGAAGCTGCGCTACGTCCCGAGCGTGGCGAATTTCGTCCTCGTCCACGTCGGCGACGGGAAGGCGGTTTTCGAGAAGTTGCTCAAGCAAGGCGTCATCGTCCGCGCGTTGAAGGGCTACAAATTGCCGGAGTGGATCCGCATTTCCGTCGGGAGGATGGCGCAGAATCGCAAGTGCATCGCGGCCCTGCGCGAGGTGCTGTAGGTTCGCGGTCTATGATAGCTGCTGATTCGTTAGGCCAGGAAATTCTCTCGACCACAAAAATTCGCGCGCACTTCCCCGCGCTCGAGCGCCGCGAGGGCGGCCAACCGGTTGCTTATTTCGACGGGCCGGGCGGGACGCAGGTGCCGCGCGCGGTGGTCGAGGCGATGAGCGATTACCTTTTCCGGCACAACGCGAACACGCATTGGTCGTTCCCGAGCAGCCACGAAACCGACGCGCTCATCGCTGAGGCGCGGCAGGCGCTGGCGGATTTCCTCGGCGCGGCGCCGAACGAAATCGCTTTCGGCGCGAACATGACCACGCTCACATTTCATCTCGCGCGCGCGCTCGGACGCGGCTACGGGCCGGGTGACGAGATTGTCCTCACCGAGCTCGATCACCACGCCAATATCGCGCCGTGGCGGGCGCTGGAGAAAGAGCGCGGCGTCACCGTGCGGGTGGCGAAGATGATTCCGGAAACCGGTCAGCTCGACTGGGATGATTTTGCGGCGCAGCTCAATGCGCGCACAAAACTCGTCGCGATCGGCGCGGGCTCGAACGCGCTCGGCACCATCACCGACGTCCGACGCGCGGCAGAGATGGCGCATGAAGCGGGCGCGCAGATTTTCGTCGACGCGGTCCATTACGCACCGCACGCGCTCGTCGATGTCCGGGAGCTCGACTGCGATTTTCTCGGGTGTTCCGCCTACAAATTTTACGGCCCGCACATTGGGATTCTCTACGGGAAACACGATCTCCTGGCCGCGCTCGATTTTCCGAAACTCGAGCCGTCGCCGGACACCGCGCCGGAGCGGGTCGAGACCGGCACGCAGAATCACGAAGGCATCGCCGGGGCCGCGGCCGCGGTCGATTTCCTGGCGTCGTTAGGCGAAGGGGACGATCGGCGCGGGCGTTTGCAGAGTGCCTTCGCCGGTTTGCACGAGCGTGGTCATCGTTTGATCAAACGCCTTTGGGATGGCTTGGCGGCGCTCGACGGCGTGCAGCTTTTCGGTCCGGCGCCGGATCAGCCGCGCACGCCGACGATCAGTTTCGCGGTCGATGGCTTCAGCTCCGAAGCCGTGGCGCTAAAACTCGCCGCCGCCGGCGTTTTCGTTTCGCACGGCGACTTTTACGCGACGACCGCGATCGCGCGGCTCGGTCAAAGCCACGACGGCGTCGTCCGCGCGGGTTGCGCCTGTTACACGACCGAGGCGGAAATCGACCGCCTGCTCGCGGGCGTGGCGGAATTGACAGCGAAACGCTGACGTGGCTTCAATGAAGCATGCCTTCCGCGAGCAATGCCACCTATTCGCTGGACCCGCCGACCGAGGCCAGGCTGAGCCTCTTGTCGAAACGTTGGGAGGTGTCGAACGCCGAAGCGCTGCAGCGCGCGGTCCTGCAGGCGGCTGAGCACGAGCGGCAGCTCTCCCCCGAGGAGAGAATCGCCGCGTTGCATCAGTTACAAGACTGGGTTGCCGAGAAACAAATCGACCTGGAAGAGTGGCAGCAGACCATCCGAGATGGCCGTCGCTAAGCCTAACGAACTAATCCATCTCGACGCTAATTTTGCGGTCGCGGCGTTAGGCCGCCGTTCATCAGAAAGCCAGCTCTTGCAGGAGTGGCTGCGCCGGAAGAGTCGCGTGGCAATGAGCGCGGTCGCCTGGTCGGAATATCGATGCGGCCCGCGTGGTGAGCGTCTCGATGAAGCTCGGGTCCGCGCCGCGAGACAATTGCTCGGCGAAATCGAACCGTTCACGGAAGCGGATGCGGAGCTGGCGAGCGAGTTGTTCAACCAAACAGGCCGGCGCTCGCGCAGCCATGTCGACTGCATGATCGCGGCGCACGCGATCGGGCGCGGGGCGGTTCTGGCGACGTTGAACACCGTCGATTTCCAGCGCTTCGAAAACCTTCGCCTGGCGCCAGCGCTTTGAACGTCGACGATTTCGGCGGCACGATCGCGGCCGTCTCCACGCCGCCGGGGGAAGGGGCCATCGCTCTCGTTAGGCTGTCGGGTCCGGACGCTGTGGCGATTGCGGATCGAGTGTTTCGCGGGAAACAAAAGCCGTCGGAAATGGCTTCGCACTTCCAGCAGTTTGGCGAGGTCGTCGAGGAGGAACGCGTGGTCGATCAGGTCATGCTCTCGGTGCATCGCGCGCCCGCCAGCTACACCGGCGAGGATGTAGTGGAAATTAGCTGCCACGGCGGCGTGCTCGTGACGGCGCGCGTCTGGGAAACCTGCCTCCGCGCCGGTGCGCGCGCGGCGCGCGGCGGCGAGTTCACGGAGCGCGCTTTTCTGCATGGGAAGCTCGATCTGACCCAGGCCGAGGCGGTGATCGATTTGATCCGTGCGCAGACCGATCTCGCGCTCCGCTCCGCGACCGAACAGCTCGAAGGCCGCCTCGGCGAACGCATCTCACAACTGCGCGAAGATCTGATCTCGCTGATCGCGAACCTCGAGGCCTACATCGATTTCCCCGACGAGGATATCGAGCCGGATGTGGGCGAGGCCTTCCGCGCGCGACTCGCGGGCATTCGCGAAAAGATCGACGCGCTCCTCGCGACCGCGGACCAGGGACGGATCTTTCGCGAGGGCGTGCGCGTGGTGATTTACGGCGCGACGAACGCGGGGAAATCGAGCCTGCTCAACCGGCTCCTCGGTTTTCCGCGCGCGATCGTGAGCGAGATTCCGGGAACGACGCGGGACACGATCGAGGAAGTGGTGAATCTGCGCGGGATCGCGTTGCGGCTCACGGATACGGCCGGTTTGCGCGCGAGCGTGGATGCGGTCGAGCGGGAAGGAATGGCGCGGACGGAGCGCTCGCTCGCCTTGGCGGATCTACTGCTGCACGTGGTGGACGCGAGCGCGGCGCGGCTGGGGAAATTAACCGCGGAGGTCGCAGAGGGCGCAGAGTTGTTGCTGCTGAATAAGAGCGATTTGCCGGAGCATTCGGATTGGAATGGTTGCGAGGGGTTGCGGATCTCGTGCACGGCGGAAGACGGGCTTGCGGGACTTGAGGACGCTATTTTCGCGAAGGTGGGCGAGCAGAAATGGGAAGGCGCGAGCGCGGTTGCGATCAATGCGCGACATCGCGATTGCCTGCGGCGGGCACGGGAAAATTGCGATCGCGCGCTCGCGGCGCTGGCCGAAAATCTCGCGCCGGAATTTGTTGCGGTCGATCTGCGCGGAGCGCTGCTCGCGGTCGGCGAGGTGATCGGTCACGCGGACATGGAAGAAATTCTCGACGCGCTTTTCGCGACGTTCTGCATCGGCAAATGAATGGCCTAACGAGTGGCTGGTATGACCGCTTCGTCCGGCCGTTGCTCTTCCGGCTGGACCCGGAAACCGCGCATCATTTTGCGCTCCGGTCGTTGCGGCTACCCGGGGCGGGCGCGGCGTTGCGCTCGTTCGCTCCGCCCGACACGCCGGTGTCGCTCTTCGGGCTGCGCTTTCGGAATCCGGTCGGGCTCGCCGCGGGGTTCGACAAAAACGGCGTCGCCATCCCGGCTTGGGAAGCGATGGGTTTTGGGTTTGTCGAGATCGGGACCGTGACCGCGCAACCGCAGCCGGGGAATCCGCGCCCGCGCATTTTTCGTTATCCGAAACAGGAGGCGCTGATCAATCGTCTCGGGTTTAACAATGACGGCGCGGCCGTGATCGCGGATCGGTTGAGGAAGTTGCGGGAAAGCGCGCAAGCGCCGGCGATACCGATCGGCGTGAATCTCGGGAAGTCGCGCATCACGCCGCTGGCAGAAGCGGCGGCGGATTATCTGTTTTCGTTCCAGCTGCTGCAGCCGCTGGCCGATTACATCGCGCTCAACGTGAGCTCGCCGAACACGCCCGGGCTGCGCTCGCTTCAGGAACGTGAAGCACTTGTTGCGCTGCTCGGCACGATCGCGAATGCGAACGCCGCCAGCGCCACGCCGAAACCGATCCTGCTCAAGATCGCCCCCGACCTGACCGAGACAGAGATCGAGGAAATCATCAGCGCCTGCGAGGAATTCGGCGTCGCCGGGATCATCGCGACGAATACGACGCTCGATCATCGCCCGATCCCGGACGGGCTCGACCAGCAAGGCGGCCTGAGCGGCCGGCCGGTGCGCGCGCGCTCGACGGAGGTCGTGAAATTTCTCCGGGCAAATACGCATCTGCCGATCATCGGCGTGGGCGGCATCGCGGACGCGGCTTCGGCGCGGGAGAAGTTCGCGGCGGGAGCGCAACTCCTCCAGGTCTACACCGGCTTTATCTATCGCGGGCCGGCGTTATTGCGTGAGCTCGGGTGTCTTAGCTGAGAGTGCGTCTAAAAGTCGTGTCATCCCGAGCGGAGCCCCGCGGCCGCGGGGCGGAGTCGAGGGATCCCGTGGCGAAACCTTTAAGCTCACTCCACAGGATTCCTCGACTGCGCTCCGCTCCGCTCGGAATGACCAGTTCTTAGACGTCCTCTTAGCTGAACTGGAGGGATGAGCTTGCGAATCCTGCGCCGTGGGAGGTCGGCGCACGGATTTGCGGTGCGGCTTCGCGGAGCTCAGCCCTCCAAGTTTGTGGCGGTGCGGGAAGCGACGCCGGTTGGTGAAAGGGGGGCGGCCACGGGCAAGGGTGAGTTGCGAAATAGGAGCATGATTAAATGGGCCGTTATCTTCCTCGTGGTCGCGTTGATCGCGGCGCTCTTTGGTTTCACCGGCCTGGCGGTGGCGGCCGCGGAGATCGCGAAGTTCCTCTTCGGTCTCTTCCTTTTGCTCTGCCTGGTCTTCTTCATCCTCGGCGGTTGGGGCGAAGAAGGTAGTGTGAGCGCGCCCGCGGCGGTGCCGGGCGAATAAAGGCCGCTGAGGGCCGTCTCAACAGGCCAGCCCGTGCTCTACCATCTCCTTTTCGCCATTCCTCTTCATGTTCCGCTCCCGCACGCCTCTGAAATGTCTCGCGCTCGGTCTCGCCGTGACTCTCGCGCAGGTGGCGCTGGCGGTAGCGACCGCGAACCCGGTGGGCACGTGGCTGGATCGCTACCGCACGCTCGTGCAGCACGACAGCTATTGGTTCGCGAACATCATCGATCGCGGCTACGGCACGACGCTGCCGCCGGTCGCGCACAAGGAGATGGAGATCTCGAACGTCGCGTTTTTTCCGGCGTATCCGCTGCTCGCGAGCGGGCTCGGTCGCGTGAGCGGGCTGGGCACCTACGAGGCGCTCCTGGTGACGGCGCAACTCGCAACCTGGGGGTTCTGGACCTACTTCTTTCTTTTCGCGGCGCGGTGGAAACTTTCGGCGCCGATGCAGGTATTCGGCGCGCTCGCGATCGTGGCGCATCCGGCGGCGTTTTATCTCGTGGCTGGTTATTCAGAGTCGCTGTTTCTCTTTGCGCTCGCGGGCTTCATCTACTGGAGCACGCGGGAAGGGCGAGCCGCGCCGGTGCTCGCGGTCGTGCATGGCGTGTTGCTTTCGGCGACGCGAATCGTGGGGTTGCCGTGCGCGTTGTTCCCGATCGTGCGGTCGATCCTCTGGAGGGACGACCGCCGTGTCGTCCCCGGTTCGGGAGGACGGGACAGCGCCCGTCCCTCCAGCGGCTCACATCGCATGGCGCGGTTCGGCGCGTGGCTTTGGCGGCAGCGCACGCCGGTGCTGGTGAGCGGATTTTCGATGCTCGGCGGCCTCGCCTTTTTCGCCTACTGCCAGGTGCGCTGGGGACGCTGGGATCTTTACATGCTCACGCAAAATGCCGGCTGGGCGATCCTGCCCGATTATCTCGCGGCGTTTCGGCCGAGCAGCTATGTCTGGGCGCTCCCGCAGTACTTCGAGGTCACGCGCGTGAGCCAATTCACGAGTGCGCTCGCGGGGCTGCTCTTTCTCGCGATCGCGGCCGCGGAACTGATCGCTGCGTTCCGAGGCGCGAGCAGCTGGCGACGCCGGCTCGGGTTCTACTTTTGCGCGGCGATCGTTTATTGGCTCTCGGTCGCCGGCGTACGCTCGGTGCAGCTCGAGAGCATGCTTCGCTACGACCTTTGCGTGCATGCCCTTGTTGTCCTAGGGTTGCTCCACTTTTTCGGGGAATGGCGGATGACGCCCGTTCTTCTTCGCGCGTTCGCGATGGCGGCGGTCGCGGTCGCCGCCGCCGCGGGACTCGCTTTGCAGGGTTATTATGTCTGGAATTTTACACAGGGAAATTGGGTTGCGTGAGCCGCAGATGAAGACTTCCGTGGCCATCATCGGGGCGGGTCCGGCCGGGCTTACCGCCGGCTATTTGCTCGCGAAAAACGACGTCGACGTCACCGTCCTCGAGCTCGATCCAGAATACGTCGGCGGCATCTCGCGGACCGCGCGCTACAAGGGTTTTCACTTCGACATCGGCGGCCATCGCTTCTTCTCGAAGTCGAAAGCGGTCGAGGATTTCTGGAACGAGATTCTGCCGGACGACATGCTTCAGCGGCCGCGGTCGTCGCGCATTTTCTATGGCGGCAAGTTCTTCGCTTATCCGCTGAAGCCGTTCGAGGCGCTGATGAAGCTCGGGATCGGTCGCTCGATTCTCTGCGTTTGTTCCTGGCTGAAGGCGCGGCTTTTTCCGGTTGTGAATCCGCGGAATTTTCAGGATTGGGTGACGAACCAATTCGGCCGCCGGCTCTTCAACACCTTCTTCAAGAGCTACACCGAGAAGGTCTGGGGCATGAGCTGCCGCGAGATCTCGGCCGATTGGGCGGCGCAGCGGATCAAAGGGTTGTCGTTAGGCAGCGCGATCAAAAATGCGCTCCTCCCGCAGCGCCAGCCGCGCGACAAATCGAAGGTCATCAAGACGTTGATCAATTCCTTCCGCTACCCGCGGAAAGGCCCCGGGATGATGTGGGAAGTGTGCGCCGCGAAAATGCAGGCGCTCGGTGGCGAGTTGGCGATGGGCTGCCAGGTCACCGGCTGCGAATACGATGAGCTGACCGAGAGCTGGAGCGTCCACTTCCGCGACCGCGAAGGCCGCGAACAGGTGCTCGAGGCGGAGCACGTGATCTCTTCCGCGCCGATGCGCGAATTGATCAAGGGGCTGACGCCGCCGGTCGCGCCGCGCGTGCGGGAAGCGGCGGAGAGCCTGAAATATCGCGACTTCCTTACCGTGATGTTGATCGTGAGGGGGGACGACGCATTCACGGATAACTGGATCTACATCCACGACCCGAGCGTGAAGGTCGGCCGGATCCAGAACTTCCGTTCGTGGTCGCCGGAGATGGTGCCGGAGCCGGATAAAGCCTGCTACGGCCTCGAATATTTTTGTTTCGAACACGATGGGCTCTGGGATTCCAGCGATGAAGAACTGATCGAGCTGGCGAAGCGCGAGCTCGCGCAGATCGGTCTCGCGAAAAGCGGTGACGTCGTGGACGGCTGCGTCGTTAGGCAAAAAAAAGCGTATCCGGTCTACGACGACAACTACGCCATGCACGTCGCGACGATCCGGACGGAATTGGAGCAGCGTTATCCGAACCTGCACCTCGTCGGCCGCAACGGGATGCACAAATACAACAACCAGGATCACGCGATGATGACCGCGATGCTCTGCGTCGAGAACATCCTCGCGGAAGAGAAGCTCTACGATCTCTGGCAGGTGAACGGCGACGCCGAATACCACGAGAGCGGCGCGGCCGCGGCGGAGGAGGAAGCGGGCACCGCCATCCGGTTGGTGCCGATGCGTGCCGCCGCCCCGGAACTCGCGTCCGAACAAAGCGGATAAGCTCGCGTCATCCCGAGCGAAGCGTAGCGGAGTCGAGGGATCCCGTCGGGTTTCCCTGAAGATTTCGCGCAGGCGCTTTCCAGAAACTCCACGGGATCCCTCGGCTGTGCTGCGTTCGCTTTGCTCTCTGCGCTCCGCTCGGGATGACTGGCAGACGAACCATCTCTCGGCTTTTGTAGCTGCGGCCTGAACTTCCCATGCACCCCGCCCACTCCGCCTTTTTCTCCCTCCTCCTCATCACGATCCTCGCGGTCGTGGTGCCGGTGCTTTCGAGCCGGTTTCGAGCTCTCCGTTTGCCGCTCGTGGTTGGCGAAATTCTCGCCGGCATCGCGATCGGGAAGAGCGGGCTCAACCTTGTCGAGAAAACGCCGACGCTCGATTTCCTGGCTGAGTTTGGCTTCGTTTTCCTGATGTTTCTCTCCGGGCTCGAAGTAAGCTTCGGGTCGCTCTCGCACTCACTGCGCGATGGGAAAAAGCGCTTCCGCGCAAGCGGCCCGGTCCCGCTCGCGATCCTGAATTTCGTCCTCACGCTCCTGCTCGCGACCGGCGTCGGTTTCGGCCTCCAGCATTTCGGAATGGCGCACAGCGCGATCCTGATGGGTCTGATCCTGAGCACGACGTCGTTAGGCATCGTCGTGCCGATCTTGAAAGAGCGCGGCCTGACCGATTCGCCCTACGGTCAGCTCCTGCTCGTCTCCTCGCTCGTAAGCGACTTCGCGACGTTGCTGCTGCTCAGCCTCACGATCGGGATCATCAGTCACGGCTTCAGCATCGAGATCCTCTTTTTCCTCTTCCTCTTCGCGGCATTTTTGGTTGCGGCGAGGGTCGGGCAATGGGCCAAACGCATTCCCGGTCTCGTCCGGATGATCGATGAACTTTCCCACGCGACCGCGCAGTTGCGGGTGCGCGGCGCGTTCGCGCTCATGGTCATTCTCGTCGCGCTCGCACAGGCGCTCGGGGTCGAGTTGATCCTCGGGGCCTTTCTCGCCGGCGCGATCACGAGCCTGCTCGGCGGCGACGACAAAACGCCTTTGCGCGAGAAGCTCGACGCGATCGGCTACGGCTTTTTCGTGCCGATCTTTTTCATCAACGTCGGCGCGAATTTCGACCTTAGCGCGCTCCTCTCGTCGCGGCCGGCGCTGCTCCTCGTGCCGGTGCTGATCGTCGCCGCTTACCTCGTGAAATTTATCCCGGCGCTCGTCTTCCTTCCCGCGAACGGCTGGCGGAAATCCTTCGCCGCGGGCGCGCTGCTTTCCTCGCGCCTTTCCTTAATCATCGCTGCTTCAGCGATCGCGCTCGATCTCAAGCTGGTGAGCCCGGCGACCAATTCCGCCGTCATCCTTCTCGCGATCGTGACCTGCACGGTTTCGCCGATTTTGTTCGGCAAAATCCTCCCGGAGCAGGGCAGCGCGACCGCGCGCGGCGGAGTGCTGATTCTCGGGACCGATCAGCTCGCGATGCTCCTCGGCCAGCGGCTGAAGCAGGCTGGTGAGGAAGTTGTTTTCCTTGGGCGCGATCAGGAGCAACTGCGACATCTCTCCGCGATCGGTTTGCGCAGCGTCCTCGGCGACGCGGATGACCCCGAAGTTCTGCGGAAAACGAACATCGCCGAAGCGCGCGGCTTGATCGCGGTCACGGGCGACCCCGAGCTGATCCTGCGGGTCTGCCGGCTGGCGCGGGAAGAATTTAACGTCCCCGCGATCATCGCGCGCGCCGACGATCCGGCGACGATCGCGGAGCTCACGCGGCTGGAAGTGAAAGTGGTGCAGCCGGCGATGGCCGTGGCGCTCGCCCTCGAGGGCGCGCTTCATTTTCCCTCGGCCTTCGGGATGATGATGGACCAGGGTGAGAACGTCTCGATGGTCGATGTGCCGCTGCGGAATCCGGAGTTCGCGGGGCGACCGTTGCGCCGGGTGAAGATCGCGGGGAAAGCGCTCGTCGTCGGCGTGCAGCGCGCGGGGGAAGTGATGGTGCCACACGGCGACACCGTCTTGCGCTTGCACGATACGCTCGTGCTCGTGGGGAATCCGGAAGCGCTGCGCGAGGCGCGGTGCCAGCTCGACTCGGAGCGCGCCTAACGAACCGAACTGGACGCGCCGCGGCGAGTCCAGCGTCCAAGAATTAAGCCGCGCGCCGGCGCACGCGCGTGCGCAGTTCCGCGATGCGGACCTTGACGTTTTGGCTGCGGCGGCGTTCGAAAACGGCTTCCGCTTCCGGCAACGTTTGCGCTTGGTAAGGCGGACGCGCGGGCTCGAGACAACGCTCGGCAAATTCATTCGCCATCCAGACGCGATGGAGGCTGGCTTCACTGGTATGATCTTCGGCTTCCGCGAGCAGCAGGTCGCGCACGGCGATGAAGGAAAAGATTTCTTCGGCGACGGCGCGGCGTTCCTGCGGGTTGGCGGAAGGGCGCGACGTGGGTTTGGGTGCGGCCCCTTTGCGGGTCGCGCGAGATGGGAGAGTCGCTTGCATGCCCCCTGCCAAGCAGTTCTCGTGCTCGCCCGGAGGGTTTTCCGCGAAATTTCCGGCGGCTCGTCGTGCGGCCCGCCTCTTGCTTTTCAGGGGGGCGTATGACGAAAGCCCCATTGCAAATCCTGACCGTGGAAGACGAGCATACGATCGGCCAAATGCTTGCGCTCGTGCTCGGCGGCCCGACCGCCAAGGTCACGAGCGCGGCCGACGGCTGGGAAGCGCTGATCAAAATCGGCGCGAGCAAAAAGCCGTTCGACCTCGTCATTACCGACCATCAGATGCCGCGCGTGGGCGGACTCGACCTCGTGCGCCGGCTCCGGAAGCGCGCCTTCAACGGCAAGATTCTCGTTCTCTCCGCGCATCTCTCGGATGCCGATATCGAGGCTTACGAAGAGCTCGAAGTCGACATGATGATGTCGAAGCCGTTCGACTTCGAAGAGATCCAGAACGCGGTCGCAGTCGTGACCCGCGGCGCTTCGCTCGCCGTCGACGCGTAAGCGGGTCTCACTCTCGGTTCATCCCTGACTCTCGGCGAGCCCTCCTCGGGCCGCCGCCCGTCCGTTCCGCCCGCTAGCTCGCCGGCGACTCTGGCGATCCGATCGTGTTCTACGCTACGATCGAAAGGCGCGGTCGCGGTTGGGTAGAGAGGGACGCCTTTCCCAAGGCCGATCCCTACTGCTGCAGCGCGGCGCCCGTGGCGCTAAGAGCGGGCGCGTTAGCCGGGTCGTCGCAATCATAGGCGTAGGTTTCGATCATCCCGATGCCTTGCAGGAGAGAATCGCCGGCGACCAGGGTCTGCGCGAGACTTCCCCCGAGCCGACCCGGGTCCCCGCTGTTGACGACAAATTGGAAGCCGCACGGATGCGTCCGGCTGTAAGCACTGATGAGCGCATTGGGCGGGTAGAAAACGCTCGAATCGACGCTCAGACTCGCGCACATGACCCCAAAATTCGGATAGCTCGCAGCGGCCCAAGCGCCCACCGAAGCTAAGGCCGCGCTGCCTTCATCGGAAGTAAAGGGCCGGGCGGCGGTCAGGATGACGGATTTTGCGGGCAGAGCTTCGGCGAAGGAAGAGATCACGGTCTGCGCCGCCGCGATCCACGCGGGCACGCCACCGAGCGGCTCGAGTACGGCGCAATCTTCCGCCGTCCGCGCCACGTAGGTCTCCATCACCTGGCCGAGCCCACCGATCATCACCCCAGCCAGGGAAGGATCGTTGCCGTAGCGTGAGCCAAAGGCCCGGATGAAATCGAGTTCCTTGGCCAGCAACACCGGATCCCACGGGGTAGGCATGACTCCATCGGCGAGTGCGACCGGCACGGCGCCGGCATCGTAAACCCACTGCGGACAACCCATTCCCCAGATGACTCCGACCGTCCATTGCTTGCCATTGGCTTGCGCCAGGGCGGAGGCGGCATCGAGCTGGGTCCAATCGTAAACCCCGGCCGCCGGTTCAATACTGCCAAGGGTAACACGCAGGCGGACGCCGTTGACGGCCGCATTCGTCCAGCATTTTTGTTTCGAGGAGATCAACGCATCCGTTGGGAGGAGATAGAAAATCCCCCGGGGCGAGGCGTAGGAGGTCGGCGGTGGTGTTGGAGTCGGTGAAGGCGAGGGAGTCGCTGACGGGGTGGCAGTCGGAGTTGGGGTTGGGGTTGGAGTTGCGGTCGGAGTCGGCGAGGGCGGCGCGTGCCTACGTTTCCCATGAAAAAGTCCAGCTGACGCGGAGAGGGTAAGACCGAAGGTGAGACAGAGGAGAAGGAGAAAGAGATGACTTTTGCGAGATGAACCGGCGAATATTTTAGACATAGGAAGCGTGAATCGGAATGCGGAAGAAGCCGCAGTTTGAGAGCACTCCGCATGCCTGTTTCGAGGTTCATTATAATTACCATATCAACCCTGCAGCCGTGTCCATGAGGCCTCTGGGAAGGGAAAGTGGACAGACTTGGATGCGCCGCACCGTCTCTTCCGAGCGATTCCTTTCTCTGCCGCGCAACACGCGCCGGCTTCGCTCCGTAAATCGCCTTGGTCGGTTCCCGGATGCCCGCATAACGATGGCCGTTCCGGGACGGATTCCCCTCCGGAGGCACGGGGGTTATGGCCCAGTTGGTAGAGCGCTGTGTTCGCAAAGACTTTCGCCCTATTCTCGCGCACGCGGACTTGGGTGGACTGGATGTGGTGTAAGCGGGCGCTTGAAGGGCTCGTCGCCCTTCCCGTTGACGGAACGTGAGGACTCTCCCTGACCGAAAACACGCGAATTCGCCCACGCTCTGCGAGCGTCCAGCCCGCGACCGTCCCGCCCGGGGTATAACCGGGAGCGCAATCGAGAAGTAGTTGCAGAGGGATTTGCAGTCTGGCCTGAACCGGGCAAAGAAGGAGCTCGCGGTGCGTTGATCGCTGATGAACCTTTTTGTGCCTCTTTTCCATAATGATTAACGCCGATCAGATTACCGCCGCGCGCATTCGGGGCTTTCGCTTGCTCCCCCTCGCGCTGGCCTCGGTCCTCTTCACTGCGCGGCTGCTTTCGGCGCATGAGACCTGGCTCGAGCCCTCGTGTTTCTCCGGCCGCGTCGGGGAGACGATCGAGTTTGATCTCACCAGCGGGATGGGTTTTCCGGCCTTGGAGTATGCGATTAAGGGGAAACGCGTCGCGCTCGCCCGCTATCGGCTTGACGGTAAGGAGTCGGCGCTGGCGCGGAGCGCTGCCGGCAAGGAGTCGCTCCGGTTCCAGCAAGCGTTCAGCTCGCCCGGGGTGGTGACAGCCTGGGTCGCCCTCGCGCCGAAGGATATCGTACTGACTGACGAAAAGGTGGTGGAATATTTCGAGGAGATCGATCCCTCGCCGGCCGTGCGCGAAGCCTGGACGCAACTCAAGGGCCATCAGAAGTGGAAGGAGATCTACACGAAGTTCGCCAAGACTTGTGTCGTGATCGGGGAGGTAAAAGGTGATCCCGCGGCGCGGCTTCCGGTGGGGATGGATTTTGAGATCGTTCCCCAAGCCGATCCCGGCGCGCTCCGGGCGGGCGAGCCGGCCACGTTCCAATTGCTCGCCCACGGTCAACCGCTCGCGCACGCCTCGATCGGGTTGCTCGCCGAAGGGCAACGCCGGGTCTTTCAAACCACGGACGCGGAGGGGCGCGCGACTTTTCCGCTCGCGCACGCCGGGCGCACCCTTGTTTTCGCGGTCGATCTGCACCTGGCCAAAGATCGCTCGCATTGGGAAAGCAAGTTCACCACTTTCACTTTCGCGGCGCACTGAGACGCAAAGGCGCGGGCTATTTTCGGAGGGCGAACGCGAGCACCAGGAGCGAGATCGCGATGATCCAAGAGGCGAGGACGCGCACGCCGATCTGCGCCCATTTTCGCTTCATCAGGAGGGACACGTAGAGGGCCACATCGACCAGGATGAGAAATAAGCCGACCCATGTGCCCAGCAGGGTCGTGAGGGCTTTGGCCGAAAGGTCGTTCTCCTCAGTCCGGCGTTTACCTGCGACTGATTTGCACGCTTTGAGTTGCCGCTCGGCGATCTTCCGGTCAGTCGTCCTAAGGCTGCATTCCTTGCGCTTGCCATGCACTTTCTTCGATCTGTAAATGAAGCCACTAAGTAAGTGACGGTAAAGCCCGATAGCTTTGGGAATCTTGGCGTGAATTGGCGGGGCCGCGACACGTCCGTAACTCTTATTTCACGGTGAATTTACGCTCCCTTGTAGGCCTAGGATTTTCGAGGGAGCAAGTCCCCTAAGTTGTTCCGATTAACTCGAAATGCAACTTCAACCATTGCGTAAGATACTACCTTACAGGTTGTTAGGAGTGGACTGTCGAAGACTCAGGAGGACCCTGGAGACCGAAAGCTCTTTTCGCTTGCTGAAATTTTTCCTGCGGCGACCATATTGGCCCGGTTCCCTGTAAGCTTTTTGATTCGGGGGTGTAGCTCATCTGGTAGAGCGCGTCGTTCGCAATGACGAGGCAAGGGGTTCGAGCCCCCTCACCTCCAGCCTTCGCTTAGAGCGGGTCATGCACTTTCGGCAACGGCCGCCGGCCGTGGAGCGCGATGCTCTGTCATCGCGAGGGTGGACCTCAAGCAAAGAAACGGGCGACGACGGAGCGTCGCGCTCCAGACGCACTTCGTGGGTTGGCCGCTGAAAGTGCAGACAGGCTCAGAGCGCGGCGGAAAGGGAAGGGTGCGACGCCGTCGTGAGAGGGAGGCGGGCCGTGTCACGAGACTTTACCCCCCGCGCTCAAGACTACGGCTTGGTAAGCTAGTTGGGTTGTTCGGCTGCCGGCGTGGGCTCGGCGGGTTCCGCCAATGACGGCGTGGCGATTGCCGCAGGCGCGCGATCGTTGATGAAACTAACGATCTGCTGCACTCGCTCACCGCGGCCGCGCTCGAAGACAAAAATCGCGCGTGTCACGCGTTCGCCTTCGTTCGTGAGCACGAGATTTTCCGAGAGAAACTTCGGCTCGCGGAGCGCGTTGCTGCCGGTGAGCAGGACTTCCTGGGCGCGGGCGCCCCAGCTTCTCCGGACGACGAAGAGAAGCTTGTTCGGATCTTCATTCGTCGCGACGAGAAATCCGGAAGCGTTTGGCGGGACGCCGCGGACTTTTTTGCTGAGGCACGGCACGGCCCACGCGATGGTTTCGTGGAGAACGTTCGCGCGCTGAAACCCGGTCGCGTAACGCGATGGCAGCGTCGTCGGCAGCGTCCCCGACGTGTCGCGATCGGCTGGGCCGTTCAACTTTTTCCAGATGAGCCAAAGCTTCACGCGAACGGCGCGGAAGATTTTCGGGGCGAAATAGAGAATGACGGAGAGGAGGAGCACGGAAACCGCGAGCGCCCAGAGCGGGTTGTAGTGAATGAGCGCGAGGCCGCCGAGCACGACCACGTCCTCCAGCAGGCTGAGGCCGACGTTCGAGAACGGCTCGGGCGAAGCGTTCGCGACGAGACGGCTGGAGGCTTTCGCGGAATGGGTGACCAGGCTGGCGCCACCCGCCGCGAGCGCGATTGCGACGTCGAAGGCCGGCGTCGTCTCCCCGAGCACGCGGATCGCCAGGAGCGCGCCGCCGATCGGGCGGATGAGCGTGTGCACGGTGTCCCAGGCGGTATCGATCCACGGGATTTTATCCGCGAAAAACTCGAGGACGTAGAGCGTTCCCGAGACCCAAAGCACGAGCGGATACGCGAGCACGGCGAGCGATTGGTACTCCGGCCCGAGGACGATCCAGTGTTGTTGAATCGCGAGGCCGGTCACGAAGACCGTGAGGTAAAGATTGAGCCCGGCGAGGCAGGCGAGGCCGAGGGCAACGCCGAGGAGCTTCAGCTGATCCACGCCGAAATTATGCGGGCGCGCCGGGGGAAGTCACGCGCTCTTTTACGAACAGGACGCACGAGATTCCCGGGATTAAAAATCTTGTGAATCCTGTTAATCCTGTCTTTTTCTGCCGCATGCTCGACATCCGCCTCATTCGCGAACAGCCCGACCTGGTGAAAAGCCGGCTCGCCACGCGCGGTGGCGGTGAGGAAGCGAAGATCGATGAAGTGCTCGCGGTCGATACCGAGCGGCGGAGGCTCGAGACTGCGCTCCAGCAATGGAACGCCGATCGCAAACGCCTGAGCAAAGAGATCGGCGGCGCGCGCGGTCGCGGCGAAGACTCCGCGGAACTCGAGGAGCGCGTGCGGAAAATCGGCGATGAAATTGCCGAGCTGGTCCAGCAAACCGATGTCGCGGAACAGCGGCAGCGCGATCTGTTGCTGAACATTCCCAATCTGCCGCATGCCGGTGCGCCGGTCGGGAAAACGGCCGATGACAATCCCGTCGTCCGGACTTGGGGCGAGAAGCCGGCGTTCGATTTTCCGGTGCTCGACCACGTCGCGCTCGGCGCGAAGCTGAGACTTTTCGATGCCGAACGCGCGGCGAAATTAAGCGGCAGCGGCTTTATTTGTTTTACCGGCCCGGGGGCGCGGCTGGAGCGGGCGTTGATTCAGTTCATGCTCGACCTGCACACGCGCGAGCATGGTTATCTCGAAGTGAGCCCGCCTTTTCTCGTTAGGCGCGATTGCATGATCGGGACGACGCAGCTGCCGAAGTTCGAGGACGACATGTACGGCTTCGAGGACGGGGCGATGTTCCTCGCCCCGACCGCGGAAGTGCCGGTGACCAATCTGCATCGTGAAGAGATTCTGCCGGCCGCGGAGTTGCCGAAAAAGTACGTCGCCTATACGCCTTGTTTTCGGCGTGAAGCCGGCTCTGCCGGACGCGAGACGCGGGGGATTATTCGCGTGCACCAGTTCGATAAGGTAGAGCTGGTGAAGATCACGACGCCGGAAAGTTCTTATGCCGAACACGAGGCGCTGACGGCGGATGCGGAGCGGGTGTTGCAGTCGTTAGGCCTGCATTATCGCGCGATCGAGTTGTGCACCGGCGATGTCGGTTTTGGCTCGGCGAAAACTTACGATCTCGAGGTGTGGTCGCCCGGGTCCCACGACGGCGGGACGTATCTCGAAGTCTCGAGCTGCTCGAACTTCGAGGATTTTCAGGCGCGCCGGATGAACCTGCGATTCAAGGACACCGAGGGGAAAAATCGTTTTCCGCACACCTTGAACGGCTCCGGTACCGCGCTCCCGCGGCTCTTTGCCGCGCTTGTGGAAACGTATCAGCAGGCCGACGGCTCGGTGAAAATCCCCGAGAAGCTGCAGCCGTATTACGGGGCGGCCGTGCTGTAGTCATCCCGAGCGGAGCGCAGCGGAGTCGAGGGATCCCGTCGCGTCGCTGGGAAGCTCCGACGCGAATCCCCTCGAACGTACCTTCACAGCAACTCCACGGGATCCCTCGACTGCGTTCCGCTTCGCTTCACTCCGCTCGGGATGACGCTGCGTTGATTCCGACAGGCGCTTTCTTTACTCCGTTGGAGTCTCCGCGAAGAGGTCGAGCTGGCCGCGCTCGTTTGGAGAAATAACTTCCTCAGCCGGCAGCGTCAGCTCGAACCCGAGCCGCTCCGCCAACCGCTGGCACGTTGCCGGCGCGAACCCTTCGTAGTGGTTATTCACGAAGGTGAAGACGCTGCGAATTTCGTCGAGATGCCGCTGGATGCGCAACGCCCAGCTATCGAGCGCGGCCTCGCGTTTCCAGAGCAACTTGTCGTAGCGATGGACCCGTTTTCCATCGCCGTCGTACTTCGTGACCGTGTGACCGAGCAGTCGCAGGTAGATGAAATCGGTCGTGCGCGGCTGGAACTCGAACGGCGCGAGGTTGCGTTCGTTCAGCGGGCTCATGTCGTTCCAAACCCAGCAGACGCGCTGTTTTTCGAGCAGGTGAATGAAGGTCGGCCGATGCCAGCCCGGGTCGCGGAACTCGACCGCGAAGCGATAGTCGTCCGGCAGTTGCGTGATGAATTCGCGGAACGCGGTTTTCTCTTCGCGCGGCCGGTAGGAGGGCGGGAGCTGGATGAGCACGACCTGCAACTTCGCCGCGAGCGGTTCGAGCGCCTTGAGGAACGCGACCAATTCCGCGCGGCAATCGCGGAGCCGCCGCACGTGGGTGAGCTCGCGCGGGAGCTTGCAGGTGAAACGGAAATTCCCCGGCGTCATCTCGACCCAGCGCCGTGCCACGGCCTCCGAGGGCGCGCTGTAAAAGGTCGAGTCGATCTCGACCGCGGGGAAATAGCGCGCGTAAAATTCGAGCCAGCGATTCGAGGGCACCTCTGGCGGATAGAGCGGTCCGCTCCATTCGTCGAAGCTCCAGGCGCAGGTGCCGAGGCGGATTTTCTGCTGGTCGGTCAGGTTCAAAATCGTGGCAGTCGCCGGCGGAGTGCGCCGTCTCCAACCAAATCGGATACGAGCCGCGCAACGCGCTTTTCCAGCGCCGCTTCCGCTCGCGTTCTCCCGGGGGCGTTAGCTTGACGCCTCCGGCAACGTTCATTAACCTGCGAGCTCCAATGAACCATCGATTTCGCTTCCTGTTTTTGCTCGCTGCGGCGGCCGTGGCGTTTCCGCAGCGAAGCCCCGCACCGGTGATCTTCAAGCCGAGCGAAGGCGTGAAATATCACGCTCCCGGCGAGGAAGAAGTGAGCGGAAACGCCGCGCAACTTTACCAGTCCGGAATCGAGGCGGAGAAGAACGGCAACCGCGGCCGCGCGCTGAAAGCGTATCGCACGCTGGTGAAGAAACATCCGCGCGCGACGCAGGCGGCCGATTCGCTTTTTCGCTACTCGCGCATTCTTGAGAACCAGGGTGACCTGATCAAGGCCGCGCGTTCCTATCGCGCGCTCATGGAGTTCTACCCGAACACCGAGCATTTCGCGGAAGCGATCGAGTCGCAGTTCCGCATCGGCGAGCTCTACGTGAACGGGAAAAAGGTCAAGATCCTCGGCGTGCCGCTGGCGAGTTCGATGGATCAGGCCGTGGAGATTTTCGCGGCGATCGTGCGCAGCGCGCCTTACGGACGGTATACGGCGCGGGCGCAGTTCGACATCGGTCGGGCGCGCGAGAAACAGGGCTCGGGCGATCTCGCGATCGCGGCTTACCAGGCGGTAGTGGAGAAATTTCCGAATGATCCGCTCGCGGTCGATGCGCAATATCAGATCGGCTACATCTGGTTGAAAGCCGCGACTGGCGGTAGCTACGACCCGAATTCCTCTGAGCAGGCGCGGATTGCGTTTCAGGATTTTCTCTTCCGCTTCCCAAAGAGCGAGAAGGCGCCGCAGGCGAAGCAAAATCTCGAGCGCCTGAGCCAGCGCCAGACCGGCAGCTCGCTCGCGATCGCGCAATTTTACGACCACAAAAAGCAGTACCGCGCCGCGGTCATCTATTACAACGAAGTGATCCGCCAGCTTCCGGGTTCGCCCGCGAGCCAGACGGCGCAGAAGCGGATCGATCAGTTGCGCGCGAAGGTCGGCGAAGGTGCCCTCCAATCCGGCGCGGTCGCGGCCGCGGAGGAAGCGAAGAAGCATCCGAAGAAGCCGACCGCCACTCCCACGCCGGCGCCGCCGTCGCGGGAAGAGCGTGAGCCGACGCGGCCGGAAATGCGCGGCGACTCGAGTGAACTCGCGCCGTTACCGCCGGCGACCGATTCTCTCCCGCCGCCCGCGGCGACCGGTGGGACGCCCGATTTCCCGGCTCCTTCCGAGCCCTCCCCCACGCCCGAGGCCTCGGCCACTCCGTAGGTGAGAAATTTCTGCGCGGCTCTCCTGGTTGCCTTGTCTTTAGGCGGCTGCGCCGGCTACCACATCGGGCCGGTCCAGCCGTACGCCCTGCGCAGCGTGCACACGATTGCGGTGCCGACTTTTAAGAATAACACGCTCATTCCACGCATCTCGGTGCTCGTGACCGACAGCGTCATCAAACAATTCCAGCAGGACGGCACCTACCAGATCGCCGGGAAAGACCGAGTCGACGCCGTGCTTGTGGCCGAGATCGATCGAATCGATCGCGGGCCGCTTCGTTCTGTGCGCGGCAACGTCCTCGCGACGGTGGAATTCAACCTCGTGCTGAGGGTGCGTTACTCGCTCGTCAATCGCGAAGGCAAGCCGCTGACCACGCCCCAGGCGGTTTTCGGCACGACCAGCTTTTTCGTTGGCAACGACATCACCACCGATGAGCGACAGGCGATCCCGATCGCGGCGGAGGAAATGGCCGTGCATCTCGTGAGCCAGTTGAGCGAAGGATGGTAGGCGCGAAAGGGCAGGCGCAGCTCTGGCGCATTCTGAACGACAAGCTGGACACACTCCGCGCCTGCGGTCGGCTGCCGGAGGCGATCCGCGTCGGCGAAACCGCGCTCGAGCTCGCGAGCCGGGTTTTTTCCGAGCAAGATTCGGAGCTAGGCCTGAGCTACGAGCGTCTCGGGCAGCTCTACGATCAGGAGGGCGACCACGAGCGGGCGCGCGCTTATTTTGGGAAAGCGCTCAAGCTCGAGGAAGGCGCCGACGCGCCCGACCCGCGCACGATTTACCGGCGGGCGCGGCGGCTCGCTTACCTCTGCGACGTGCTCGACGAGCAGGCAGCGGCGATCCGTTTCTACGAGGTGGCGATTCGCGCCGGCGGCCAGCTCGATTCGATTTCACAAACGGATTTGGGGACGTTGCTGAACAACGTCGCGCTCATCTACCGCAGGAGCGGCCGGGGAAAAGCGGCGGAGCCGTATTACCTGCACGCGCTTGAACTTTACGAAAAACAGCTCGGCCCCCATCACTCGGACGTTGCCGCCGTGCTCAACAACCTCGGCGTTTTCTACACGAACGAGGGCCGCTTTGCTGAAGCAGAACAAATGCACCGGCGTGCCCTCGCCATCCGCACGCGCGCGCATCCGGCGGGGCATGCCGACATCGCGCAGTCGAACTGCAACCTCGCGGTGGTCTACCATTCGCGCGGCGATTTTCAGGAAGCGGGCGAACTTTATCGCGAGTCGTTAGGCGCGTGGGAGCAGCTTTCCGGCAGTCTGCCGGAGGATTACGAGATCGTTGCTTCGAATTATGCCGACCTCCTGCGTTCGTTAGGCAAAGCCCGCCAGGCCGCCTCGATCGAGGCGCGCGCCCGCAAAAAACGGCGGGTTTAGCCGAAGGGCGGTGTGGTCGCCGGGGGCGGTGTTGTAGCCGGGGGCGGTTGTAGCCGGGGGCGGTGACCCCGGCCGCGTCCGCTTGGAATGGCGCGACCGGCGACTGGTCGGCC
>JBBSUP010000055.1:0-23756 GCA_038234295.1 Chthoniobacterales bacterium
CCCCCGCCCCCACCCGCTGTGGATGCGCCGCCCACCACGTAATCCCCCCCGGCGTCCACGGCGCGGGTTCCCCCAACCCCTCTGCGACGCTCGTCAGGCAAGCGCGCGTCGAGCAACGCCTGTGAGATCCCTCGCCGCGCTGCGCCGGCTCGGGATGACAAGTGCGCACCGCGGTGATTGTTTTACGCATGGGTTTTGGACAGGATTAACAGGATATTTGGAGAGGCAGGAACAACGATTCTTCCATCCTGATAATCCTGTAAATCCTGTCTAACTCTTCTCGCTCAGAGCCGCCACGCCGGGAAGCTCTTTGCCTTCGATCAACTCGAGCGAAGCGCCGCCCCCAGTAGAAATAAAAGTCATCTTCTCCGCGAGGCCCGCTTGCTTCACCGCGGTCACGGAATCGCCGCCGCCGATAATGGTCACGGCATCAGACTTCGCCAGCGCCTGGGCGACCGCGGTCGTGCCGGCCGCGAAATCGGGGATCTCGAAGATCCCGGGCGGGCCATTCCAGAGAATCGTTTTCGCCTTCGCGATTTCCGCTTCGAAAAGTTTGATCGACTCCGGCCCGAGATCGACCGCCTGCCAGCCCTCGCGCACGCCGTCGTTAGGCGAAAGCCGGCCGGTCATATGCGTCTTCGCGCCGGGTTTGATTTCATCCGTCTCCAACGCGTCGACCGGCAGGATGAGTTTCACGCCTTTTTGCTGCGCGAGATCGAGGAGCTCCCGCGCGAGATCGAGCTTGTCGGCTTCCACGCGACTCGCGCCGACGGGAATGTTCTCCGCCTTGAAAAATGTGTTCGCCATCGCGCCGCAGATCAAAAAGGTGTCGGCCTTTTCCATCAGCGCTTTGATCACGCCGATCTTATCGGAAACTTTCCCGCCGCCCATGATGACGAGGAATGGCTTCGCCGGCTGGGCGAGTTCTTCGTGGAGATATTTTAGTTCCTTTTCCATCAGGAAACCCATCGCCGCCTGCTTCACGAACTTCGTGATGCCTGCAGTCGAAGCGTGCGCGCGATGCGCCGCGCCGAAGGCATCGTTCACGTAAATCCCGTCGCCGAGTTGGGCGAGTGACTCGGCAAACATCGGGTCGTTTGCTTCCTCACCAGCGTAGAAGCGCAAGTTTTCGAGCAGCGTGACGTCGCCGTCTTTCATGTCCTTCACGATCGCCTCGGCATCGGCGCCGATGCAGTCGTGGCTGAACGCCACCGGGTGATCGATCAGGTTGTGCAGCGACATTCCGACCGGTCGGAGAGAAAATTTCTCGACCGGTTTCCCTTTCGGGCGCCCGAAGTGCGCCAGCAATATCGGCCGCGCACCTTGTTCGCGGAGATAGTTGATCGTCGGCAGACTTTCCTGGATGCGTGTGTCGTCGGTGATGACGATCGCGCCGTCGCGCTCCTCAGTGGGGACGTTAAAATCGACGCGGACGAGGACGCGTTTCCCGCGGACATCGAGATCGCGAAGGGATAATTTACTCATGAGATTTGGACAGGATTAACAGGATTGACAGGATTTTTGGGAAAGGGCTCCAACGCGATTTCTGGAATCCTGTTCATCCTGTCTATTCCCCAACTATTATCCGCCCGCACACGACGGAGTTTTCTTTCGAACTGACGGTCGCGCAGGGTGAGTTTGCTCATTTTTTTAGACAGGATTAACAGGATGAACAGGATTTAGGGAAAGAGCTGCCAGCGGGATTCTCCAATCCTGTAAAATCCTGTAAATCCTGTCTACTCCCCGATCATTTCCAGCATCTCCACGCAGCGGTTGCTATAACCCCATTCGTTGTCGTACCAGCCGACCACTTTCACAAATTTCCCCTGCGCCATCGTTAGGCCGCTATCGAAGATGCATGAGTGCGGATTGCCCACGATATCCTGCAGGACGAGCGGTTCGTCGCTGAACTCGAGTACGCCTTTATAACTCGCGTCGCCAGCCGCCTTCTTAAACGCTGCGTTGATCGCTTCGACGGTCGCTTCTTTCTCGAGGATCGCGGTGAAATCGGTCACCGATCCGTCCGGCGTCGGGACGCGAAACGCGCCGCCGTTTAACTTCCCTTTCAAGACCGGGAGCACTTCACCGATCGCTTTCGCCGCGCCCGTGCTCGACGGGATAATGTTGACCGCAGCAGCCCGCGCGCGCCGCAGATCTTCGTGCGGCAGGTCGAGAATGCGTTGGTCGTTCGTGTAGCTGTGGATCGTGCTCATGAAGCCGTTCACGATCGTGAAATTGTCGTTCAAGACCTTGGCCAGCGGCGCAAGGCAGTTCGTCGTGCAACTCGCGTTCGAGATGATGTTCATCTTCGCGCCGTCGTAGATCTCGTCGTTGATCCCGAGGCAGATGGTTGCGTCCGGGTTCTTAGCCGGGGCGCTGATCAGCACTTTTTTCGCGCCACCCTGGGTGATGTGGAGCTCGGCTTTCTCGCGGCTGGTGAAGAAACCGGTCGACTCGAGGACGACTTCCACGCCGAGGTCTTTCCACGGCAACTTGGCCGGGTCGCGCTCTTTCAGAATCCGGATTTTCTGGCCGCGGACGATAATGTTTTCGTCGTCGTAGCTGATCTCGCCGTCGAATTTTCCATGGACGGAATCCCATTTCAGGAGATGCGCGAGGGTGTGGGTGTCGGTGAGGTCGTTGATCGCCTGGACTTGCGCGACCTGGTCTTGAGACATGGCGCGCAGGACGTTGCGTCCGATGCGGCCGAAGCCATTGATGCCAATTTTTGCCATAGGAAAAGAAGTGCGGTGTTTGGTTGGTGTGCGAGTGCCGCGGGGGCGGCGGGGAGTTACTTTTAGAACGCGGGCATAGCCGAGGCAAGCAATGAACATTTCGCGCCCGCGCGGCGTCGAAGGACACCTTGATGCATCCACTCCTTCCTTTTCTTTGCCTCGGGCTCACCGCGACGGCGGCGCTCGCGAAAACGCCGACGGTTTTAGTGCTCGGCGACAGTCTGTCGGCCGGCTACGGGCTCACCCGGGCGGAAGCGTACCCGGCGTTGCTCTCGAAAAAGGCGGAGGCCGCGGGAGGCCATCTCATCGTCATGAATGCGGGCGTCAGCGGCGACACCACGAGCGGCGGGTTGCGCCGGTTGCCGCATCTTTTGCAGCATCGGATCGACGTCCTCGTGCTCGAGCTCGGGATTAACGACGCCTTCCGCGGCGTGCCCGTCGTGCAGATCGAGGCGAACCTGCAGGCGATGATCGATCTCGCGCGGCAACGGTATCCGCAGGTGCGGATCGTGATCGCCGGGATGGAGTTGCCGGCGGCGGGCGCGGGCGATTATCTCGCGAAATTCGGCGCGCTTTTTCCGAAACTCGCGGCGCGCAACGACGCGGCGCTGATCCCGTTTCTCCTCGAGGGAGTGGCGGGTGATCCCTCGCTCAATCTCACCGACATGATTCACCCGAACGCGCGCGGGCAGAAGGTCCTCGCGGCGAATGTCTGGCCGGTGCTGGAGCGCGTCTTACGCGAGCAGTAGTGGAGCGCGACGCTTCGTCGTCGCGAGTCTGTTTCACGCGCGGCCCTCGGCTTTCATCAAACTGGCGATGACAGAGCATCGCGCTCCATGAGTGCGCTTTCCGGACCAATGCACGCGACAGCGGGTGGAGTCGCGAAGTTAAGGCATGGATCCAGCCGACCCGCATAATCTTCACGACACCGCCGACCAGCCCGTGCTCGAGCGCATCGACATCGCGACCGACGGCCAGGATTGCGACGAGTGCGTGCGGGCTCTGCGTGAGCCGCTGATGAAGATCGAAGGTGTGAAGGACGTCCTCGCCGATCCGAAAAGCGAGAATGTGTGGGTGACGTTCGATGCGCGGAAAACCCACGCGCCGGCGATCCACGATGCCATCCTGAAGAGCGGCTACAGACCGGCGCCGACCACCGCCGAATAGTCGCCTGCGGATATGTAGACGCTTCGCTCTGCGAAGCGCGGGTGTGGGCGCCATTTCTGGGACGTCAACGATGCGAGGAGAGCAACTCCCGCGTTTCCCAGAGGGAAACGTCTACAGCGGAGAGCTCAGAGCGCCGGTTGTTGCTGCGTGAGGCAGTGGAACGCGCCGAGGCCCCAGATCAACTCGCGGCAATCGATCGGAACGACCCGGCGACTCGGGAAACAGCGCTGCAAAACTTCCGCGGCCTTTTCGTCGTTCGGATCGGCAAAGGTCGGCAGGAGCACGCTCGTGTTCGCGATGTAAAAATTCGCGTAGCTCGCCGGCAAGCGCAGGTCTTCGCGATTGATCCGTGCCGGCATCGGGAGTTCGAGAATTTCGAGCGCCTCACCGTCGATCGTTAGGCCGCGGAGGCGCTCGCGGTTCTCCTGCAACGGCGCGAAGTTTGGATCCGACTCGCTCGTTTCGACGACAGTCACGACCGTCCGTTCGCTCACGAAGCGCGTGAGATCGTCGATGTGCCCGTCGGTGTCATCGCCTTCGATCCCGTCGCCGAGCCAAAGAATCTCGCGCACGCCGAGATAGTCTCGCAGCCGCTGCTCGATCTGCTCGCGGTTGAGCTGCGGATTGCGATTCGGATTGAGCAAACAACTTTCCGAAGTGAGGAGCGCGCCGGCGCCGTTCACCTCGATCGACCCGCCTTCGAGGATCATCCCCGGATAAAACACCGGCAGCCCGAGTAGCTCGGCCACGCGCGTCGGGACGACGTCATCGAGATCGTGCGGCGGATATTTGCCGCCCCAGGCGTTGTAATCCCAGTCGAGTACGACCAGGCGCGGCTCCTCGTTTCGGGTCAGGAAAATCGGGCCGTGATCGCGGCACCACGGCTCGTTTGTCGGGATTTCGTAATAAGTGAGGCGCTCGTTAGGCAAACCGTCCAGCACCGCACGCGCTTCGGCTTCATGCGCGCCGTTGCAGACGTTGATGTTTACTGCCTCGGACTCGAGCAGCGCGGCGACCATCGCGCGGAGCGTCGGGGTGACGCGATCGTAGGCATCGGGAAAGCTGATCCCCTCGCGCCGCGGCCAGGAAAGCCACGTCGCCGCGTGCGGCTCCCACTCGGCCGGCATCCGATAACCAAGGGCAGCGGGCGTCGCGTTTTTCATCACGAAGCGATAGCACAGGGCGAAACCAAAAGCCTGCGCGCGGCGTAAAACTTCTCGCCGTCATCGACGACAACTATGAACGCAAAAACTTACCTGCTCGCCGGAGGCAATTCCGGCATCGGCCTCGCCACCCTCGGACTCCTGCGCGCGGAGGGTCATCGCGTCATCGTCGCGGGGCGGACCCCTGAGGCACTAAAAGATGCGGACACGCTGGAATGGGACGCGACGAATTCCGCCACGGAACTGGCGCTGCCCGAGACGCTCGATGGGCTCGTTTATTTCCCCGGCACGATCACGCTGAAATCATTCCGCTCGCTGAAAGACGACGATTTTCGGCGCGACATGGAGGTGAATTTTTTCGGGGCGGTTCGGTTCATCCGCGCCGCGCTGCCCGCGCTCCAAAAGGCCGACAATGCCGCGATCGTTCTATTCTCCACCGTCGCGGTGCAAACCGGGATGCCGTTCCACGCCAGCATCGCTTCGGCGAAAGGCGCGGTGGAAGGTCTCACCCGCGCGCTCGCCGCCGAGCTCGCGCCGAAGGTGCGGGTGAACTGCATCGCGCCGTCGCTCACCGACACGCCGCTGGCCGCAAACCTTCTCAGTAGCGACGCGAAAGCTCAGGCGAGCCGCGAGCGTCATCCGCTCAAGCGCATTGGCGACCCGGCTGAGACGGCGCAGCTCGTGCGCTTGCTTTTGAGCGACACTGCGGGCTTTATCACCGGACAGGTCATCGGCATCGACGGCGGCCTGTCCTCACTTCGCACCACATGAAAAAGTTGATCTTCTTCCTCATCTTCCTGGCCTGCCTCGGGGCGCAGGCAACGCCGCTGAATCTCGCGGAACTGCGCGGGAAACGGAGAGTGCTGGTGATCTACGCGCCGCCGGGGACGGAGGATAAATTGCTCCAGCAACAGAAGCTTTTACGGGCCGCCAAAGAAGGCTTCGACGACCGCAACGTGACGTTGCTCGTCCTCCACCAGCCGACGGAGAACGCCGAAATCGCGAAACGTTTTCAGCTTTCCGGCAAAGAGTTTGTGGTCCTCCTCATCGGCAAGGATGGCGGCGAGAAATTCCGCGTGAAAAAGGTCGCTCGTCCGGGGGTGCTCTTTCAGCTCATCGATTCCATGCCGATGCGCCAGGACGAGATGCAGAGTCGTTAGGCGCGGCGTTGCTGCGCGGCGAGGAGCGGCGGGAAATCGAAGAACGCGGGCGAAGCGGAGCGCTCGAGCAGACTCTGCGCGGAAGCTTTTAGTTCGCGCCAGCGTTCCCATTCCCAATCCGGCGCCGCCGCGAGATGACGGAGGAGGCTGCGCCATTCCATGAGCGCACGCTCGACGTCGCCGTGACGTAGTGCCTCCGAAGTCAGCCGATAGCGGCCGCTTGGATTGGTGACGACCTCGCGGATCACTTCCGACGCGCCCGAGCCGTAATGGATCGGCACTCCCATCTCGAGATAACCGGGATGATCCGCGCGTTCGTAAACGCGCTGGCAGAGCGCGCCGAGATGCCCGCCGAGCGGCGCGTCTTCGCCAGCAAAGCGCGGGCCGGCGCGGATGTTCGCGAGATCGAAAACGAGATCGTCGATCGGATATTTTTCGTCCTCGAGCGCGGCGGCGATGGCGAGGCCTTCACCGCCTTGGAAAAAGCCGAAGACGATCCCGCGTCGGGTCGGGGTGCCGTCGGCTTCGACGAGGCCGAGACGGCGCCAGGCGTAGGCGGGGGAGGCGACGATCTCGACGGCTTGATCGTGGACGAGCTGGTCGCAACCGCGGCAGACGAGGGGAATCCCGGCGCGCTCCGGCGGGTCGAGGAGATCGTTGCCTAACGAGTCGCGGGTTGCCTTTACTGCGACGTTCGAGAAATCGATCCGGGCCGAGATCGTGGCGCCGCGCCGGACGAGCTCATAAAACTCGCCGCCGCCGCTCCATTCCGGCATTCGGGTGCGCGCGAGCGCGAGGAGCTGTGCTTCCGTCATCGATTTGGCGCCGGCTAGTTTTCGAAGCGGTTTGACCAGGGAGACGAGCGGCTCCGGCGTCTCGGTCATCCCGAGCGAAGCCGGAGGCGTAGTCGAGGGATCCCGTGGAGTTTCGTCAAAGCCTTCGTTCGAACGCTTCCCAGCAGCTCCACGGGATCCCTCGACTGCGCCCCGCCTCCGCGGGGCTTCGCTCGGGATGACCTGCTGGTGGGAATCTGGTTCATTCGCCGGAACCGACGGCGCGATCGTCGCCAGCGGCATTTCCCGGCCGTAGATCCGCTTTTCCTGGAGCCGGCAAAGATTGCCGAAGGGAAATGGATCGAGCGTGGCCGGAAGACTCAGCGCCGGCACCCAGCGTTCCTGTTGCCTAACGAAAAGCTGACCGAGCGTGGTCTCGACTTCGAGGCCGCGTGGCTCCCAGTCATCGGCGCTGTTCAGCATCTCTGTGATCGGCCGCCTCACGAAGCGGGCGCGCTCGGCATCGACCCAGAGGCCGCACGGCTTCGCGCCGGCCGCGAGAGAATGCTCCACCCCGAGCGGGACTTTTTGCACGCTGAAAAGCGAGCGGCTCAACTCGACTGCGGCGCTGTAGCCGGGGGCGGTGACCCCGGCCGATTCGTTAGGCATGGGGGAACCGGGGTCACCGCCCCCGGCTACAGCAGCCGTGCTCATGACGCTGATCAGGCTCGGCCAGTCCACCTGCGTGGCGCGTTTCAACTGCCGCGGACGCCCAAAGCTGAGCCGCGGCTGATCCGGCGTAAAGAGGACGAACCCGACGTCGTCGAGCCCGCGGCGGCCGGCGCGGCCGAACATCTGCAGCAGTTCATCCGGCTGCACCTGCCGCTCGAAATTTCCCGAGAGATATCGCGTGTCGGTGATCAGAACCGAGCGCATGGAGAAGTTAATTCCCGCGGCCAGCCCCATCGTCGCGACGACGACGTTGAGCTGGCCGGCTTTTGCGAGCGGCTCGATCAACCCGGCGCGCACGGCGTAGCTGAGGCCGCTGTGATGGTAGGCGACGCGGCTCTTGAGCAACTTCGTCAGCCGCTTGCCCGCAAGCTGTTCCTGCGCGGGCGAGAGCGGCAACGGCTCGCGCGACGGCACCGCGCTCGCGATCGCGAGTGCGAGGTCTTCGGTGGCGTTGCGCCGCGGCGCGAAAACCAGGATCGGCGCGAGCCCAGCGTACAGCGCTTTCGCGATCATGCGCGGCCAGAACTCCCGCGTCTGGACGAAGCCGACCTCGGGCAAATTGCGGAGGTCGACTTCATGTTGCGGGACCGGCCGTTTCTCGTGCCTAACGAGCACGGCGTCGCGGCCGATCCGGCGCAGCCATTCGACCACGTCCTGCGGATTGTTCACGCTCCCGCTGAGCAAAAGCAGCTGCGTCTGCGGCGGCGCGAGCGCGAGCGAGAGCTCGTAGTGCACCCCGCGCACGGGATCGGCGATGAGCTGGTATTCATCGACCACGAGCAGGCGCGGACCCTGGCGTCGGAGGAAGCGCGAACGCTGCGTCTCGAGCGTTGCGACCACGACTTTCGCATCGAGGTTGAGCGCGAGATCGCCCGTGGCGATGCCGACGTCCCAGCCGCGGGCGCGCCATTCCGCGAGCTTATCATTCGCGAGCGCGCGGGTCGGCACGGTGAAAACGGCCTGGCCTTTGAGCGACGGATAGAGCAGCTCGAAGATGTAAGTTTTCCCCGCGCCGGTCGGGGCATGGACGACCACATCCTTACCGGCTTGGAGCGCCCGGGCCGCTTCCTGCTGCCAGAGATCGGGCACCACCAGATTGATCTCGAGCCCTCCCATTGTGCTGCCCAAGATGGAGCCTTCGCGCGCGGGAGCAATGCGGGCTGCGGGAGATTTTCCGGCCAGACCGTAGAGCGCTCGCGTTTTACCGGAAGGTTGATAGCGTCTGTCAAAATTTTTATGAGCGAAGAAACTGCGAGCAAAGTAGCGACCGGAATCGCCGGTCTCGACGACATCCTGCGCGGGGGTTTTCCGCCCCGGCGTCTCTACCTCGTGCGGGGTGTGCCGGGCTCGGGCAAGTCGACCCTCGCCATGCAGTTTTTGCTCGAGGGTGCGCGCCTCGGCGAGAAGGTGCTCTACATTAGCCTCTCGGAGACACGAGAAGAGATCGAGGAAATGGCGCATTCCCACGGCTGGTCGCTCGAGGGCCTGGAGATCGTCGACCTCTCCGCGCTCGAGGGGCAACTGAGCGCGGAATCGCAGAACACACTTTTCCACACTGCGGAGGTAGAGTTAACCGAGACGACCCGGCTAATCCTCGACGCGGTCGAGCGGGTGCAGCCGACCCGGCTGGCTTTCGATTCGCTCTCGGAGTTGCGTCTGCTCTCGCAATCGGCCCTGCGTTATCGCCGACAGATTCTCGCCTTCAAACAATACCTCTCTGGTCGCGACTGCACCACGCTCCTGATCGATGACACAAGCGCGGCCGAGAGCGATTCGCATCTCAATACTCTCGCGCACGGCGTGGTCTCGCTCGATCAAACGGCCCCCGATTACGGCGCGGAACGGCGGCGTTTCCTCGTCAAAAAAATCCGCGGCACCACTTATCGCGGCGGCTATCACGACTTCATCATCGATCACGGCGGGCTCGTCTTTTATCCCCGCCTGGTCGCGGCGGAGCATCACCGAAGTTTCGCGGATGAAAACATCTCCAGCGGTGTCGACGGCATCGACGAGCTTCTCGGGGGCGGGCTCGGGCGCGGGTCGAGCAACCTCTTCATGGGGCCGCCGGGCAGTGGCAAATCGACCCTTGCCCTGCACTTCGCGCTCGCGGCCGCGGCCCGGGGCGAACGGACGCAGATCTACAACTTCGACGAAAGCCTCGGGACGATGCGGGCGCGCGCGGATGGTTTGAACATGGGCCTCTCCAGCCTGCTCGAAGATGGCCTTATCGGGGCGACGCAGATCGATCCGGCGGAACTTTCGCCCGGGCAGTTGAACGCGCTCGTGCGTCACACCGTGGAAAGCGAAGGCACGAGAATTGTCCTGCTCGACAGCCTTAACGGTTACCTCCAATCGATGGGCGATGAGCGCACGCTCAATCTGCAATTGAACGAGCTCCTCACCTATCTGAACCAGCAGGGCGTAGTCACGATTCTTGTCGTCGCGCAGCATGGCCTCATCGGCCACATGCAGACGCCCGTCGACGTCACCTACCTCGCGGATACGGTGGTGATGTTCCGCTATTTTGAGACGCTCGGCTCGGTCCATAAAGCCGTCTCCGTGGTCAAAAAACGGACCGGTCAGCACGAAGTTTCGATCCGCGAATTGTTCATCGAGGAGAGCGGGATCACGGTCGGCCCGCCCCTCGAAAACCTCCGCGGCGTGCTCAGTGGAACTCCTGAATTGCTGACGGCAAACCCATCGCCGGCGAGCCCGAAGCGTGGCGATGAAAAAAAGCGGTGACGCCCAGACTCTAGTCCTGGTTCTCGCGCCCCTCGGGAAGGATGGCGCGCTCGCAGTCGGCACTCTGCGCGACGCCGGGATCGCGGCCGAAGCGTGCGCAGATCTTCCGGAGATGGCGCGGCGCTGCGAGGAAAACGTCGACGCGTTGCTCATCACGCAGGAAGCGCTCGTGGCCTCCGAGATCCCGGGCCTCCTCGAGTGTCTCACGCAACAGCCGACCTGGTCGGACATCCCGGTGATCGTGCTCACGAGTGGCGGCGGGGCGGATGAAGTGAGCCTGCGCGTGCTCGAGCTTTTCGGCCCAAGCGCCAACGTCTCCTTGCTCGAGCGGCCGTTTCGCGTGGTCACGTTGCTCAGCACCGTGCGGGTGGCGCTGCGCGCCCGTCGGCGCCAGCGCGAAGTGCGCGATCTCTTGAGCCAGCGCGAGATGCTCCTGAGCAGCATCAGCGACGCTTTCTCCGCGTTCGATTCCGACTGGCGTTACACCTACCTGAACGAGCGCGTCGCGGAAAACTCGCACCTCCGTCGCGAGGAGATGATCGGGCGCAAAATCTGGGAGATTTTTCCGCAGCTGAACGGGACTGAATTCCACAAGCGCTGCCTCCGCGCGCTCGCCGCCAAGACCGCGGATACCTTCGAGCATTTCTACGAACCGTGGGGGCGCTGGCTGGAGACGCGGCTCTACCCGGCGGCCGATGGACTGGTCGTTTTACGGACCGACATCTCGGAGAGAAAACGGCAGGAGGAATCGACGCGCGAAAGCGAGCAGCGCCTCGAGGAGGGCGAGGATCGCCTCCGCCTCGCAATCGAGGCGGCCGACGCCGGGACGTTCGACTTCTTCCCCGCGACCGGTGAGCTCAAGTGGTCCGCCCGTTGCAAAGAACTCTTCGGGCTTAGCCCGGAGGCGGAGGTGAACTTCGAGACCTTCCTCCGCGGGTTGCATCCGGACGATCGCGACCGCGTTCACAAGATTGTCGGGGGCGTCCTCAGCCCGCAGAGTGAAGGCCGGGTCGATACGGAATATCGGACGATCGGAATTGAAGACGGGCTCGAGCGCTGGATCGCCGCGAAGGGCCTCGTCGTCTTCGACGCGCAGGGCGCGGCGAAGCGTTTCATCGGCACCGTGCTCGACATCACGCCGCAGAAGCAAAGCGAACTGGAACTGGAGCGCACCAAGCAGGCCGCGGAGGACGCGAACCGCGCGAAAGATCAGTTTCTCGCGATGCTCTCCCACGAGCTGCGCACCCCGCTCACGCCGGTGCTGTTGACCGTCGCGAGCCTGCGGCACGACCCGAATCTAAGTGACGAACTGCAGCGCGATCTCGAGATGGTGCAGCGCAACATCGAACTCGAAGCGCTCCTGATCGACGACCTGCTCGACCTCACCCGGATCGCGCACGGGAAACTGCAACTCCACAACCAAGCCGTCGATCTGCACGCGGTGATCGAGCACGCGCTCAACATTACCGCGGGCGATTCCGACGGGCGCCAGCTCGAAGTCGTGCGGCGATTTGAGGCCCGCCATTTTCATACCTGGGGCGACTCGGCGCGCCTCCAACAGGTCCTCTGGAACCTGATTAAGAACGCCTTCAAATTCACGCCGCCCGGAGGACGGATTGAAATCAGCACGAGCAATCCTGAGCCCGCGCGGATCGAAATCAGCGTCTGCGATAACGGCGTCGGGATTGAGCCGGACCTGCTCCCGCGTATTTTCGAAGCCTTCGAACAGGGCGGCCGCGAAGTCACCAGTCGCTTCGGCGGTCTCGGTCTCGGCCTTGCCGTCTGCAAACGCGTGCTCGATTTGCACGCCGGCACGATCACCGCGGAGAGCGCCGGCGGCGGGCTGGGCGCGTGTTTTACGATCTCGTTAGGCGCGATGGAAACGTCGCTGCTCGATGGACCCGCGGCCTTTCTCGGCGACATCACCGTCGACCGCAAAGGCCTCCGCATTTTACTGGTCGAAGATCACGAAGATACCGCCTACGTCCTGCGCCGGATTCTCACCAAAGCCGGCCACGAGGTCGACCTCGCGCATCGCCTCGCTGAGGCCCGCGCGCTCGCGACGGAGAAGACTTTCGACCTGGTCATCAGCGACCTCGGTTTGCCCGACGGCAGTGGTCTCGAACTGATGCGCCACCTGCGCGAAACCTGCGGCCTGCGCGGCATCGCGCTGAGCGGTTTCGGCACTGATGAAGACCTCGCCGCCAGCCGCGCCGCGGGATTTGCCGAGCACCTGACGAAGCCGGTCGACTGGGACCAGCTCAAAAGCGTGATCGGTCGCCTAACGAGTGCGGAAACCTGACCGCCGCGCCGGGGGGTTAGCGCAGGTGCGCGGCGGCGCGGTCATGGCCTTCGAGCTCGAGGACCATGCGCTTAATGTGCCGGAATTTCTGATGCGACGCGAGCTTGCGCAGGCTCGCCGCGGGGTCGCCCCATTGCACGATCTCGATCGCTTCCTCGCGCACGCCCCAGCCGTTCATGTCGCGCGGCGTCGCCATGTAGAGGTCGATCGTGTTCCGGCCCGCGAGCGCCCAGCCGTAATCTTCCACGCGGTAAAGTTGCCCCGTCGCGACGATGCGGAAGATGGTGCCGGCAGGCCAACGCGACCAGTCGGCGGCGGCGCTCCCGTAGCTTTGGTTGGACAAATTATCCTGCAGAAAAGGCTGCGATCGCGTGACGTAGGCGACCGGCTGAAAACCGTTCGCGTTCTCCGAGGCGCCGATCGGCACGGCCCGCGGGACGCTTGGCCGCGAGGCCGCGTGCAGCTCGGTCCCGAGCGCGGTGAGGTTGCCGTATTTGCGATGGTCCGACTCGGTGTGGGTGTAGGCGGTGGTGCGAACATTTTGGAAAGCGGTCTTCGCGAGCGGCCGCTCGTAGGCGGGGAGTTGGCGGGAAGTGCCGCAGGCGCCTAACGAGAGCGCAGCGAGGCCGGCGAGGAGCGTGGGAAAGAATTTCATCACCACTGAGTCGCGGAGTTATTAACAGTTATTCACATGGGCAACAAGTGGGTGCTGAAGGCTCTTTGATTTAACCGCAGAGGGCGCAGAGAGGGAGACGGGAATTGGGGTTGCGCGAAAATTGTCATCCCGAGGTGGCGCAGCGCACCGAGGGATCTCACAGGCGTTTTGCGGTGTCGTTAGGCAAGGGCGGGTCGCGCGACGCTTGCGAGATCCCTCTCCGCGCTGCGGCGGTTCGGGATGACAAACATTGCAGGTCGTCGTCGTTTCCTGATTCCCTCTTCCCCCTCTGCGAACTCCGCGTCCTCTGCGGTCAATCCTCCCCGTCGACAACCCGTGAGCGATGCCCGAAACTGCGTGATGCTCGCGAAATTTGCCGACCACGTTTCCCAAACCCTCGACCAAATCAAAACGCAGGGGCTCTTCAAAACCGAGCGCATCATTACCGGCCCGCAGAACGCCGAGATCCCGATTGCCGACGGCCGCCGCGTGATCAATCTCTGCGCAAACAACTACCTCGGTCTGGCCGATCATCCCGCGCTCATCAGCGCGGCGAAGGAGGCGCTGGATACGCATGGCTTTGGCATGGCGAGTGTCCGTTTCATCTGCGGGACGCAGGACATTCACAAGGAATTGGAAGCGGCCCTCACGAAATTCCTCGGGACTGAGGACACGATTCTTTATCCGTCGTGCTTCGACGCGAATGGCGGGCTTTTTGAGACGCTGTTGAGCGCTGAGGACGCTGTCATTTCCGATGAACTAAACCACGCCAGCATCATTGACGGCGTGCGGCTCTGTAAGGCGCAGCGTTACCGCTACAAAAATAGCGACATGGCCGATCTCGAAATGCAGTTGCAGGCCGCGCAAGGCACCCGCTTCCGCCTCATCGCGACCGACGGCGTTTTCTCGATGGACGGCACCATCGCCAACCTCAAGGGCATCTGCGATCTCGCGGAAAAATACGACGCGATGGTGATGGTGGACGACGCGCACGCCGCCGGGTTCATTGGCAAAACCGGCCGGGGCACGCCGGAACATTGCGGCGTGCAGGGGCGGATCGACATCCTCACGGGCACGCTCGGCAAAGCGCTCGGCGGCGCGAGCGGCGGCTACACCAGTGGACGCAAGGAGATCGTCGCGCTCCTCCGGCAACGTTCGCGGCCTTACCTTTTCTCGAACACGGTCGCGCCGCCGATCGTCGCCGCGTCTTTGCGGACGCTGGAGCTTCTAACGTCCTCCACCGAGCTGCGCGACAAACTCGAGGAGAACACGAAATACTTCCGCGCCGCCCTAACGAGTAAAGGACTGACGATCAAACCCGGCACCCATCCGATTGTCCCGATCATGCTCGGCGACGCCGCGCTCTCGCAGGAATTCGCCGCGCGCATGCTCGAGAAAGGGGTTTACGTCGTTGGGTTTTTCTACCCGGTCGTCCCACACGGCACGGCCCGCGTCCGTACCCAGGTCTCGGCCGCGCATTCACGTGATGACCTTGAGCGCGCGGTCGTGGCGTTCGCGGAGACGCAGGCGGAGCTGGTTGGGTAGCGCGCCGAACGCTTTCGGGGCCGGCAACGGTGTTCCACCGTCGCGAACTTTGCTAACAAGTCGCCCTTCTCGTAAAGCTTCGTCTCAATGCGAGACGCGCGCGCTACCCTGCACTCCGGTCGCGTTCGCGAATGCAGCGGGCCGCGGGGCAGAAGTTAAACTCCGCGGTCTTTCTAGGGTTCGTGGAATGCGATGCTCGAGCCGACCCACGTCTTTTCCTTGTTGAAATCGACGCCCATCATTTTTCCCTGACTCATCCGGACGAGGTTATTCGCGAGGATCGGCTCGCCCTCTTCCGGCCAGAGAAACATCATCCGGACTTCCGCCTTCGAGCGATGTCCATCGGTCGTCGGGACGAACTCCGCGTAGTTCACCTTGCGTTGCAGGATGTAGTTATGCGACTCACTGAGCGCGGCCAGCTTTTCCGGTGTTGGATCCATGTCCACGCCGAGGCCGGCGAAGGAGTAGAGCGGCTTGAGGACGTAGTCACTGATTGACTCTTCCGCCGGGAACTCATCCGCAAAGTAAGCGGGCGAAGTGTGTGCGGTCTTCAGGAACGGGAGCGAATGTTTGCTGATCCGGAAATACCAGTTTGGATGCCCCACCCATTGGACTTCGAGGTCTTCACGGAAATCGAACCCAGGTCGCAGGTCGGGCCGGCGCAGGAGCTCGTCGAAGATGACCCGGTTATAGATCCGGTCGATCCGGATCTCGCGGCCTTTGTGCTCGTAGCAGAGTTGTTGCCCGCGTTTTTTTATACTCGTTAGGCAGACCGGGCGCACGCCGAACCCGCTCTCGGAGGCCGCAAAATCGATCCGGGTCTTCTGCCGTTCCGGCTCGATCTCGAGCAGGATCACGTTCTCCGGATCGGCCCCGCCGACGATAACGCGACGGAGCAGCGCGAGGTAGGAGGTCTCGTCGAGCCCGCTAAAAAACGGCTGCCACCCCGGGGGCAGATCGGGAAAAGTTTCCTGCAGGCAACGCCAGAAAAAGAGCTGGTAAGAGTAAAGGCTCGGGAAGCCCTGGAGTTCGATGAGTCGGGGCGTGAGCCCACCATCCGCTCCGCGGCAGATCGCGAAGTCGACCGAGACAAAAAGCGGGTGGGGGTTCTCGTTCGGGACGACCAGCTTCGGCGGAATCGCATCCTGTGCGTGCTCCCGGAAAGCGGGTGTCTGCACCTGCGTGAGGAGTTCGCGCGCTGCGGCCGTGATTTCTTCCGTGAACTCGGCGGTGAGAAAGATGGGCGTCTCCGCGATGCGAAATTCTGCCGGCCAAAACTCCTTTTCGTTCACCGCGCGGACAAGTGCTTCGTACTTGTCCTGGGTAAAGCTGGCATTGAAGCGGGCGCGCTGCGTCGGTTCCATCGCTTAGTAGAAGGGCTGGAGGCAGGGTCGGCAACACTCGCGGTGCGGAGCCGTGGATTAACCGCAGAGACGCAGAGGGCGCAGAGGAAGGATTGTAGGACGGGCGCTCCACCTGCCTCGACGCGGCTCTCTCTCCCGTAAAAAAAGCGCGCCTCCCTCGCAAGAAGGAGGCGCGCTCGAAATGCTGCTGCGTGAAGTTAGGTTTAGGCGTTTTGAGTATCGGAGGGTGTCCACGGAAGTCTGGGGAGGGAACGCTTTTTCGGGTCGAGAGAGTCCGTCCGCCGCCATGGAGGGACGGGCGCCGTCCCGTCCCATGCTGCCGAGCCAAAAATCTGCGGCCCTCTGCGAAATCTGCGGACCAACTCCCGATTAAACGAGGAACTTCCCGCGCTCCATCACCTGCTCGTCGTCGAACCAGATGTCGAAGTCGCGGCCGACGCAGTCGATGTGCGTTTTCGAGAGCCAGGTCTGTCCGGTGTGTTCCGCGTAGGGATGGCCGAAGGCGATGTGGATGCCGGGGATTTTTTCATCCTGGAGGATGTTGCCGATGATGTCTTTGCAGGCGGTGTTCGTGCCGACCGCAAACTCGCCGACGCGGTTGCTGTTTTCGTCGGAGTTCGTGTAGGCGGTGAACTCCTCGAGCAGCTCCTGGTTCTCGCAAGCGAGCGATTTGATCCGGTTGTCTTTGATTTCGATCGTGAGCGGAGTCGCTTGGATGTCGCCGTACTTCTGGCAGAGATAATCGCCGACCACGCCATCGACGACGAAGATGCCGTTGCTGTCGAAGGGTGAGGTGAAAATCTCGCCGCCGGGGAGGTTGCCCCATTTCTCCGGGGTAATGATCCCGCTGGTCTTGAGCCAGCGCAGATTCGCGGAAAAATCGGCGGTGTAATCCGTGCCCGCGGCGTTCCGGCAGGTGATGCGCCTGGCGCGGCGCGCCATTTCCACAAGACCCTGGCTGTGCTCGTCGATCGCGCGAAAATCGGCGCGCATCCCTTCGATCATGATTTGCCGGCTGATGTTCACCATGTGACCGTGGCGGATGTGATTCTTGTTTACGATCTCGCTCATCTGCATGCGCGAGCCGAGCTCGCCGCGCTGGGTTTGCGCGCAGAAGATCGAGACCTGCGAGGTGTCTAGGTCATCGAGGATCGCACGCGGCATATTCGTGAGCGGCCGCTCGGAGAAATTCTCGAGCACAAATACCGCGTGTTCGGAGCCGACCTCCTCGATCTGTTGCTGGAGCGCCGCGGCGATCTCGCGCGTCGCTTCGTCGGTGATAACCGTGATGCGTTCATCCGGTTGGAGGCGCAGGCAATCGCGGATGGCGTTGCGCGCGCCGGGGACGAGTTCGGGATCGATGGCGATGGTGTGGGCGAGATGTCGGTCGGGCATTTCGGGAATGGTGAGAATAAACAGGGAAAGCGGCATGGGCAATCGCCGCGGGGATGGGCAGCAGATATGAATGAGAATGGCTGATCACGGTCATCCCGAGCGCAGCGCAGTCGAGGGATCCCGTCGGGCTGCCGAGAAGCTCCCGCTGTGGGAGAGCTGCGCGACAGCTTTCACGAAACTCAACGGGATCCCTCGACTCCGCTGACGCTCCGCTCGGGATGACCGGTTAACGGAGCGATTTCTCGAAGCAAACCGCGAGCGGGTCGTCGGCGTGATGTCCGTACGCCGGAATCCGCCGATAACCGAACCGCTCGTAGAGCCGCACCGCGATTGGCTGCCGGCCGCCTGTTTCCAAGCGCAACGTGGCGTAGCCGCGCTCGGTCGCCCATGCTTCCAGCGTCCTCAAAATCGCCGCCGCGACGCCGCGCCCGCGCGCGTTCGGCGCGACATACATGCGCTTCACCTCCCCGATTTCTGGCTGGCCGTCGGGGAAGGGCCGAATCGCTCCGCAGCCGACAGCGTCTTCACCGATCGTCGCGACCATGAAAACCGCACACTCGCCGACGATATCGCGCGGCGGGAACGGCGGCGCCGTCATCTCCGGATAAATCGTGCTCAACTCCGCCCAGAGCGCCGCCGCGAGACGCAGACTCTCCGGCGCGAGAGGCGGAGCGGGCGCGACCGCCAGGTCGCGTTGTAGCTGGGGGCGTTGACCCCGGCCGAGCGGCTCACGAGACATCGATTTCTCTTTCACGCTGCCGGGGTCAACGCCCCCGGCTACAACTGCGCGGGTTCCGGCACGGTCAGCTTTTCGTAAGTCTCGTGCACGATCAGGTCGACCACGTCGTGCATGTTATGCGCGCTCTCCCAGGCGGCGAGCTGGCGATCCGCGCCGGTGCCTTCGCGCATGATTCGTTCGATGTGCGCGATCTCGGCGCAGCTCCCGAGTTCGTCCACTTCCGTGGAGATGAAATCAATCAGCTCGGCGATGAGCGAGCGCGTTTCGACCTCCGCTTCACGTCCGAAATCGATCAGCTTCCCATCGAGCCCATAGCGCGACGCGCGCCAGCGATTTTCTTCGATCAAGCGCCGGCGATAGATCCGGAAGTTGAGGTTTCTTTCGTGAAGTTTGTGCAGCCGGACGACAATCGCCTGGATGACCGCGGCGAGCGCGAGGGTGTCGTCGACCCGCGATTGGGCGTCGCAAATCCGGATCTCGAGGGTGTCGAAAAACGGGTGGAGCCGAATGTCCCACCAGATCTTTTTCGCGTTATCGACGCAGCCGGTTTTGATCAGGAGTTTCAGGAAATCTTCATACTCCGAGAGGCTCTCGAAGGCATCCGGGGTGCCCGTGCGTGGGAAACGCTCGAAGACTTTCAGGCGATAACCCTTGAGCCCGGTATTGCGGCCGACCCAGAAGGGCGAATTGGTCGAGAGCGCGTAAAGATGCGGGAGAAAATAGCGCATCTGATTCATCACGTGGATCGCGGTCCCGCGATCGGGAATTCCCACGTGCACGTGCAGACCGAAGATGAGATTGGCGCGCGCGACCTGCTGCAAATCCTTCACGATCGTGGCGTAGCGCTCGCCTTCGGTGATGTGTTGGTCGAACCAATGCGAGAACGGATGCGTGCCCGCGGAAGCGATCTTAAGGCCGCTCTTTCCCGCCATCGACGCAAGCTCGCTGCGCAGGCGGATGACCTGATCGCGCGCGACCTTGATGTCGGTGCAAACATCGGTCCCGAGCTCCACCACCGATTGGTGCATCTCCGGTTTGATCTGCTCTTTCAGCGTCACTTTTCCCTCGCCGAGGATCTGCTGAATGTGCGAGCGCAACTCCCGCGTCTCCGGGTCGATGATCTGAAATTCCTCCTCGATGCCGAGGGTGAAGATGTGATCGGGCGAGACGCTCATCGCCTAACAACAACCGCTAATTCCGCGCAGCGCGCAAGCTGCGAAGGCGTCCGAGCTTCGTATAGGTCATATGAGTTCCATGCGTCTTATGCGTCCTATCTGTCGTCTCGGGTTGCTCGCTGCGGCTCTTCTGGCTGAGAGCGGTTGCGCGACCGCGCGCGACGATGCCTCCGCGGCCTTTACGGTAAAACAGCGGAGCTTCGAGAGCAGCGGAGTGCGCATCCTCGTCGACGTCTACACGCCGGTTGACGCTTCCCTGCGGGAAGCGCGGGTCTCGGCTTCTCTGCGCGAGAGCGGGTCGCGCAACTCCCGCGCTGCGCAGAGCGAAGCGTCGACCGCGCCGCCCGTGCTCGTGCTTCATGGCGCGGGCGGGATGCTTTTCGACGGGCCGGAAATGAAGCGCGTCTCCGAGCGCCTGGCGACGGCGGGATTCGAAGTTTATCAGGTGCATTATTTCGATCGCACGCACACCTGGTTCGCGCGGCAGGCGGTTTTGCTGAAGCTCTTCCCGACCTGGCTCGCGACCGTGCGGGACGCGGTCGATTGGGTGCACGGGCAGAGGCCGGAGGCACCTAAAATCGGGATCTTCGGTTATTCGTTAGGCGCGTTTGCCGCGATCGAAACCGCCCGGCGCGATCCGCGCATCGGCGCGGTCGTGGAGGAAGCAGGCGGTTTCTGGCATGGCCATCCGGAAGGCCCGACGCGGGAGCCGCTCCCACCGATGCTCGTAATCCACGGGACCGCGGACGAGCGCGTGCCTAACGAGAAGTATACGCAACCGCTGCTCACATATTTACGGGCGCATGGCGATCCCTTCGAGAAGCGGTTTTTTCCGGGTGAAGGGCATGTCTTCTCGAGTGCGGCCGCCGCCAAAGTCCGGGGGGAAACGGTCGAGTTCTTCAGGCGTCACTTGCGCTAAGACGCGGAGTTTTGTCATCCCGAGTTGGCGCAGCGCGGCGAGGGATCTCCCAGACGTTGTTCGACCCCAACTACAAAGGCAACGCCGAGCGACGCTTGTGAGATCCCTCGCCGCGCTGCGCCGGCTCGGGATGACAGACGTTTCTCTTCGGCAACAGAGCGCGCCGCAAGACCTAAACGCTAAATGCTTCGCCGATCACGCAGGCTTGCTCGCGTTTATGCACGGCCAGTGCCCCAACGGCCGGACTCGCGCTCGCGTTCCGCCCCGCATAGGCGATCTCGCGCCCGAAAAGCTTCCGCAGCCGTGGCTCGATGTAGGTCCACGCGCCCATGTTCTGCGACTCTTCCTGGCACCAGACGAACTGCTGCGCCTCCGTGAACGGCGCGACCGCTTCGCGCAGCTTTTCTTCCGCGAGCGGGTAGAGCTGTTCCAGCCTAACGATCGCGGTATTCTCGATCTTCTGCTCCGCACGGTGATTGACGAGATCGTAATAAATCTTCCCGGAACAGAGCACGGCGCGCGCAATTTTCGACGGATCGGCGATGCCGTGGTCGCCAATGATTTCCGAGAAACTCCCCTCCGTAAAATCCTCCGTCCGCGAGGCCGCCGCCTCGGAGCGAAGGAGGCTTTTCGGCGTCATAATGATGAGCGGCTTGATGAAATCGCGCTTCATCTGCCGGCGCAGCACATGGAAATATTGCGCCGCGGTGGTGAGATTGCAGACCTGAATGTTCTCCTCGGCGCAGGCTTGCAGGAAACGCTCGAGACGCCCGCTGGAATGCTCCGGCCCCTGACCTTCGTAGCCGTGCGGCAGGAGCAGCACGATGCCGCTGGGACGCTGCCATTTTGATTCCGCGGAGACGATGAACTGGTCGATGATGGTCTGCGCGCCATTCGCGAAATCGCCGAACTGCGCTTCCCAAAGGCAAAGCATGTTCGGGTAATAGAGCGCATAGCCGTAATCGAAACCGAGCACCGCCGCTTCGGAAAGAAGGCTGTTGTAGATGCAGATGCGCGCCTGCTCGGGCGCGAGATGGAGGAGCGGCAGATACGGTTTCCCCGTTTTCGCATCGTAAAGAAAAGCATGCCGATGACTGAAGGTTCCGCGCCGGCTGTCCTGCCCCGAAAGGCGCACCGGGGTCCCTTCCAGCAGGAGCGAACCAAAGGCGAGCGCCTCCGCAAAACCCCAGTCATAGGGACCGCCCGCCGCGAAGACTTCGCGCTGCCGATCGACCGTGATTCGCTTCACTTTCGGCAGAATGTTGAAGTCGTCCGGGATCCTCGTTAGGCCATCGACGATCTGTTGCAGCACTTCCGGCGTGATCGCGGTCGGGCCGGATGTCCCCGAGTATTGCGGCTGAAAAACCGCGGTCGATTCCTTGAAGCGTTCTCGCCGGTCGTTAGACAATTTCTCCTGCGCCTTCACTTCTTCGAGCGCGGATTCGAGCCGGTTCTGCAGATCTTTGTCGAGTTGCGCGGCCGCTTCTGCGGTGAGCACTTTGCTCTCGATCAGCTCCTTTTTGTAAAGCTGCGCGACCGACGGCCGCTTCGCGATTTTCGCGTAGAGATCGGGCTGGGTGAAGAGCGGTTCGTCGCCTTCGTTGTGCCCGTAGCGACGGTAGCAATACATGTCGATGACGATGTCGCGTCCGAATTCCTGCCGGAAATCGAGCGCCGTCTCGGTCACAAAACGCACCGCCAACGGATCGTCGCCATTCACGTGCAGGATCGGCACCTCGATCATCTTCGCGATGTCGGTGGCATACATCGAGGAGCGCGCGTCTTCCGGCAACGTCGTGAAACCGATCTGGTTATTCACGACTACGTGGACCGTGCCGCCAGTCGAGTAGCCGTGCAGCTGCGACATGTTCAGCACTTCCGAGACGATGCCCTGGCCGGCGAAAGCCGCGTCGCCGTGCACGAGCAGCGGCAGCACTTTGCGGCGAAATTCCGTGTCGCCGCGGATCCGCTGGCGCGCGCGCGCGATTCCTTCCACCACGGGATCGACCGCCTCGAGATGGCTCGGATTTGCCGCGAGGCGGATTTCGACTTCCGCGCCGGAAGCAAGCTTGCGCACGGTGTGATAACCGAGGTGATATTTAACGTCACCATCGCCCGCGACCAGGTCGGGAATGTAGTTCGTGCTGAACTCGGTGAAGAGCAGCTTGAGCGATTTCTGGAGGAAATTCGCGAGGACATTGAGCCGCCCGCGATGCGCCATGCCCATGCAGATTTCCTCGATCCCGTCGCCCGGACAGCGATGCAAAATCGTGTCGAGAATGACCATGAGCGACTCCGCGCCCTGGAGCGAGAAACGCTTCTGCCCGACATAGCGCGTGTGCAGGAACACCTCGAACGCCTCTGATTCGAGGAGCAACCGGAGGAGCGCGATTTCCACCTCGGTCGAGGCGTGATGTTTCGTCGGGCGCGCCTCGATCCGGTCGCGGACCCAGTTCCGGATGCGGGGGTTTTGGATGTGCTGGAACTCGGAGCCGATCGTGTCGGCGTAGATTTCCTCGAGGGCCGCGATCATCTCGCGCAGCGTCATCGTTTTGTTATCGCGAAAAAATTTCGACGAAACCTTGAGGTCGAGATCCTTCTCGCTGAAGCCGAGCTCGCGCAGCGAAAGCAGCGGATTTTCTGGGCGCGTCTCCGCGAGCGGATTCACCCGCGCGATCGTGTGCCCGAGCGTGCGATACGCATAAACGAGCCCATCGACGCGCGTCTGCAAACGGCTCTCGCTCGGTGCTGTCGCCGGCGTGCTCGCGACCGCGGCGGCACCGTTGCGATGGGTCGTGTTCCCGAGCTCGAAGCCCTCGAAGAATGCCCGCCAGCCGCTGTCGACCGCGGCCGGATCCTCCTGCCAAAGCCGATAATTTTCCTCAATCAGGTCGAGATTTCCGCGGGTCGCGAACGAAGGGCGCATGTCGCAATTACACTGCCAGCCCTTGGGCGGCGGGCAAGTTGACAGTCCCGGGCGCGCTCCGATGTTCGCCAGCAAGTGAGCTCACTCAGGATGGAAAAAGAGCCAAGCCAGTCCGTTGTAGCCGGGGGGGGGGGGGGCGCGGCGCCGGGGGGGGGGGCGGGGGGGGGGGGTGGGGGGGGGGGGCGCGCCCCCGGGGCGGTGGCCCCGGGGGCGCCCCCCCGGGGGGGGGGCCCCCCCCCCCCGGCTACAACGGACTGGCTTGGC
>JBBSUP010000056.1:0-23571 GCA_038234295.1 Chthoniobacterales bacterium
GATTGCTCTATGGGAGCGGCCTGCGCCTGATGGAGTGTGTGCGGCTGCGCGTGAAAGACATCGACTTCGGCTACGCCCACATCACGGTGCGTGAGGGCAAGGGCGGGAAGGACCGGATCACGATGTTGCCGGTGAATCTGGTCGGGCCGCTGGAGTTGCACCTGGCCCGGGTGCGTGCGCAGCATGAGCACGATGTACAGGAAGGGGCCGGGAGCGTTTACCTGCCGCATGCGCTGGCGCGGAAATTCCCGCACGCAGCGCAGGAATGGGCTGGCAGTATGTGTTTCCTTCCAGCCGACTCTCGCTTGACCCGAGGGAGGCCGAGGGTGCAAGGGCGCCAGTGCGGCGGCGGCATCACATCGATGAGAGCTCTCTGCAACAAGCGATGAAGAAAGCGGTGCGTGCGTCGGGGATCGATAAGCCGGCGAGTTGCCACACGCTGCGGCATTCGTTCGCGACGCATCTGCTGGAGAATGGCTACGATATCCGGACGGTGCAGGAGCTTCTCGGGCACAAGGATGTGTCGACGACGATGATTTATACCCATGTGCCGAATAAGCCTGGCATCGGAGTGCGTAGCCCGATGGACGGGTGAAAGCGGAACGGCTGAGACTCCTGAATCTGACAGCAGAAAGAGAACGCGGAAGGGAGAAAAGTTCGACCCGGAGATGCTGCCGCCCTTGATGTACCCAGGGAAGAAGCATTCCAATTCATGGGCTTGCTGGACTTTGACGCAACCGCGGGGCAGGAGGCTTGGGGTCAGAGCTGCCTATCGACACTGATTCGGATCAACTTCGAGCCCGCTCCGTTCGAACTCGCTCGTGTAATGCGCGGCGAAGGCTTCCGGGATGATTGCGGACCCTTCGTCAACGCCTGGAGCGCCTCCGGAATAATTCTGCAGCCGGTGCCGGCGCAGACATTGCCTCCGAGATCATCCTGCCCATCTGCCCCGGTGCCGGAGTCGCCTCGGGGATTATCCCGCGACGTTCCGCGGTGCTGGAATTGCCTCCGCAATTATCTTGCGACCGTCGGCGGCGCCGGAATCTCCTCGGGGATTATCCTGCGACCTTCTACGACGCCGGATTTGCCTCCGGGATTATCCTGCAACCCTCCGCGGCGCCGGATTGCCTCCGGAGAGGGAGCAGGGGGAAAGCGCGTGAACTGCGCAAGAACCTTCCCGAAGTAAGCAATGCCGCCTGGCTTGGAATCTCGCGCTAAAACGTTATCCGCGGCCGCCGGGAGATGGCCGATCTTGCCGGCACACTCTGCGCGCTGACCCTTGTGTGCGTCTCAGCGGTGCAGGTTAAGTCGACTCATCGATCAAAACTATCCGGGAAGATCATCGTCCCGTCCTTATCGAATCCGAAAGTCAGGCTCGACGAGCCCCCGTGTCCATCGCTAGCGGATCCGGCATAAATCCGACCGGGAATGAGCTTTTGCGGTTTAATGATGGTGGTGAAACCAGGAGGCGTAACTCCATACTCGATCGGCTGCGTAAGACCGCGGCCAGCCGCGATCGACCACATCGCTCTCCACCGATCATCGGTTGTCCGCGTCGAAACGGTGAAGGACTTGATATCGGTCTTCGGACGGGTGGCCGGATGAGACAAAAACTCGAAGCGAATCGGCCGGCCCAAACGCCCGCTCGCTTTGGAGATAAACGAGTAGGACATCGCCTCAGCAGCGATGCCCGCGGAGAGCAACAATATGAGAGCCGCGAAGCGCATTAGCAGGTAACAAGAAGTAGATGAGCGACCGCGGGCGAGATTGCGCGCGGTCGAAGCGGAAGGATGGAAGTCATCTCAAGGTGGCACGCGGACGAGGGACTTCACCGGGTGGCCATTCGCGGCATTGTCCCGCTTGATAATCCTCGTGGGCGCTTTCCCGCAACGGGGTCGAGTTTGCCGCCGGCTTCCGAGTCTTTCATCATCTGCTGATCCCACTTGTCGTAGGAAGGCGGCGCCAGGATCGCCATGAGTTCGCAGCGCTCTTGGAGCCTCAGGTTATCAATCGCCTGCTTGATTTCCTTTATCCCGCTCACGAGCTGAGGGTATGCCGTCTGGCAAAATGTGCAATCTCAGACAGATGGGCGGATTGGGGTCAGTGTGCCAATCTTGATAGGATCGCATTCGGAATCCCCGGCTTCTGGTGCAGAGCTTCTTTTCGACGATCGCTTTGCTTCCATTGTGGAAGCCAACTGCGGCAAACACGAGCAACGACTCTCAGCTTGCGGTCGCTCTCGACGTGTCTTTTAGGGTCGCCATCTTCTTAGAGGACGTCTAAAAACTGGTCATTCCGAGCGGAGCGCAGCGCAGTCGAGGAATCCCGTGGAGTGAGCTTTAAGGTAACGCCACGGGATCCCTCGACTCCGCCCCGCTTCCGCGGGCTCCGCTCGGGATGACTCGAGTTTTAGACGCCCTCTTAGGGGTCGCTGGTAGGGTCGCGGCCGGTAATTCACGGAAATCCCTGATCTATTTTCTCGGACCCCCGAGCTCTTTTCTGGGAAGCACAATTTGTAGAGCCGCGGGCCGGTTTAAACAGTTCATCGCGGGACGCTGGTCGTCGAGTTACCCTTGAGTTTCGTGCTTACGCCCAGTCGCTCTCTCGCGTCGAGGTCGCTCGCTCGGTCAACTGCAAGCCATCCCAAAACCTCTGTTGCCGGGTTGTCAGGTTGAGCACAGCGAAACCTCTCTAGCTGTTCGCCGAGCGCTCCCCGGCGGAACCGAGCAGAGATTCTTCATTTCATTCAGAATGACATGTTTTGGGATAGGTTCTAAAATAGCGTCTCAAAAACTTGTGTTATTCCGAGCGGAGCGCAGCGCAGTCGAGGGATCCCGTGGAGTGAGCTTTAAGGTAACGCCACGGGATCCCTCGACTCCGCCCCGCCGCCGCGGGGGCTCCGCTCGGGATGACTCGAGTTTTTAGACGCCCTCTCCGACTTAGTAACGCAAGATCGCGTAGAGCGCGCGCAGGCCGTCGCGCCAGCTCACTTTTTTCCCTTCCCCGTAAGATCGGCCGTGATAGGAGACGCTGACTTCGTAGATGCGGCAGCCATTGCGCGCCAGCTTCGCGGTGATCTCCGGTTCGAAGCCGAATCGGTTTTCCTCGATCGCGATCTGCCGGAGCGCGGAGGCGCGGAAAGCTTTCGCCCCGGTCTCGATGTCGGTCAGGGAAAGATTGGTGCAGAGGTTCGAGACGAAGGTAAGCAACTTGTTACCGAGCATGTGCCAGAAATAGGCGGCGCGATGCGGCTGTCCGCCGATGAAGCGCGACCCGAACACGGCGTCCGCCTGGCCACGCTCGATCGGCGCGATCAGGCTCGGGTAATCCTCCGGCCGATACTCGAGGTCGGCATCCTGCACGAGGAGAATGTCGCCGGTCGCGGCTGCAAAACCAGAACGCAGCGCGGCCCCTTTCCCCAGGTTCTGCGCGTGAAAGATCACTTGGTCGATGGCGCCCGATAGCTCTCCGCGGAGAAGGTCGGCGCAGCCATCGGTCGAGCCGTCGTCGACCACGATCAGCTCGACATTCTGCACTGGCCCGGACCGGACCGCGCGCACCACTTGCGCGAGGGTGCGGCGCTCGTTGTAACAAGGGATTATGACCGAGAGTTTCATCGAGTTACGGACGGCTGAAGAGATATTCCGGCGGCACGACTTCCTCCGCCATCTCCGGCGGGGACCAGAAAAGCCGAAGGGTGCCGGAGCGGCTGTTGTTCTCGTAATGAATCGCGATCGGATAGTAGCCGCGCGCGAGAATCACAAAGGCGTCCTTGCGCGCGCGCTCGCCGCTTCGCCAACGATCGATCACCGGCCGGCCGTCGAGATAGAGGGCCGAGCCATCATCCGATTCCAGCGCGATGACAAAAGTGCCCTCAACTGGCACGTAGATCACGCCTGCCCAGATTCCACCGAAGGGCGTGGGGAAAGGCCCAGCCTCGTGCTCCCAAAAGAAATCGATCGGCGCGTCGCGGCGGTGAAGCACTTGCGTGGTATCCAGGAAAGTTGCGTCCGCATCGGCGGAACTGACATTTATCAGGAAAGGCCCCGGCGCGATGACGCCGGCTAACCCGCGCATCCAGCCGGGCGGCACCGGCAGGGTTATGTGCCATAAGAGAGGCAGCACACTTAGACTCACAATCGAGCCGGAAAAGAAAAACGGCGCGGTGCGCGGAAGCCGCGAAGACGCCGACGGCCAGGCTTTCCACAACAGCCACGGAATCGCAACCGCCCAGAACAAAGCGAGCGGCAGGAGCTGCGCGCGTCCGGGCACGCCGAGGAGCAGGCCCCAGTTAAAGGAGTAACCCGGCACAAACCGATTGGCGAAGATGCTGCCGGCGTTCAGCGAGATCCGCCCGAGATGAAGCTGATGCAGATAAAACAAAAAAGGATCGGTCGCCTCATAAGGCACGCGTGGCGTGACCGCCGTGGCCAGGAACATCGCCAGCAGCGAGCCGCTGCCGAGGACCGCGGCCGCTACCGCGCACCAGCGCCGCCGACAGAGCAACGCGATCGGTAACGTCATGAAGGGCAACATCGGCACGAGATGCCGGGGACCGATCGACCACGCGCCGCCCCAGTAAACGATGCTATCGCCAAATCCCGAGTTAAACGCCAGGAAGGCAACGACCATCGCGAAACAAACGCAGAGTTCCCGGCGCCCGGCGCGCTCCCGCAGAGTGATTAACGCTGGCACGATCAGCACCAGCCAGGGATTCACGTAGAATAAGCCACGTTGGCGCCCGAAAGTGATTTCCCAGAGGACACTCGCCCGCGGCCAGCCCACCCCGGCAAATCCTCGGCTATGTCCTGCGAAGGCAGATCCCGGCTGGTTGTAGGCTTCGTAGGACACAAACAGAAGCTGGTGAAAAGCGGTCCAGTTATAGAAGAGCAGGAAAGCGCCCGCCGCGATCCCGGCTCCGAGAAAGGAGAGGAACCAACGCCATCTTAGGCTCGTTAGGCCGTAGAGACCGATGACGACAGTCCCCAGCGCCGCCGGATACTCCAACACCGGCGCGAAACCGAGCAGGAAACCTGCGACGACGACCTGCCAGAGTCTTTCGCGTTCGATCAGGAGAACGAAGCCCAGAAAAAGGAAGCTCGCCGCCAGCTGATGACTGAAAAGGACGGTCGAGAAAGGAAAAGCGATCGTCCCCAGTGAATAGAGCAGGGAAAAGCAAAGGGCAGCTTCTCGAGAGAGACCGAAGCGCAGGAGCAACCGGAAGACCGCGCAGCCAGTCGACGCCGAACAGAGCCCGAGCGTCGTAAGTGCGACCAGGTAAGCCGTAAAATGTGACCGGGCGGCGTCGCTCAGCGGCGTGATCGCCAGGACCGCACGAAAGAACTTCCATGGAATGACTCCCAGATAAGTCACCCCAGGCGCCTTATTCGGAAAAATGTGGCCGGCGAGCTTGATGACGTCGGCCGTGTTCCCAGAAAACCGTTCGATGTGCCAGGTTCCCTCCTCGGCGAGCGAACGGATCTGATCGAAGTGCGCGTTCTCGTTATGCTCGCCGGTGTGGTAAAACCACGCGAAACTCGCCCAAAGAAAAACAAAAAGCAGAAGGCAAAGCTGCCGTATTTCTCCGGGTAGCTGCTCCTGTGATTCCGCTGCGACCTGCGACACGGGTTGCATCTTCGCCAAAGTCCGACCGGCGTCGAGCACCCGTCGTTCGCTGCCCCGGCAGAACTGCCGCCAAACTTGCGCTATCTTCCCCGATGGAAATCAAGAGATGTGGCGCTCAACCCTCCGCGAAAGGGCCGTCCGATTGGTTCACCGGCACGGTTCGCATTGATCCCTTGTTCGAGGCATCGGAACCGGCCCGAGCGCGGGGCGCGAGTGTGACTTTCGAACCCGGCGCGCGGACCGCGTGGCATACTCATCCGCTCGGCCAGACACTCGTGGTCACCTCGGGCTGCGGACTTGTCCAGCGCGCGGGCGGCACGATCGAGGAGATCCGGCCCGGCGACGTGGTTTGGTTCCCGCCGCATGAGAAACACTGGCATGGCGCCGCGCCGACTACGGCGATGTCGCATCTTGCGATTCAGGAAGCGCTCGACGGGAAAGTGGTCGAGTGGCTGGAGAAAGTGAGCGACGACCAATATCCGCCGGTGTCTTCCGCCTAACGAACGTAGGACTCGCGGGATGGCTATTTCTTTTTGGTCGCGCCTTTATCCTTGAGCGCTTTCTTCGCGAGGTAACTGACGAAGATTGTGACTCCGATGGTCGCGAGCAGTCCGACGCCGAGAAACGTCCACTCCAAGGGGCTGTGACCCTCTTTTCCTCCACCGCCGAGTCCGGCCTGGCCGATCGCGCCGAGATACGCGTAGAGCACCGTCCCGGGCAGCATCCCGACCGCAGAAGCGAGCAGATAGGGCCAGAAGCCAATCGACGTGACCCCGTAGAAGTAGTTACTGACGTTGAAGGGAATGAGCGGACTGAGTCGAAGCAGGCCCACGATCTTCCAACCCTGCTCCCCGATCGCCTGGTCGATCGCGGCGAATTTCTTGTTCTTCTTCGCGAACTTCTCGATCCGCTCGCGCAGGCCGTAGCGGCCGAGCAGAAATGCGAGCGAAGCGCCGATCGTCGCCCCGGTTAGCGCCACGGCCGTTCCGCCGACGATCCCGTAGATTAAACCGGCCGCGATTGTAAAAATCGCACCCGGCAGAAAAAGCACTGCGGCGAGCGCATAGACGCCGACGAAAATAAAGGCGCCCGCCACGCCGAGGTGCTTCACCCAATCCGTAAACGCTTTCACCCATTCGCCCACAGGCAGGAAAGAGATTGCGACCAAAACCAAAACGAGCCCGACGGCGAGCGCGATCCATTTCCAATATTTTTTTAACCAGTTCATAAGAGTTACGTCATCCGAGGAGCTGCGTCGCCAAGTTCGTCATCCCGAGCGAAGCGTAGCGGAGTCGAGTGATCCCGACGGGTTTCTGGGAAGCTTCCGCGCGGAGCTTCTCGGAAACTCCACGGGATCCCTCGACTTCATTCCGCTTCGCTTCATTCCGCTCGGGATGACGAGCGCGCGCGGCGGTAGAGCCAGCTCGTGACCTTCTTCGCCGTCGGCGTGAGGCGCTTTTTGTTTAACTTCTCTGCAGTTTTCAAAACCAAGCTCGCGAAAGTCGGGTAGGCGTAAATCGTTGAGGCGATCGCTTTCAATCCGATGCCGTGCTTCATCGCGAGGACGAATTCCTGGATCAACTCGCCGGCATGCACGCCGACGATGGTCGCGCCGATGACTTCGTCGCTACCCTTTTTCACGAGCACTCGGGCGAAGCCGGCCTCGGACCTTTCCAGCACCGCTCGATCGACCTCTTTCATCTCCTGCTCGATTAAATCGTAGCTGATCCCCTGCTCTTTTGCGGCCGTCTCGGTGAGCCCCACGGTTGCGACTTCCGGGTCGAGATAGGTACACCAAGGCACCACGGAATAGTCGACTTTCTGCCGGAGAAAGCGCAGCGGCACGAGTGTGTTCCGGATCGCGATCCGTGCGTGGTAGTCGGCCACATGCGTGAATTGCAGCTGCCCGAGAATGTCGCCGATCGCATAGATCCCGCGCTGTGTGGTCTCGAGATGTTCGTCGACGGTGATGCCTTTCTTCGTGAACACCACGCCCGCTTTTTGCAGGTTGAGATTTTCCACGTTCGGTTGTCGCCCCGCGGCCACGAGAAGCGCGTCGCCCGAGACGCTCTTCCCATCGTAGCGCAGCGTGACGCGGCCATCTTTCTCCTCGGCGCTCTCGATTTCGACTTCGGCGAGGATTCCCACGCCCTCCGCCTCGAGTTGGGCCTGCGCGAATTTGCTGACTTCGGGGTCTTCCTTCCCAAGAATCCCTGCGTGATTATTTAGCAGCGTCACCTGCACGCCGAGCCGCTGGAACATCTGTCCAAGCTCGCAGCCGATCGGTCCCGCGCCGATGATGAGCAGGCTCTCCGGAGTTTCCTTGAGCTCGTCGAAGATCGTTTCGTTGGTGAAAAACGGGACGTGACTCGCGCGGATGACCGGCGGAACGACCGCGCGCGAGCCGGTCGCGATGACGATGTTTTTCGCGCGCAGTTTTTTTCCGCCGACTTCCACCTCGTGCGGCGAGACGAAGGTCGCTTCCTCGGCAAAAACATCCACGCCTAACGACTCGAAACGTTCCCGGGAATCGAGCGGCGCCAGTTCCGCGCGCGCCGCGCGCATCTGCGCGAAGACGTTCGCGAAATCGAACTCCGGCTCGACGCTCCGCACGCCCCACGGCTCCGCATGGCGCATCCGGTGGAGGAGCCGCGCGGAGGAGATGAGCGCCTTGCTCGGGACGCAGCCGTAGTTCAGGCAATCGCCACCCATCTTGCGGCGCTCGATCAAGGCCACGCGCGCGCCGAGCCCGACTGAGCCCGCGGCCGTGACCAAGCCGGCGGTGCCGGCACCGATCACGACCAAATTATAAGTGCCCTCGCCCTTCTTCACTTCCGATAGGAGCAATATGCGGCGGGGTTATTCCTGGAGGGCGGAGCTCCGCGACGCCGTGTGTGACCAGTCGTGCGCGCGTCCTGACGCGGAGAAGGATTCGCGGAGCTCATCCCTCCAGTCCAGCTCAGGCGCGTTTTTCAGCAGGCAATCGCGTGGCGTCGGCAAACGCCGGAGAGCAGTTCCCAGAGCGCGGCGAGGACCTGCCCGGCGGCTTCGCTGGCGACCTTCGCGTTCGCCGGTCCGACTTCCTGCGCGAGGAGCGCGCGCTCGACCGCGGCGTGCTCGCGATCGGCTTCGATGTGAACCGTGAAATAGCGGAAGTCTTCTTCGTCGTTGAAGCCGTAGTGCTTCTTCAGCCCGTCGATCTTCGACTCCGAGACGGCCGGGATCTGGCTCTCGTAGGCGTAGAGCGCGGCCAGCGCGGCACCGGTGTCGCCGGCGTGGCAGATCTTGCGGAAGGTGGCGATGAGAGCGCGCGTTTCCGGCCAGCTTTCGGCGGTTTCGAGTTCGTTAGGCGCAACCCCGAGGGCCGCGGCAAATTGCCGCCAGAGCGCCGGATGATTCGGCTCGCCCGCTTCTTCGTCGATCAGGTTGGCGAGCAGTTGCCCGCGCACCGCCTGGTCCTCGCAGCCCGCGTGCGCGGCCGAGAGATAGGTCGGGAAAGCCGCAACGTGCTGGTAATATTGCTCCGCGTAATCCGCGAGCGTCTCCCGGCTCAATTCCCCGCGGGTCCAGGCGAGGTAAAACGGATGCGTGAGAAGATGGCGAGCGGCGATCTGCTGGTCGAGGCGGTCGAGGAAGTTATTCATAGGTTTTTGCTTCGCATCGTTCTACGGGATGAGCTGCGATCTTGCAAAGCTCATTTGGATGGACCCCCGCGAGATAGCTTCTCGTTAGGCGCAAATCGGCCAGCGTCGTCCGGAGCGGCCCGCGCGCCGCAAAGCGCCGCGCCGAGGAACGCACCGGCGGCGTGAGCGTCACCGTCCGGCCCTGCGCGCGGAGCCGCCGCGAGAAATCGAGGTCCTCGAAAATCGGGAGGTCGCGATAACCGCCGAGCTGCTCGAAGACATCGCGCCGAACGAAAATCGCCTGATCGCCGAGATGCCAGCCGAAAAGGCGATTGCGTAAACTGGCCAGCCGCGTGGTAAGGGCGAGGGTGAGCGAGCGCGAACGATAACGGCGCGCAAACCCGCCCCCGACCGCGCCGCGCCGTTCGATCGCGTCGATGATTTTCGCGAGCGCACCCTCCGGCACGAGGGTGTCGGCGTGGAGAAAAAGTAACACCCGCCCGCGCGCCGCCGCGGCGCCAAAGTTCATTTGCCGGGCGCGATGTCGCTCCGGGAATGCGAGCACCGTGCAGCCGCTGCTCCGCGCGATCGCCGCGGTCTCGTCCTCGCTTTGCGCATCGACGACGATGATCTCGTTAGGCGCACCGCCGAGTCGCGCGAGAGTTTGCGGCAGCGCCGCGGCCTCGTTCGCCACGGGAATGATGACCGAAATTTCCGGCGCAACGGCGTCCCCACTCAAGAGATTTTCTTGCGTATCCCGTCGAGCGCGGAGAGCGCTTCCGGCACCGCCAGCGGTAGCGCCGCGAAAGTCGCGCCCGCTGCCAACAGGCACCAAAAGCAAAATGCTTTGTGCTTCGTCCATTGATCCACCGTGAGCCGGGCGGCTTGCGCGGCGTCGGCACCGGTCTTGGCAAGGAGGGCGAGTGGAATCCAGGGCTGCGTTTGCGCCCGATTTTTCGGTCCCATCGCGGCCAGCCCCATGGTCACCGCGTAGCTGCCGAGGCCGATGAAAGCATCGCCCACTTGCAGGTGCGAGTAGGCCTCCTCCGAGGCGTCCACTTTGTCGGCATCGAAGCCGGGGATCGGCGGCTCCGGCAAGTGCCGCAAAATCCCGATCTGGTAAAGCGCGATCAGGCCCATCGATCCGGCCGCGGCCAGACCGAGCGCGACGATCCCGCGGCGTTGTCCCAGGAAACCGCCGTTTTCTTCCCGCAGTTGCTGACTCAATTCTTTTGCTCTCATGCTATGGCTTCGCCCGCCGCCTCGCGGCAGGACCTGTTTATGAGTGCGCCGGCGCGAATAAATTCCGCATCCGCCCCTCCCATTGCCTAACGACGACCGCAACGAACCAATGCCAGACCATCCCATTAAAGACTACGGCCTCATCGGCAACTGCGAGACCTGCGCCCTGGTCAACGCGCGCGGCGGGATCGACTGGCTCTGTCTCCCGACCTTCGATGGTGGCTCGTTTTTCGGAGCCCTGCTCGATCGCGAGCAGGGAGGCGAGTTTGCGCTCGAGCCGCTCGAACCCTGCACGGTCACGCGCGCGTATCGCGACGACACCGCGATTCTCGAAACCCGTTTCGCAACCAGTACCGGGACAGTCCTCCTGACCGATTTCTTTGTCGTCGCGCGCAGTTCGAAGTCGCGCTTCTACGACTTCACTTCGCTCCAGCCGACACGGAAACTCGTCCGCACGATCGCTTTGGAAAGCGGCCAGAGTGCGCGCCTCCGCCTGGCCGTGCGGGCGCGGCCTGATTACGCGCGGCGCTCGCCGGCGTGGCAGGAGGTGGCTGGCGGCTACAACACGACGGACGCCGCCTTTTTTAGCAGCCTGCCGCTCACGATCGCGGAGGACGATCTGGTCGCGGAATTCCCCATCACCGCCGGCGAACGCCATTTCGCGGTGCTCGATTATGGCGACGAGCGCGCCGCGCCGGACTGGGCCGCGCTCGATCGTTGGGAGCAAATTACGGAGGCGTTCTGGCGGGAGTGGAACCTGTTTAATTACTACCGCGGGCCCCATCAGGCGGTGGTCACGCGCAGTGCGGTGACCCTGAAGCTGCTGACCTACGCGCCGACCGGCGCCTTTGTCGCCGCGCCGACGACCTCGTTGCCGGAGGTGCCCGGCGGCCAGGCGAATTGGGATTATCGCGCGACCTGGGTGCGCGACACCGGGCTGCTCATCGACACGCTTTTCCGCATCGGCTACTCGGGCGAAGCAAAGGCCTTTCTCGATTTCGTCGTGCGGCAAGCGCAGGGGAAAAAACCGCAAGCAGGCGACGATCCGATCGGCTTGCTCTACGCCATCGAGGGTGGCGAGGTGCCGGAGGAAACGGAGCTGCCGCACCTGCGCGGTTATCTCGATTCCCGCCCCGTGCGCACCGGCAACCGCGCTCGCGGGCAACTGCAGCTCGATACGTTCGCCCATATTCTTGAGGCGTTTTTCTATTTTCGGCACACCGGCGGCAAGCTCACTCGCGCCATGCGCAAGTTGATCGACGGCTCGATCGAGACGCTCCTCCAGCGCTGGGCCGAGCCGGAAAACGGCATCTGGGAATCAGTCGATCGCCGTCCTTACACCTACGGCAAGGTGATGGCCTGGACCGGCCTCGCGGCCGCTGGCCGGCTCGTTAGGCAGAGGGAGAAAGAGCTGCGCAAAGTCTGCGACGAAATCCGCGCCCAAGTCCTCGCTGCGGGCGTGCGGACCAAAGACGGCACGACTTTTCTCGCCGACACCTACGAGACCGATGAGGTGGATGGGGCCGCTCTGCTCGCCTTCACCAGTGACTTCCTCACGCCCGATCTCGCTCGCGGCACCCGTGCCCGGATCGAGCAGCACCTCGGCGAGGGCGCGCTCATTTTTCGCAATCAAACGCTTCGGAAGGACGGCGAAGGCGCCTTTTTGCTATGCAGCTTCTGGCTCGTCAATCACCTGATCAAAGAAGGCGAAATCCCGCGCGCCGAAGGGCTGCTCGACGAGCTTTTGGAACAGGCCAGTCCGCTCGGACTTTTCGCCGAAGAGATCGACGCGCGGACCGGCGCCTTTCTCGGGAATTTCCCGCAAGCGTTCTCTCATCTCGGCCTTATCGGCACGATTCTGAATCTCGATTTAGCCAAGCGGAAGCCGGGGAGCGCGCATCTGTCCGATCACGAAAAGTTTGAGAAAAGCGTCGGCCCGACGGTCGGTTGGCGCGGAGTCATCGCGGGTTCGTTCCGGGTTCCGCGGACGCTGCTGCTTATGTTCACGAGCCGCTCGAAGTGGCGCGAGTAAGTCCCCCACTTGCACCTGCACTTTAACTTACACCTACACTCCATTCGAACAGACTGGAGATGGTGCAGGTGTAGGTGAAAGTGAAAGTGCAGATGGAGAAGAGAGAGGCTACCGGCGGAGGGGCTCGAACCCACACACCCTTGCGAGTACCAGATTTTGAGTCTAGCGCGTCTGCCAATTCCGCCACGCCGGCTTTGTCTCGTGCGGTCGGGAAGCTACGGAGTCCCGGGCGAGCTGGCAAGCGTGGCTCCCGTCGTGTGACGGGAAAATTGTAGGGCGGGCGCTTCGCCTGCCCGATTCAAACTGGGCAACCGACGCGGTCGCCCTACAATTCGGTGTTTGCGCCGACGGCGCCGTTGAGCTCGCGATTCGCCGTGGCGACGAGGTCGAGGAGCGACGCGCGTGCGTTCTCGAGACTCACATTCATGTGCGCTTCCTGGCTCGGATGATCGAAGACCCAAAAGGCCGAGAGCGGGACGCGATTCTCTTTGATCGCTGCGAGCGTCTCCGTCGCGCGCGCCCGATCGAGGAGCGGGAACTCGCCAATGAATAACGGCTTCCTGCGCTTCGCCGTCGCCCGCACGTAGCGCGCGAGAAATTGCGAGAGCGTCTCCGGCCCGTAGGGCGCGAGGTGCTGCGGCTTGAAGTAGATGTGGACCGAAGTCACGTTCATCGGATCCGGCGTGAGCAACGCGAGCACGTCATAGCTCTGCGTGGCGGTGTCGCGCCCGCGCGCTCGATGTTGTGCGCGGTGCCAGGCGCCCGGCCGCGGGACGCTATTGCCCGGCTCGATGATGCGCGACGGGTCGAGGCTGCGGACGGTCTCGGCAAACATCGTCATCGCGGTCCGCATTTGCGCCGAGGTGAGGCCTTTCTCCTCATCGGGTCCACCGGATTCTTCATCGGCGGCGCGCCGTTTTTTTCCGCCGAGGTCGACCACCATGTTCGGCGCGTTCGCAAATTCCCAACCCCAGATCGCGGGCGAGTCCTGGTAGCGGCTGACCACTTCCCGCGTGTATTCCTTCATGAACGCCGTCGTTTTGCTCCGCGGGTTTCCCATCGCCGACGGTGCCTCGCCCACAATTTGCGGCACCGTTCCGAGCTTCCAGAAGAGCGAAGGAATCAGCCCGATCCCGTTCTTCTCGGCGGCGCGCACGACGAGATCGAAGCGGCGGAAATACTCCGGGCGATCGTGCAGATAGAGGTCCCAGTTCTTCGGGTAAAATCCGCAGCCGCGGAAGCGGACGAAGGGGATGCCCTTTTTCGCGAGCGCGGCAAGATTCGTCAGGGTCGAGGTGTTCTCCTTGTCCGCGAGCAAGCGGCCGAGCAACGTGTCGTAGTTTGCGCCGATGCCGGCGTACGGTTTTCCGCGATGCATGAGGACGCCGTCCCGCAGGTAGAGCCCCGGTGGCGACGCACTCTCCGGCGCGGCGGAAGAGTTCGTTAGGCTAAAAACAAAGATGCCGAAAGCGGGGGCGAGCGCGGCCAAGAGCGCGGACCATTTCGAGAGGAAATTCGCGCGCGGCTTGATCGTCTTTTATCCGGCTGCGGACTCGTGAGGTCAAGGCGGGCCGAGGCCTGAGAACTACGGCCGCGCGCTGGCGCTCGACGCCTCAAGTGGTTGCAGGCCGCGCGGTGGACCGAGCACTTCGCGCAGGATCACCGCCTGGCGCGCGCTCCCGGGCGTGCGCAGCATTTCGCCTAACGACAGTGGTTTCAGCGCGACCGGCTGCGGCGGCGACGGGCTTCGCCGGCTGGGTGGTAACACGACCAGCGCAGGCAGGTCGACCGACGGCGCCAGCGGCTCCGGCTCCGGCACGTTTAAAAGAGGAGGCAGATCAGTCACCTCTTCCGGTGTGGAAACCAGAGGCGGCAGCGGCTGCGCCCAGGTTTGTTTCGCCTTCGGCAACTGCTCCGGCTGCTTCGCCGGAGTGATCACCCGGCGCGGCGCCGCTGGACGTGGTCGCACCGGCGCGGGCGGGGCCGAGCCTTCGGGAACCCCGAGGGCTTCGAGGAAACGGCGGACCTTTTCCTGTTCGCTCTCGGCCGGCGCCCGAGGCGGCGGAGTCGCTCGCGCCTCTTCGTTAGGCGCGGTCGGGGCAGCGGGATTCGTGTTCTGTGAGTCTCGTGCGGCGCCGATCAGCTTAAACAGGAGCGCGACCCCAGCGAGAACGAGAAAAATAACGAGATCGCTCATGGCTTAACGACTACGTGCGCGACTGTCATTTCCAATTCGGGCCAAAGGACGCTTGGGAGATCCGTCGCCGCGCTCCGCCGGCTCGGGATGACAAATATGGCGCGCGCGCCAGTGGCCTCTCCTCCCCTCATCTTTTCCTGCTTTCCTGATTCATCCGCTTTCTCAGCGTCTTCCTCTGCGCCTCTGCGTCCTCCGCGGTAAATTTTCCGGCTCGTTAAGGAGTCTCGGTCGTAGCCGGTTTCTCCCCCGCGATCGACTCCCGCATTGTCGTGTCCGCCTGGACGTTTTTCATCCGCACATAATCCATGATCCCGAAGTTGCCGGAGCGAAACGCATCCGCCATCGCCTGCGGCACGAGCGACTCGGCCTCGACCACTTTCGCGCGCATCTCCTGGGTCTTGGCGCGCATCTCCTGCTCGACCGCGACCGCGGCTGCGCGGCGGACTTCCGCGTTTGCCTGCGCGACACGCTTGTCGGCATCGGCCTGCTCCGTTTGCAGCTTCGCGCCGATGTTATCGCCGATGTCGACGTCCGCAATATCGATCGAGAGAATCTCAAACGCGGTGCCGCTATCGAGGCCTTTTTGGAGGACGAGCTTCGAGATGCGATCAGGATTTTCGAGCACGTCCTTGTAGGTATCGGCCGAGCCGATCGAGGTCACGATCCCCTCGCCCACCCGCGCGATGATTGTCTCTTCGGTCGCGCCGCCGACGAAGCGGTCGAGATGCGATCGCACGGTCACGCGTGCTTTTACTTTCACGCCAATGCCGTCCTTCGCGACGCCGTCGATCGTGGTCCGGCCCATCGCCGCACTCGGCACGTCGATGATCTTCGGATTGATGCTGGTGCGCACGGCTTCGAGGACGGTTTTGCCAGTGCCTTTGGTCGCGAGATCGATCGCGCAGGCGCGGTTGAAATCGAGCGAGATGCCCGCCTTATCCGCAGCGATGAGCGCGAGGATGACGTGGGAAACATCGCCGCCGGCGAGGTAGTGCGCCTCGAGTGGATCGCTTGGGATATCGATGCCGGCTTTCAAGGCGGTGATGCGGTTGTCGACGATGAGTGCGACCGGGACTTTTCGCAGCCGCATCCCGACCATTTTGCCGATGCCGACAGGCGCATTCGCGATCCGGGCGCGGAGCCAGAGCCCGAAGAAATTGAAGAGCACGACCGCGAGGACGAGGACGATGACGACCACGACGCCGACACCGAGAAGATAGAGCGAATCCATGGGGAAAGTTACGGGCGCGAGCGATTTGCGGCGAGCGCTATTTGCGCCGGAGATCGCGCGCTGACCGTTGTAGACGTCGCCCTCTGGGCGATGCGGGTGTGGGCGTCACCTGCAATTAGCGCCTACACCCGCGCTTCGCAGAGCGAAGCGTCTACAGTTAGGAGAAGCCGAGCACTGGGTGCGGCACGTATGGTTCCTCGAGCGAGGCGATCTCGTTAGGCGAGAGCTTCACCTCGAGCGCGGCCACGGCGTCCTCCAGGTGACTCAACTTCGTCGCGCCGATGATCGGCGCCGTCACCGCCGGCTGGTGCAGCATCCAGGCGAGCGCGAGCTGCGCGGGCGGGACGCCTTTTTCTTTCGCCATTTCGTTGAGCCGTCCGACGACTTCGCGATCCGCGTCCTCCGTCGGCTGGTAGAGCGTTTTCCCAAATTCATCCGTGCGCGCGCGGCCGCCGCCTTCGTCTTTCCAGGGACGCGTGAGCTTCCCGCGCGCGAGCGGGCTCCACGGGATCACGCCGATTTTTTCCTCGGCGCACAACGGCAACATCTCACGCTCTTCCTCGCGGTAGAGGAGGTTGTAATGCGGCTGCATCGAGATGAAACGCGTCCAGCCGCGGCGCTCGGAGATCTGGAGCGCCTTCGCAAACTGCCAGGCATACATCGACGACGCGCCGATGTAGCGCGCCTTTCCGGCCTGCACGACATCGTGGAGCGCCTCGAGCGTTTCCTCGATCGGCGTGTCGTAATCCCAGCGGTGCGTCTGGTAAAGATCGACGTAATCCATCCCGAGCCGACGGAGGCTGTCGTCGATCGCCTGCATGATCGCCTTGCGCGAGAGGCCGCCGGTGTTCGGGCGGTCGCGCCATTGGCCGTGGACTTTCGTGGCGAGCACGAGCTCGTCGCGCGGCGCCATTTCGCGGAGCAACTTCCCGACGATCTCCTCGCTCGAACCGGCGGAGTAGACATTGGCGGTGTCGAAGAAGTTAATTCCCAGCTCGAGCGCGCGCTTGATGAACGGGCGGGACGCCTGCTCGTCGAGCGACCATGGATGCGGACCGCGGGCCGGTTCGCCGTAGCTCATGCAGCCGAGACAGAGGCGGGAAACTTGCAGGCCGGAATGGCCGAGACGGGTGTAATCCATCGGGGATCATAACATGACGCCGTTATCCCGAGCGAAGCGCAGCGAAGCGCAGCGAAGCGCAGCGAAGCGCAGCGAAGCGCAGCGAAGCCGAGGGATCCCGTGGGGTTTCTGGAAAGCTACAATCGGAAAAAACTGCGATGCTGCTTCTCGTTAGGCCACGGGATCCCTCGACTCCGCCTGCGGCTCCGCTCGGGATGACCGGAGTGACGGGCCGTCCACTTGCGATTAAGTTACCTTTCCGATGAAACATTTTTCCCTGCTCGATCTCTCGCCCATCATCGAAGGCGGCGACGCCGCGCTCGCTTTTCGCAACACCGTCGATCTCGCCCGCCAGGCCGAAGCGTTCGGCTACCACCGCTTCTGGATGGCGGAACATCACAACATGCCGGGCATCGCGAGCGCCGCGACCTCGGTCCTGATCGGGCATGTCGCTGGAGGCACTAAACGCATCCGCGTCGGCGCGGGCGGCATCATGCTCCCGAACCACGCGCCGCTCGCGATCGCGGAGCAGTTCGGAACCCTCGCCGCGCTCTACCCGGGGCGGATCGACCTCGGGCTCGGGCGCGCCCCGGGGAGCGATCAGCTCACCGCCCGCGCGCTGCGCCGGAATCTCGCGAGCAGCGGAGACACCTTCCCGGACGACGTTCTCGAGCTGCAACACTACTTCGCGCCGGCGCGTCCCGGGCAGGCGCTCCAGGCGGTGCCCGGCGCGGGCGCGGACGTGCCGTTGTATTTATTAGGCTCGAGCGATTTCAGCGCGCGCCTCGCCGCGGAGATGGGCCTGCCCTTCGCGTTCGCTTCTCATTTTGCGCCCGATTATCTCGACGTCGCGCTCGCCCTTTATCGTCGTCATTTCCAGCCCTCCGCGGTCCTCGCGCAGCCGCACGCGATCGTCGGCGCGGGCGTTTACGCGGCTGAGACTGATGCCGAAGCCGAGCGCCTCGCTACTTCCTCCCAGCTCCAATTTCTGAAGATGATTCGCGGGCAGCCGGGCAAACTCCCTCCGCCAGTCGAGAGCATGGACGGGCTCTGGAGCGCGGGCGAGCACGCCGCCGTCCGCTCGCGCACGCGCTACAGCGCGATCGGATCGCGCGAGACGGTGGAGCAGCGCCTGGCGGAGTTGGTCGAGGAAACTGGCGCGGACGAGATCATCGCCACCGCGCAAATTTACGATCACGCCGCGCGGGTCCGTTCGTTTGCGATCGCCGCGGAGGTGCTGGCAGGATTCGTGTAGCCGGCAGCGGCTAGTGAGAATATCCCGGCGGCGGCGGCACGATAACGCGCTCGCCCGACGACGCGACTGAGAGAATCCAACGTCCATCAGAGGTCGTGCCGACGAGTTCGGCGGAATGGGACCCTACGCGGAGCTTCGGGATCGGGCGTCCCCGCCGCACCTCGGCCCGGGCAGTCTTCGAGCGAGAGCTGTGAGGGTGAGGGCGAGAGGCTTTCGCGACTTTCGCCGCGCGGTGGCTGGTGGACTTCTTGTGGGTGGTGACTCGCGCCATGACTACGGTGGGCTCCGGCTCCGGGGTCACGCGGGCAGCGGGGGCGCTCGATTCGTTAGGCGCAGGCTCGTCGACTTTGGCCAGCGCCGCAGCCGTTGGCTCGGGGGTCGGGACGGGCGCAGCCGCGACAATTTCGGCCGGAGCTTCCGCCGGCGCAGGAGGTTCGTCAGGTGAAGGCTCGGCCACCCGGGCTTCGGGATTGGCCGGCTGCCTGATGGGTTCGTGAGGAGCCAGCGCTACGTTTTCAACCACCGCCACCACCGTCGGCGATGCGGTCGGTCTGGGCGAGGCTACCACAATCGCGGATGCCGTTTCCACAGGTGTCGCTGGTTCTCCGGTCGCAGATTCTTCGGTTTGATCGACCGCGGCAAGCGCTGTCGGGGTCACGCTCGGACTGGGCGATGCCGCCACAATTGCGGAGGCAGCTTCCCCTGGCGTGGCCTGCTCGTTAGGCGCAGATTCTTCAATCTGATCGGCGGCGGCAACAGCGGTCGGCGACCCGGTCGGGTTAGGTGATGCCGCCACGATTGCAGATGCCGCTTCCACCGGCTCGTTAGGCGCAGTTTCTTCACCCAGGGGCGCCGCAGTAATAGCGCTTGGACCAGGCGACTCCGCCACAATTGCGGATGCCACTCCCACCGGCGCGACCGCCTCGTCAGGCGCAGATTCCTGAACCTGATCGACCGCGGCGATAGCCGTAGGAGACGCGGTCCCGCGGGGCGGGGCGGTCTCGAGCGCGGGCGGGACTTCCGCCGCGATGGATTCGCCGGCCGACGCGGGCGTCTCGTCCTGTATCAACGCCGCGACCCGCGGCTGCGCGGCCGGGCCTTCCTCTGGCGACGCCGGTTTCTTGACCAAATTGGGCGGTAATGCAGACCGACCCGCAGCGGCGGATAATGGGGCGTTCGTTGGATTTCGCGTACGCAGAAAACGCGGAATGGCGACAGCGGCAAGGGCAGCGCAAAGCAAAACCACGGCGGCGAGCGCGAGCGATTTCACCGGCCATTCCCGCGGCGTCCGCGCCACCACCGCACGCGGCCGCGCGGCCGGAATAACTCCCCAGCGACGGCGCATCGCCTGGCTCCGTTCTGCCCGCGCCTGGCAGGTTTGTAGGTAGGTCTGTAGAGCGACCGGATCGCGCGGACGCTGGGACGGATCGGCGCTCAACATCCGCCCGAGGAGATGCCGCACAATTTTCGGGACGCCACGCAAGGTCGCGACCTTCGCCTGCACCGGCTCAGCCCCAGGCATGATGGGGGGCGCGCCTGTGAGCAAAAACCAGATGGTGCAGCCGAGTGAAAAAACCGCCGAAGCGAAGTCAACCTCGCCGCCACGGCGTTGCTCAGGACTGGCGAAAGCGGCGGCGGCATCGGCCTGCGCATCGTCGCCCGCGGCTGCGAAAACCCCCTGGGGCGGCCCGAAACGTTGGAGCAATTTGATCGCCGGCCATTCGCCCTCCGCCGTCTCGCCGGGGACGAAGATGATGTTCGCCGGATTGATCGCGCGATGATGCAGGCGATGGAAATTCGCTGCGCTCAGCGCGCTCACCACCTGCACCGCTACGCGCAAAACCGCGCCTAACGGCAGCGGCCCACGCCCCGCCACCCAGGCTTCGGCGGAATAACCTTCGAAGTAATCGGTCACATAAACCAGCTGCCCCTCTTCGATCCCAAAGGCGTGCAGCTTGGGAAAGTTGGGATGATCAATCTGCTGCGCGGCCGCCGCGCGGGCCTCGACCTGCGCCGTAGCGGCCGGATCGGAAGACGACCAGGGAATCAGTTCGATCGCGACTTCGCGGCCGGTCGCGATCTCATGTCCACGATAGGTGGACCCGCTCGGGGTGCGATGCAGCTCCACCGGGCGGCCTTTGCGCCCGAGGGAAAGCCGATAACGTTGGAGAAAATCTCGATTCTGCATGGCGATGCGACCTCGCAAGCTCACCCCGCGGCGCGCGGAAAAAGTGAGGCCGTTCTTTTAAGACTTCGTTTTTCGGAATAAATTCACGTGTTTCTTCGGTGAGGCTGGAGGAGAGCCGAGATTTTCCCATCCCTGCGCTCGCCGTGACAGCTCTTTGGGGACGCCCAAAATGTTCGTCATTCCGAGCGGAGCGCAGCGCAGTCGAGGAATCCCGTGGAGCGAGCTTTAAGATTTCGCCGCGAGGTTCGGGGAGCGGCCGGGAAAATTCGCAACGGAGGCTTTCAAGAAACCCGACGGGATCCCTCGACTCCGCCTCCGGCTCCACTCGGGATGACGGCTTTGGGACGCCGCTTCAGAGAAGGCAGCAGGCGCTACTCGACCGCGTGAACGGTGTAGCTGCCGGCCTGTTTGTCGCGCGCGAGCTTCAGGAGACCGCGCTTTTCCGCCTCGAGAAGCAAATCGTTGAACGCCTTGAAACCATGCGCGCGCTCGTTGAAGCCGGGCCATTGCCGCTTCATCGCCTCTTTCATCAATGAACCGTGAATCTGATAATCTTCCCCCCGCTCCGCGCGCAGCGCGTCGAGAGTTTTCGCGAGGAGATCGAGCGCTTCGTTCACCGACGGCGCCGGAGGTTGTTTGCGCGCCGTTTTTTCCTTCGCCGCGGAGGGTCCGCTCGGCGCGCCGACCACGCGGGTGCGTTCGCGCCGCGCGGTCTCCCCGCGCACAAGGTCGTCGTAGTAGATAAATTCATCGCAGTTACTGATGAAAAGATCAGAAGTCGATTGCTTCACCCCGACGCCGATGACGGTTTTGGCATTTTCGCGCAGCTTGCTCACGAGCGGTGAGAAATCCGAGTCGCCGCTGATGATGACGAAGCTATCGACGTGGCTCTTGGTGTAGCAGAGGTCGAGCGCGTCCACGACCATGCGGATATCGGCGGAATTTTTCCCCGACTGGCGCACGTGCGGGATCTCGATGAGCTCGAAAGCGGCTTCATGCAGCCCGCGCTTGAAAGTCTTGTAACGCTCGAAATCGCAATACGCTTTCTTCACCACGATGTGACCCTTGAGCAGCAACCGCTCGAGCACTTTGCGGATGTCGAACGGCGGAAAGCTCGCGTCGTGCGCGCCCAGGGCGATGTTTTCCAAATCGAGAAAAACCGCCATCGTGGCATCGGCATCTTGGGCGCTCATGGAATAGAGGTAAGGTAGAGGCTACTCGCGAGACAGGAAAAAATTCGGAGCATCGACCGGAAATTCCATCGTCTCGGCCTAACCTTCGCGGGCTCGTTCTCATCCCCTGCTTTTTTCCGCCCGCTCAAACGGGCGGCACCGAAATAGAAAATCAATTTCTTCACAACCGCAGCCATCCCCCCTCACGAACCTTTGGCAACGGTTTCCACCGACCGCAGCAACCTACTAAGCTTATGTCAATCATCTGGACTCTTCTTATCGGCCTCGTCGTAGGCGCCATCGCGAAGCTAATCATGCCGGGCAAAGACCCAGGCGGCTTCATCATCACCATCCTGCTCGGCATTGCCGGCGCCTTTCTGGCCGGCTTCCTGGGCCGCGCGATGCACTGGTATGCGGCGGACCAACCAGCGGGATTTATCGCGTCCCTTATCGGAGCAATCATTCTTTTGGTCATCTATCGGTTGGTCAAAGGACGGACCACGTAAGCGAGGCGCACACCTCGCCCTGAATCATTTCGATGCGACTTCCATCCGTCAGCCTGTTCGTCGGACTGGCCGGCTTTGGCTTATTGGCCGGCTGCGATGCTCCTCCCGCTCCCGCCCCAGCTCAAAACGAAGTCCGAAGAGACGTGCAACCCGCTCAGCCATCCGGCGAGCGGGCACGCCAAATCGCGTTCCTGAACCGGGTCCGCGAGGCCGATCCGCAGGGCAGGACGATCGAGCGCGCGTTGTTGAACGAGCAGAACGAACTCGGCCTTATTCTCGATCGGAGCGTCCCGCTGGACAAAATCCCGGCACTGATGCGCTCGATCATGACGCAGATGGCACGCGAATTTCCGAGGCAGAATTTAACCGTCATCGCCTACACCCCTTCGAATCCGCCGCACAAGATCGGCACCGCGCATCTCGAAGCGCAAACCGGCGACATGAGCTACACGCCGGTGCGATAATCCTTTCACGCAGACCAACCACCAACCCTTACCTTTATTATGGCAGACACAGTAGACGACTTCATGCAGCGCTTTGGCGGCGGCGGAACCGTGGACGATCAGGAGGCGGCGCGGTATCACGATCGCTTCGTCTCGGATCATCCGGATGACAAAGATTTCAGTAATCGCGCCTACCACGAAGGGGCCACCGAATACCTGGGCAAACTCGGAGACGACGACTTCCATCAAGCGGCGAGCCAGGCGATCAGTCAGGCGCCGCCGCAGGAAAAGCAGTCGCTCATCGGTAGCTTACTCGGTGCCATGGGAGGCGGAGGAAGCTCGTCAGGCGGCTCCGCATTGGGCGGTCTCGGCGGCGGACTCGCGGGTTTGGCCGGCATGCTCGGGCTGGGCTCTACTGATCCCAAGCAAATGAGCGATCAGGACGCCACGCGTGTGATCGACTACGCGCGCAAGAACCATCCCGAAGCGCTCCAGCAAACGGTGAAGGAAAAGCCGTGGTTTGTGAAAGCCATGGGCAATCCGGTAGTGATGGGCGCGCTGACCCTGGCCGCAGCCAAGCTTCTGAGTAACCAACGCCGACGGTCCTAGCCCGCCGACGCTCCCGGCTAAAACTGCGTTACACCCCGAAAGGGGGCGTCCGCCGTCTTTTTTCATTTTTAGTCCTCCCCCAGATCATGACGACGCTCATGGTGCTGAATGTAGACGCTTAGCTCTGCGAAGCGTGGGGGTGATGCCAGTCGCAAATAGCAGGTCGCGCCAACCACCGCGTCTCCCGGAGGGAGGCGTCTACAAGAGAGTGTGGAGCGACGTTCGTTAGTCGCTGTTAGTCCACGCCCCAGATCATGGCCACGCTGGTCGTTAGGCTGCCGCCCATGTTGAAGGTGAGGAACTTTTTCGCGCCGTTGATCTGGCGCGC
>JBBSUP010000057.1:0-22584 GCA_038234295.1 Chthoniobacterales bacterium
CCGCCCGCGGCCGACCGAACGAACTGCGCTTTTCTACCTCCAAGCTGGGGCCGAAGAGTTTCCACTGTTCATCAGATATAAACATGCCTAACGATAAGCATCTTTATAGTTACAGAAAAGACTTTTCGGACAGCCTCTAGCTAATGCTTAAATACACGGTCATCGTGAGACCGAGGCTTCCCAACCTTTTCGTTAGGAACGGATCGCTCCAAAAGCATCGGCCATGCCACCTTTATTCGTTATGCAATTTCCTTAAAAACATGAAGACAGCCGCTCTGGAGTTATCGGCGAAACTCTAGGCCCTAAAGACTTTCGTCGTCTTTTCTCCAACCTCGCCGATGACGCGGCGCAACCTTCTGTCCCTGCTCAACTATGAATGGACGGCTACGGTTAGCGTAGGTCCCGGCGTAGAAGAAGGAAACTTTTCCGTGGCGCGCCACTACACTCACTCGCAATTTTGGCTAAAAAACAGAATGCGGCGGCGGTTCATTCAAAGCTTCAGCTTCGATTACCCGGCCAGCCTTGATGTCCTCCAGCGCCTCTTGCCAAAGAGAGTCGAGCCGTCCGGCCTTGGCGTCCGCTTCGATCTGGCGATCCCACGCGTCCTCGAAATCAATCTCCGCGAGTTTCTCCAGGAATTCCCCTTTGGCCCGTTCGTCCAGCTGTTTCACGGCTTCGATGATCTCCGTCACGGTGCTCATGCCTGAAGAATATTTGCTGACGCGATCTTGTCACGAGCGCGCAGGTTGATCGCTCAAGCTCAAGCCGCCTTTGGCATCTCGTCGTGGGTGCGACTGCCAAGCAAGCGGCCGGTCAGGTCTTTGCGCACGCCGCCCCATTGCTTGAAAAAAAACGGCACCTTCTGCTTGCGACAGGCGCGAAAGATTTCCCGCACCCACTCGATTTCCATCCACCGCGAATGCGGCCCGGATTCGCCACCGACAATCACCCAATGAATCTCCCGCAGATCGATCCCGGCCAGCGAACCAATGAGCGGCTCGCAGGAGAGGAAGCGAATGGCCGCGGGCACTTTGCGCAGGTCATCGATGCGATGGAAGACGCGGCTATCTTCCACGCTCACACCCATCCAGACATTCTTCGGCCATGTCAGTTTCACGGCCAGCTTGCGCACCCGGTCGCTCCGCTTAGTCAATACCTGAAAGGAATGCTGAGGACACTCCTCCATCGTCTTGAAAACCCGGCGGATGAACCAAAGCGGCACGTCCGGATGAAACAAATCGCCCATCGAGTTCACGAAGATACGGCGCGGCTTCTTCCAAGAGCGCGGCAGATCGACCACATCCTCATGCAAAGTGACGCGAAACCCGCGTCGGTAACGATGGTTCCCCATTGCCTGCAAGCGCAGCGCCAGCCGTTCCGCGTAGCAATTCTTGCAGCCGGCGCTGATCTTCGTGCAACCCGTCACCGGATTCCACGTCGCCTCCGTCCACTCGATGTGTGAGTGATCTGCCATACAATACGAGCCGGTAGTTTATTCGCCGAATAATCTAAGCTTGCCGCATCGCGAAAGTCGGTGAATCCTCCGAACGAAGCACCGAAAGCGCGTATGTGTCGTAGGTGCTGATTTTTTTAGGCCGGAAGCGAATCCGCCCTACACGCCGAGCGAAATCTCGCGGATGTCGCCGGTGACTTCGTTGACGACAACAAAATTGCCGCCGTTATCGCCGCGAAGCTGCTCGTTCGCATTCAGAAGCTCCACGCCGTAAACGCTGCCGTCAGCTCCGATATCGACGTTGAGCGATTCGCTCAGCCGGATCGTCTCGACCTGCGCGACCTTCTCCTGAAAACTGAGATAGGCGACGTTGTAACGCGGGTCGTAGGTCAGCTTCATCGGTTCAAAAATACTTGACGATCACTGTAATGACAAGCCAGTCGTCCGCTTCCTCCACGGCAAATGCCGTGATCTGCTTCGTAGCGTAGGATTTCCCCCGCCACTCTCCCTGCCAGGCAAAGTTTCGCCGAAAGCCGGTGCGACCAAATTTCGCAGGGAACCGTTCGCCGTCGGCGACCGTTGCCTCGACCTCGGACTCCGTCGCGCCGCGCTCAGCGAGGCGCGCTTTGGCATGGGGATGCAGATTAAACTTCATAGTTCACTGTGCGCTAATCACGCGAGTGCCAGACAGCGACTCAAGCGACTCGGCCGACTCGTGGAAAGAAAATTCCTTCGAACGCTAACGCTGGCCAGCTAACAAAAATCCGCTGCGGCATCCTCCGAGAGTGTGGCGGACCGACCACATCCTCATGCAAAGTGTCGCAAAAGCCCGCCGATAACGATGATTTCCCATCGCCTGCAAGCGCAACGCCAGCCGCTCCGCGTAGCAATTCTTGCAGCCGTCGATGATCTTCGTGCAACCCGTCACGGGATTCCACGTCGCCTCCGTCCATTCGATGTGTGAATGATCAGCCAACTTCCGTGTACCTCTAGGACGGCGCCTTTCTTTCCTTTAGGTTTGGCGCTCTGAAAACGAATACGAGTATTCTGATCACGCGATAATAGGAAAGGACTGTCGCCACCGCCAAGGTGCACCATAAAGCAATTTCGGCAGTACCTACACGAGTGGAGGGTGCCGGTTTCGTGACAAGAAACACGGCGTTCAATAGGCAGAAAGCTAATGCTGAATGAACAGCTGCAAGAAAGTAACCGGAAACATGCTTCTTGTATCCGATCGACTCGAAATTTGCGATCAGACGATTTTTTCCGCTGGATAATATTATTGAAAGCGCGGTGGCCAGAAACCCGACCGAGATTCCACTGAGGTTAATCAGGTTGGAGAAAAGTTCCGAAGACTTTTCAGGGAGAGGCCGGCCACAAAGGAGGAAAACGTAAGCTCCGCCTGCGGCGACAGCTCCCAACCACGGATACCAACGCTCCCACCAAAGTGTTCTCACGAGGAAGCGTCCAAGTACAGTTCCGTGACTTCCTCCCGCCGCATCTCCCAAGCCGATCGTATGAAATCCAGTCGATCTTCGAACGAAATAGTCTTATCCGCCCCCGGCTCGAAAGTGGCGCTTTCAAAGATTCGGCCCTTGATCAGATCGATAACATCCGTTTCCTCCAGGCCAACGCGTCCGCCAACTTCTATTTTAGTAATTTCAGGAGCAGCGTCTACCGAGAGGTTGAAGAGTTTTTTGGCCGCTCTCTTAACGCGCTCTGCATTTAGCTTTCGGTAGCCCCGGCCGCGCCCAATCGATGCGTTAAGCTGAATCGAGGGAGACTCTATTAACTCCATAAACTCGGCTATTGCGGTAGCACTACTCCCCGCTTGCTTTAGGAGTGCCGGATTAGATAGCCCCGCTACCTTGATCTCAAATTTTGTTACCTCATCGATTTTCGCAAGTCTTTGCCATTTTTTCTTCTCTAGGAGCGGTTGAAGGGCGATCGCGTCTAGATCACCTAGGCTTTCCACAAATTTCTTAAAAGCGCTCGCCGGGCCGCACGATCTACTGCGTTCCACGAGCACGCTACACGTTGCAGGATGATGTAAAAACACTGCCTTCCACCATGGCCCTTCATTCGCTCCACATGGAATGACGTCGGCCTGCCCCGTCGAGTCGCCTCGCGTCACGGGTAGTTCGGGCAGAACCCGGGTGATCTCTCCAGTCCAAACTACGCCAGCGCGACGTATTGAGTCGAACTTATAGAAATCGCCACCCCAGTGATACGTAAGCGGTTCATCATTCTCTGCTCTGGCGAGAAGGTTAGATAGATCAATCGGACTTTCTTCAGAGTCTGTGATTTTGTAGAAGTCGACCGCAAGTGTTCTCATTGAAGATTCCCGTCTAACTGCGGACCTAAGTGGCGACGAAAAAGGTCGAGAGGACGATTCTGCCAGCCTCCGTTGCGGTATGCGAACGCGTAGTGCCTGATACGCGCACGCACCGGCCGGGTTAAATAACTCTTGTGCGTTTCTTCCTCCACCTCGCCCTGCAGCAAAACGAGCAGTTGCTGAAATCCGCCGTCACCTTCCGTTGCGGGATCCTGCCGGCGCAGAAGTTCTAGCTCGGGTTCATTCAAAACAAAAACGCTCACATCTGGGTTTAAGCCGAATTCTCTCCCAAAACTTTGTTGATCCATAGGAATTTCCCTTTTTGCATCCGTCATTCGAGCAGAGGCCTCACGCAATCCTGAGTCACGAATCCAGCCTCCGTCAAGCGCGGCATTCCCGGCTGCGTGATCTTCTCGCCAGCTTTCTCTTTCGCAGAACAGGCTAGATTCATCTCGAGAAGAAACGTGAGCGGATCGGCATCCTCAGGCATGCCGTAGGCCGCACGGACGGCGGAGTCGAGTCGGGCGTGAGCGTCGCGCAATGGATTGTCACCGGGTTCTTCGAGCGAGCGATAAAGGGTTCGTAACGACCATGCGTTCGCGGCCATGACCTCTCGTCGTAAGGCTCGTAAACCTACTGCCGCGGCGGCAGTCGCCGAGATTTGCTGCCTTGTCGGCTTTTGCGGCCATGGGAAAGTGTCGAAGACGCTGTCGGAGGTGTAGCGAAAGTCGCCCTTGAGTGTCGAGCAACGCGCCTTGAACCAACCGAAATGAAGACTGCTTTGCAGAATTCCAAAGGAATAGTCATCGGCGAGCGGGAACACCATCAAAGCGTCATTTGGCCGGATCGCAGTGGAGACAAACTCGAAGATCGGCCGCTTGGTAACGCGTCCGCAAGAAATGTAGCGAGACAGATGCGCGAGCTTTTCAATTAATTCGCCGCGTGGATAGGAAAGAAGCCACCACCGTTTGAGGAAATTAGCGTGGTGCTTGTTTCCCTTCCTTTTGCTATCTGCTGGTAGTCCCTTGTTCCTTTCTAATTCCTCGCTCGCCGCCTTTTCACGCGCGGGAAGGACTGTCGTGCGGATGTGATTCATGGCCTTATCGTAGGAGCCGGCCTGGAAGATGTCGCGTGGTTGCAGGTCGATGACAAACCGGCTGGGTTGGGAAGCTGGGTTACCTATGAGTTCATCAGCTGTGAGATACGGGAACAGCAGGTCAGCGCTCCGTGGCTCGCGTCGAGTCATTTCACTCGCTTCGCTGGGAGTAAGGAGAAATCCTTCGTTCCGTGGGTTTGCCCTTGATAGCAGGTTCCCGACTTAGCGTTCGTGTCGAGTCGCTCCGCATCTGTAACGTCAGTTCCAGGGCTTAGAGCTGAGTTTATTCTCGGGAGGTCGAACGTCTCCCAGGGGCTATCGCTTTTGTCGCCCTTCTGCAGGGTCAACCTTTTTGGTTTGTCGATCTCCGCTTGCTGAGGCGATTTGGTCCAGTTAGCTATAGAGACGTGGACGACCGCATCACCGCTCCAAACTTGGGTTGCCACCGCGTCCGTGATTACTCCGTCATTGTCGACGATGTAATCCAAGCCGCCTTCTCGTGAATAATTTTGGCGAATCGTATTAGTTCCGACGAGCCCGGCATGCTGGCCCGATTTTAAGTGATCGTGCGCCTTCCTCAGCCAATACACACAGAGATCTGCCCGCCCGGGAACTTGTGGAAACGCAGAACGGAGACGCCTCAGGTATGAAACTCCGACCTCTTTTTGCGCCTTGTTCTTCGATTGAAACGGCGGGTTGCCAATGATCGCATCCGCCTTCGGCCAGGCGGTAAAGAGCGCATCCGCGCAAATGATGTTCTTGTCGAGGTTATCGAGCGGGAGCGGCTTTTCTTCGATGAGCAATTGGTCGGTCTCGGCGAGCTTTTTGGCCTCTTCCAGCTCCAGCTCTTTTGCGAGCATGAGGGTGACTTTGGCCAGCTCGACGGCGAAGGGAGGATGTCGATGCCGTAGAATTGGCGGAGGGAGATGGCGCTTTCGAGCGGCTCTTTGCGGCTCACTTCGCGCAGGCGCAGGAGGAGGTCGCGCTCCAGGCGTTTCATTTCGCGGTAGGCGATGAAGAGGAAATTGCCCGAGCCGCAGGCGGGATCGAGAACGCGGAATCGGCGCAGGTCAGCGAGGGCGCTGCGGAGCTGGCCGACGTTCTTGCCCGCGGCGTCGATCCGCTCGCGCCAGGGTCGGACGATGGTAGGGCCGACGACTTTGCGGATATCGAACTCGCTCGTGAAATGCGCGCCGAAGGCGTGGCGCTCTTTCTTGTCCATGCTGTCCTGAAAAAGCGCGCCGAAGATTTCAGGTCGCACAAACGCCCAGTTCTCGGCGGCCGATTCGCAGAGGCGGTAGGCCTCGGCGCGCTTTAGCTCGATCGGGTCGACGACTGCGAAGAGACCGCCGTTAAAGTATTGCACGTCGGTGAAACGACCGCCGCCGGCTTTTTGCGGCGAGGCCATCTGGCGAAAGAACCCGCCGATGAGATCGTAGGAGCTGGCGCCCTGCTCGGCGCATTCGCGCAAGAGTTCGCTCAGAAACTGGTCGGGCAGCAGGCCGATGTCTTCCGCTACCATCGCGACGAGTAACTGAAGGATAAATCGCTGCGCCTTCATCCGATCTTCGCCCCGGTCGACCAGCTCGCGAAAGACGCTCGCCATTTGATCTGCCGCGCGCCTCGTTACGTCGACCCAGTTGTTGCCGAAGATGGGCTTCTTCCAAATGGGGAGGAGGAAATTAAATGTGCTGAGACTGGTGGGCAGGTCGCCCAGCTTGATGCGATCGACGGGGTCGAAGAGCTGGGTGTTGAAATCGTAAATCCAGAACTCGTCGAAGTTGCAGAGGATGGCGTAGGGCGGGCGCTTGGGGACGATGTGCGTCCAGTAGTCGAAGAGCTGGTCGTAATGCCGTTCCAGGTGCTCGCCGCGACGCTTCATCTCGACGAGGACGCGGTCAGGCCAGAGCAAGTCGCCGAATTTCTTGCCACCCTTGCGACTCGCCCCGTTGGTCAGCAGCTCCAGTTGTGGCGAATTTGGCTTCTTGGCGATGAACGGCTCGAACATGGCGCCGGCCTCGATCACGCCGCCATGTCCCAGGGCGCGGAAGAAATGGTCGAGGAATGATTGCGCTTCGCTCTTTTCGTCCCCGCGCAGGCCCCGCACGAATGTGACAAAGTCGGCCAACGCCGGTTTCAGATCTTCAAGGGGCACGAGCGTTTTCTACCGGGAGCGAAGCGCGGAAACAAGGGCTAGTTAGGGCGGGCGTCTGGATTCTGCTGGAACCGGTTTTGAAACTCCATCACCACGCCGACCACCTTTCCTGACCGTTTGGGGCTCACGGCGTCACCACGAGCGCGCTTTCGCTCGTTCTCGGGCTCCGTCGTAGCGACGACCATCTTCGCCGGCAGTTTCTGGGTTCCGTCGTTACGACGAGCACCTCTTCTGCCCGTTTATTGGCTTCGTCGTGACGACGAGGACCTCTTTCGCTGGTTTCTGGGTTCCGTTGTTACGACGGGCACCTTTTCTTCCGGTTTTAAGGCTCGGGCGTGACGACGGGCACCTTTTCTGATGGTTTATGGGCTCTGTCGTGTCGAGGGGCACCTGCGGCGGCGGTTTATCTCGTCATTGTGAGCATTGTCAGGCTCGACGGGATGCCGTTCGGCTTTTGAAATCTGCGGGCGATCAGTGGAAGAGAAGAAACGACTGAGGCAGACCTCGTAAAATAAAGACGTCCGCGCTCGGCGCCGCCACGTTTCCAGCCGCAGCAAAGATGAATGGCACACGAAAGCTGGAGCGATTACCCTGCGGACATGACAGCAGACGAGGTAAAAACACTGCCGCTGGCAGAGAAAATCCAACTGATGGAGACGCTGTGGGAAGATCTTCGTGGGCGCTTTGAACGGATGGAGCTGTCCGACGATCAGAAGAAGCTCCTGGATGGAAGACGCGCCGCGGTAGAAGGCGGCCATTCACAGTTGCACGATTGGGATGCCGTGAAGTCGGCGATCGGGAGAGCATGATTCGGATTCGGATATCCGACGAGGCACTGCACGATCTCAATGAGGGCTTCCTTTTCTACGAAGCCCAGACGGAAGGCTTGGGAGACTACTTCGCCGCGTGCCTGAGGAGCGACATTGAGGGGTTGCGCATCAGCGCTGGAACTCACCGAATCGTTTACCGCGACTATCACCGCCTCCTGAGCCGCGTCTTTCCCCACGGCATTTTCTACACCCATTCCTCCACCGAAGCGATCCTTTGGGCCGTGATTGACCTGCGCCGCGATCCCGCGTGGATTCGAATAAAACTGGGAGAACAATAACCGGTCTCACGGAGACGGTTTCAGACGCTCCCGCAGCATCACGCGGATGCGGACGCGATGAAGTTGACCACGGGTTTCTCGGACGAGGAATTTCAGCAAGTTATCGGCGCCATCCGGGTCATCCGTCGTTCAGAACCTGCGGCACGCTCGCCGCCTACGGTTTCCAGTCGCGATACGCAACCGGTGCGGAGCATTCTTTAGTCGATGTTTCTATTCGTTCCCGGGCGGCGTGCCGTATAGGGGCGGCGTTTCACGCACGACCACATCGGCTGCGTGAATTGAGCGTCTCGAAGACCAGCTTCTCGATCTCGACGGGGTTGCCGCGCTTGGAGAGGTTTAGCATTTCCACCCCGACGACGTTGTCCTGTGAGTCGTAATCGAGCACCAGCCCGGACCCGACCTGCTCGGAATCTACGATCTGCGCCTCCTTGAGACGGAGGTAGAGAGCGTCCGCTTTAGGATCAATCGTCAGTCTCATAGTTTTCCTTTCAGGCTTCGGTCGAAATGCACGGTCACAATCTTGAGCGGTGCGACCCGCGGATCGCACACGACCCGCAGGACAGAGTAATCTTTCTCGGCGATCGAGGCCAGCCGGTGTTCCAAGCCGGGATTCCTCTTCGTCTGGCTCTGTTCTCTGCGAACTGGTGAGCGCCCGTTCCAACCATGCCGTCTCGATCTTCCGTTCGCGCATGCGAATCAATGCGTGTCTGTCAGTTTGCGCTTCACAGCTCTGGAACCGTCGGATTTCAAAGCTGTCGGAGATGTCCTTGAGGAAGATGAGGCCGAGGACGGTGTGCTTGTATTCAGCCGCGTCCATGTTGCTGCGCAGCTTGTCCGCGCGAGCCAAAGCTTGGCTTCGAAGCCGAGGTTGGCGGTAGAGTTGCTGTTCTTGGAGGAGCGGGCACGGGGCATCTGCGCGCAAACTACGGGGCCAGAGGCTTGGGGTCAGAGCTGCCTATCGACACTAATTCGGTGCAATGCGCGGCGAAGGCTTCCAGGATGATTGCGGCCCTTCGTCAACGCCTGGAGCGCCTCCGGAATAATTCTGCGGCCTGTGCCGGCGCAGACATCTCCTCCAAAATCATCCTGCGATCTGCCCCGGCACCGGAATCGCCTCGGGGATTATCCTGCGACGCTCCGCGGCACCGGAATGGGCTCCGCGATTATCCTGCGACCTTCCGCGGCGCCGGAATCGCCTCCGGGATTATCCTGCGACCCTCCGCGGCGCCGGAATTGCCTCTGGGATTATCTTGCGACCCTCCGCGGCGCCGGAATTGCCTCCGGGATCATTCTGCGGCCTGTGTCGGCACATACATTGCCGCCGGAATTAGTTCCCGCGGTGAGGCGGAAGAATTAACCGCAGAGACGCAGAGGGCGCAGAGTGTCCGGGGCGACATCGGCCGAGCGCTGGTCTGTTTTCCTTCTTTCCTCTGCGATCTCTGCGTCCTCTGCGGTACTTCCGCCCCGCCCTCGAGCCCCGCTCTACTCTTCCTCGACGGATTGTATGCAAGCCCGGTGAAGATTACTGGACCGCGCGTGCACCTAGCAGAGCGCCAATCCGTGGATGTGCTGAAAATGAGCGTCGCTCGTGCAGAGCGTGAGATCATGCTGGATCGCGAGCGCCGCGATCCATAGGTCATTCGTCGGGATAGGTGTCCCCTGCTTTCGCAGTTCGGCGAAGATGCGCGCGTAGGTCTTGGCCGTCGCCAGATCCGGAAACAATACCTCCACGCGGGGGCTTTGGAGAAAGCGATCGAGCATGGCCGAGTTCTGCAGCCGCTGATCGCCCGCGGCAAATCCCGCGCGCAATTCGCCGAGAACGAAAAGCGGCAGGTAGATTCGCTCCGCCGCTTGAACGGGACTGACTCGCTCGGGAACGCCGCGCATAAAATCGCTATAGGCATTCGTGTCGAGGGCGAGCTTCACTGCCAGAGGGCCTCATCCACTTGCTCGAACGCCCGCACCGCCGCGTCAAAGCCGGCATCTTCCTGCCACGATCCGATCAAGGCCGGCAGATCGTCTCCAGTTGTAACGCTTTCGGGTAGTTCGATGCGAACCTCGGTTCCGTCGGGCAGATTTGTCCCAGGTGGAAGTTTGATACTATTGCCCCTGACGGTCGCGGTAATGCTCATCGCGGCACTATAGCGCCCCGCTTGCGGTGGACAAATTCGACGCCTCGGCGACGACGACTTTGCGGAAGTCGAACTCGCTGGTGTAAATGCGCGGCGAAGGCTTCCGGGATGATTCCGGACCCTTTGTCAACGCCTGCATCGCCTCCGGAACTATTTCGCGGCCTGTTCCGTTCCCGCGGTGAGGCGGAAGAATTAACCGCGGAGGACGCAGAGATCGCAGAGGTTCTGCAATTGCGGAACGTGATCGCCGTTTCCGTTCTCCTCTTCCTCTGCGCTCTCTGCGCTTTCTGCGCACTCTGCGCTCTCTGCGCTCTCTGCGCACTCTGCGGTAAATCCTCCCACTCAGCGCGCGAATAAGCCTTTCGTCCGCCGCGAATCTCGATTGATTAGCGCCAGCATGCCCAGCCAATTCCCCGCCGCCGTCATCGAGAATCTGCGCCCGCTCATCGATGGCGGGCGTTATCCGATCAAGCGGGTCGTGGGCGAGGACGTGGTCGTGGAAGCGGATGTTTTTAAGGCTGGCCACGACGTCGTCGCCGCCGTTCTAAAATGGCGCGTCGTGGGCACGCCGCTCTGGCACGAGACCGCGATGAAGCACGTCGATAACGATCGCTGGCGCGGCGTTTGTTCCCTCTACGAGAACGCGACCTACGAATACACGGTCGAGGCTTGGACCGATCTTTTCGCTGGGTGGCAGCACGAGTTTGGGGCGAAATTTACCGCCGGCCTCGCCAACCTCGAAAGCGAGAAGCTGGAGGGAGCTGCCCTGCTCCAGAGCGCCGAGGAACGCGCCCGGGGCACCGATGCGCAACGGTTGCGCAAGTTCGCGGAGCAGATGCGCGCCGGCGAAAACGCGGACGTAAACAAAATCGCGCACTCCGGCGAACTGACCGTTCTCATGGCGACCTACGCCCCGCGAGCGGGCGCCACGCAATACACACCGCCGCCGCGCGTGATCGTCGATCGCGTGGCCGCGCGCACCGCCGCCTGGTATGAATTTTTCCCCCGTTCCGCCGAGGGCTCGGCCGAGCGCAGCTCGACTTTTCGCGACTGTCTCCCGCGGGTCGACGACGCGAAGGCGATGGGTTTCAACGTCATTTACTTCCCGCCGATCCACCCGATTGGCCTGACCAATCGCAAGGGCGCAAATAACTCCGTCACCTGCGAGCCGGGCGAGCCGGGCGTTCCCTACGCGATCGGCAATCGCAATCTCAAATTGCCCAATGGCGGCGGGCACAAAGACGTCGAGCCCTCGTTAGGCACGCTCGCGGATTTCGCCTGGCTGGAGCAGGAAATCCGGAGCCGCGAGATGGAGATCGCACTCGATTTCGCGATCAATTGTTCGCCCGATCACCCTTACGTCGCAGAGCATCCCGACTGGTTCTACAAACGGCCCGACGGCACGATCAAATACGCCGAGAACCCGCCGAAAAAATACGAGGACATCTATCCGCTGAACTTCCATTGCGCCGATTGGCAGGCGCTCTGGGCGGAGATGAAAAGCATCATCCTCTTCTGGGCGGAGCAGGGCGTGCGCATCATTCGGGTCGATAACCCGCATACGAAGCCGGTCGCGTTCTGGGAATACATGATCAGCGGCGTGCGCGAGAAGTTTCCCGACGTTATCTTCCTCGCGGAGGCCTTCACGAAGCCGAAAATGATGAAGGCGCTCGCCAAGGCTGGCTTCACCCAGAGCTACACCTACTTCACCTGGCGGACCGAAAAGAAGGAGCTGGTCGAGTATTTCACCGAGCTCACACAGACGGAGATGCGCGAGTATTTCCGCGGCAATCTCTTTCCAAACACGCCGGATATTTTGCCGCTCCACCTCCAGACGGGCGACCGCGGGATGTTCGCGATTCGCGCGGTGCTCGCGGCGACGTTGTCGAGCGTTTACGGCATCTACAGCGGCTTCGAGCTCTGCGAAGATGCGGCGCTGCCCGGCCGCGAAGAGTATCTCGACTCGGAGAAATACCAGCTGAAGGAGCGCGACTGGGACGCCGAGGGGAATATCAAACCGCTGATCACGAAACTGAACAAAATCCGGCGCGATCACCGCGCGCTCCAGCTCTACGATAACCTCCGTTTTCACTTCGCGGAGAACGATCAGATTCTGTTTTACAGCAAGATGACACCGGCGCGCGACAGCATCATCCTGGTCGCGGTGAATCTTGATCCGGAACACACGCAGTCGGCGTTTGTGCATGCGCCGGTGGAGGATTTCGGCGAACTGGGCGGCGACAGCTACGAAGTGCAGGACCTGCTCACGGGCGATCGCTTCGTCTGGCACGGGCGGCGGAATTACATCGCGCTGCATCCGAGCGTGCAGCCAGCGCATATTCTGCGGGTGCGGAGGATCTGAGCGCGGCGGTTTTCCCCGCGCCTCCCTGAGGCGTCTACAAGGGGAGGCCGAGCGCGGAAGGCGCTGTAGACGCTTCGCTCTGCGAAGCGCGAGCGGAGCGCTGCGTCGCCCATCGCTCTCGCTGAATCCTTTCGCGGCGTTGAACCTGTTATTTCGGCTTCACGGCAGCGCCACGGGATCCCTCGGCTGCGCTCGGGATGACGAAGTGCGGAGCCGGTCGGCGTAGAGTTCGCTCCAGCGACTCTGGTTCATCGCGCACATCGGGACGGCTTCCCACTCGTTCGTCGCGCGATTTTTCACCGCCCCTTTGAAGACGCAGGAATCCAGCCGCGTCTGCACTACGGGATCGTTAGGCGCATTCGCGACCTGCGCGGCGTCCATGAAATTATGGGTGCCGATGTTGATCGTGTGCGCGCGGCCCCGGAGCGCCGCCCACGCGGATTCGCGCGGGAGAGCGCCGGAAAGAAGCAGTCTCGCCATGCGACCGAAGATGCGGAGCAATAACTGGCGCCGGTGGTGAATCCGCAATGCGTCAGATGCCGGCCGGCCAGTTGATTTGGAGTTTGCAGCTCCCGCGGCAGCGCCTCCCAGCGCTGGCGCAAGAGGTCGCGCTTTTCCCGATCGATCGGATACCGGAAAGAACGCCAGCGTTTTTGCCAGAGCGTGAGCATGGAATCTCTTCTACCGGAGATAGCGCTCAGACGCGAGCCGATCTGGTCCGTGAAATCCAGCAAATCCTGAGAGCGGCAGCATCGCCATTTCCGATTCAATAAAAACTCTGTTAAGCATCCTCCGACATGAACCGCTCACACATAAAATGGATCCCGATCCTGATCGCGGGACTGATCTTTGCCTGGCAATATTTCGGCTCCGAGAAGTTCGTAAACCCTGAGACCGGCCGGAAAAGCCATGTCGGCATGTCGGTCGAACAGGAATCCGCGCTCGGCTTGCAATCTTACCAAAAGATCCTGGCGGAAGCGCGCACGGTGGAGTCCGGCCCGGAGCTGGAAATGGTGAAGCGCGTGGTCAATCGCCTGGCCGCGGCGACCGGGGAAGCTGGCCAAAATTACCAATGGCGCGTTTCGTTAGTCGCGGACGACCAAGTGAATGCCTTCTGTCTGCCCGGCGGGGAGATTGTGGTTTACACCGGCATCCTCCCAGTTGCGGAAAATGAGGCGGCGCTCGCCACCGTGCTCGGCCACGAGATGGCGCACGCGATCTCGCGGCACGGCGCGCAACGCGTGCTCCAGCAAAATCTCACCCAAACCGCGATGACCGGAATTGCCGTTTCGCTTTCCGACATGGACTACGACAAGCAACGGACGGTGATGGGTGCGCTCGGGGCCGGCGCGCAGTTCGGCATCCTCATGCCCTTCAGCCGCAACCACGAATCCGAAGCGGACGCAATCGGCCTGATGTATACGGCGCGCGCCGGTTACGATCCGGAGGAGAGCATTCGTTTTTGGGAAAGGATGGAGCAGGCGGGCCGGACGACCCCGCCGGAATTTCTTTCGACGCATCCCTCGCATGGCACGCGCATCGCGCAATTGCAGGCGCTGATGCCGAAAGCGCTGGAGGAATATCAGAACGCGACCGCGGCGCGATAGGTTCGGGTTGCCGATCAGAAGGGGCCTGCCAAGCCGTAGTCTTGGAGTGCTCGCAACAGTTTTGGTGACGCAGCCTGCCTCCATTCGATTACGGCGTGGCAGCTTCGTTCTTGGAGCGCTCCAAGCGGAGGCTGGAGGCAAGGGGATTCGAACCCCTGACATCCAGCTTGCAAAGCTGGCGCTCTACCATCTGAGCTATGCCCCCGGTTGTGAAGGCGGATTTTAGAATGCACAGGGCGGAATGCAAGCGGCCGTCTCGCGAAGGAAGGCGCAAGCCGAACGTGCTAAGCGGCAGTGCCGGCTAAGTCGAGCCGATCGGCATCAGCGGTGAGGGCGGCGATGACTTCGGCAATAATCTCGTCTAAGGGGCGGCCCAATTCCTCCGCGCCCTCGATAATATCCTGACGATTGACGGCGCGGGCGAAGGCCTTGTCTTTCATCTTCTTCTTCACCGCGGCGACGTCGACTTCGCGAATGCTCTTGGAAGGACGCACCCGGGCCACAGCCGTGACGAAGCCGCTGAGCTCATCGACCGCGTAGAGCGTCTTCTCCAAGGGAGTCTCGCGCGTGACTCCGGTGTAGTTCGCGTGCGATAAAATCGCGCGGCAAATCTCCTCACTCCAGCCGTGCTCGCGTAGCCACCTGGCCGCGACCGAAGGATGTTCTTCGGTCGCACTCTGCTCCGCGTTGGGATAGCGCTCGTAATCCATGTCGTGCAGCAGGCCAACCGCCTGCCATAGGTCTGAATCGGCGGCGCTAAGTTGCGCGATATGCCTCATGCAATCGGAGACGGCATAACAATGTTTGCGCAGGCTCTCCGATTGCACCCACTCGTGCAGTATTTGAAGGGCCTCATCGCTCTGCCTGGTCATAAGCCAGTATACACCGCGACAAAGAAGGAGGCCGGACGGCTTGAGGCGTCCGGCCTTGATCACGGCAAACCCTAGCGACCCCAGTGGTGACCGCTCGCGACGCCGACCTTCCGAGGCTGCTTCTGACGGTGATCTTCTGCGGATTGCTATCCAAGTAGATTGGCCAGAGTATTTTCCGCGGCCGGAATTTATGAGTGTCCCGGCAGCGTGTTTGTCGAGGGGACATAGACCTGCAGCGTCGCACTCGTATTCGGGTCGCTCGCTCGGACCTTTCGCTCTTTTCCCCGTTTCGAATAGTAACATTGCCTGTCGCGGCCGGCTTAAGCGCGCATGACCGGGTGTCGTTAGGCTGTGCAAAAAGGATTCAGAGATTCAGAATTAGCCGGCGACCTTCGAGAAGCTCGCGCATCGTCCCCAGACCAAGTAATCTTCCAGCGTGACCGCTGAGGTTAAGAGAGAGATCGAGCTGGAAATCGGGCATGTCCTCTTCATCGATCTCGTCGGCTACTCGAAGCTGCTGATTAACGAGCAGAGCGAAGTGCTCCATGAGCTGAACGATCTCGTGCGCGCGACGGAACGGGTGCGGGCTGCGGACGCCGCTGGCAAGCTCATCCGGCTGCCAGCCGGCGATGGGATGGCGCTGGTGTTTCGTGACAGTCCCGAAGGGCCAGCGGAGTGCGCTTTGGAAATTGCGCAGGCGCTGAAGAATCATCCCGCCGTGCAGGTGCGGATGGGCATTCACAGCGGCCCGGTGAATGAAATCGTGGATGTGAACGAGCGTTCGAATATCGCCGGCGCGGGCATCAACATCGCGCAGCGGGTGATGGATTGCGGCGACGCTGGTCACATTCTTCTCTCGAAGCGCGTGGCCGACGATCTCGCGCAATACCGCCATTGGCAGTCGCTCTTGCACGACTTGGGCGAATGTGAGGTCAAGCACGGAACCGTCTTATCCGTAGCGAATCTCTACACCGAAGAGCTGGGCAATCCGGCAGTGCCGGAAAAATTCCAGCAGATAATAGAGAAGGATCAGAGGGCGCTGCCACCATCGCCAACGCGAGGCAAACCGCTGCTGTTAACGCCGGTCATTCTTATTTGCGTGCTGATCGGCCTCGCGATTGTTGCCGTCATTTTCGCGCCCGCCGCGACGAAGTTTTTTTCTCAAAATCGCGCAGCTGCGCCCACCCCCGCTCCCTCTGCGTCGCCAACTGCAACGGCGCCCGCAATCCCGGAAAAATCCATCGCTGTCCTACCCTTCGAAAACCGAAGCGAAGAAAAAGCCAATGCCTTCTTTGCCGACGGTGTCCAGGACGAGATTCTGACCAACCTCGCGAAGATCGCGGATTTAAAAGTCATCAGCCGCACTTCCGTGCTGCTCTACCAAAGCGGTCATCCACGAAACCTGCGCGAAATCGGACAACAACTCGGGGTGGCCCATCTGCTCGAGGGCAGCGTGCAGCGCGCGGCGAATCGGGTGCGGGTGAACGCGCAGCTCATCGACGCCCGCACGGACGCGCATCTCTGGGCGCAGACCTATGACCGTGACCTGGCCGACGTGTTTGCCATTCAAAGTGAGATTGCCAAAGCCATAGCCGACCAGCTCCAAGCGAAGCTTTCACCGAGTGAAAAAGCGGCGATTGAGCGGCCGCTCACTGCCGATCTCGTGGCCTTCGATCTTTACACTCGCGCGAAGAGGTTGCTCGCCCGCTCGGTCTTTGCTGCGCGCGAGAAGGATAATCTTTTGGAAGCGGCGGAATTGCTGCAACAGGCGGTCACGCGGGATCCGGCGTTCATGCTTGCCTACTGCCAACTGGCCGCCGCACATAGCCAGCTTTATTTTATTAACCTGGACCATACCCCCGCCCGGCTCGCTGCGGCCGACGCTGCCGTGCAAACGGCTCTGCGTTTGCGCCCGGAGGCAGGTGAACCGCACCTCGCTCTGGCCCAGAATCTTTATCGCACCTTTCTCGATTACGACCGCGCCCGCGCCGAGCTCGCCATTGCCCAGCGCACTTTGCCTAACGATTCCATGGTCCTGTCCCTCGCTGGGTATATCGACCGTCGCCAGGGACGTTGGGACGAATCCATGCGCAATTTAAACCAAGCGGTCGAGCTGGATCCGCGCAATGTTTTTTTGCTGCAGCAGATTGCGTATAGCGATCAACTGCTGCGCCGCTACCCCGAGAGCGCCGCTGCTCTGGACCGTGCCCTGGGAATTGCCGGGAAAGATGTCGACACCAGGGTGCAGCGCGCGGAGGTCGCCTTCTATGGGAGAGCTGATCTCCGGCCGTTGCACACCACGATCGACGCCATTCTCGCGGACGATCCCGCCGCCGCACCCGACCTCGCCGACAGCTGGATAAATCTGGCGCTTTGTGAACGCGATCTGGCGGGCATCACTCGATCCCTCGGAGCTCTGACCGGCGATAGTTACCGGTTGGTGAATTTCGTGCGCGTTCCTCGTGCCTTCGTCGAGGGGGTGCAGGCTCGTATCCGTACTGATGACGCCGCGGCGCAGAGCGCGTTTACCGTCGCGCGAACGCAACAGGAAGAGTTAGTACGCCTACAACCCGACTATGGTCCCCCACTCTGCGTCCTCGGCCTGATTGACGCTGGACTCGGTCGAAAAGAGGAAGCTCTGCGGGAAGGTCGACGGGCCCTGGAGCTCATGCCAGTGGCGCAAGACTCGATCTCCGGCTCCGACCTGCTGGCCCTCTACGCGGTCATCGGCGCATGGGTCGGGGAGAAGGATCTCGCTTTCGAGCAATTGGCGAGAGCGACCCGAATTCCGGGGACGTTGAGTTATGGCCAATTGAAACTGCACCCTTTCTGGGATCCGCTCCGCGGCGATCCGCGCTTCGAGAAAATCCTTGCCGATCTCGCGCCGAGAAAAGTGTCCAAATAAGGACTTTGATAAGGCTCACCTGGCAGGCGTGGAAATCTACTCCATGGCCCCGAGGTTATGCGCGGAACTTTCAGTGAATTCTCCCAAGCGGATTTGGGCGATCCAAGGAGAGGCGCTTTGTCAGCGCCTCGGCGGGTTCAAACCGCCGCTCCTTCGCCTCTGACCGGTTTTGACTTAACAAGACATCGGTGGGCGTGCGGGTCGATGAGCATTGTCAGTTCTTCGCGCCAATGGCTTCGAGGAATTTTTCATAACGCGGATGACTGCGGAGCCGGTCCAAATCAGAATCGTATTTGACCCAGTTGGCGAGCTCCGGTCCGGCGGCGAGAATTGAACGCTCCAGGAGATCAAAGGCCGCATCGAACTCGCCCAATTTCGTATAGCCGCACGCCACGTTGTACTGGGTGAGAACATCCTCGGGATCGATGGCCAAGGCACGGGACATCCATTCCCTGGCCAGTTCCATCTCGCCGAGTTCAAAGAGTGCGCCCGCGCCCAGGTGCGCCGGCCGCGGATCCTCCGGGTGAAGGGTGAGTTCACGCTCGGCCAGCTTGAGTCCTCTGCGGGCGGCATCTTTGGTATCTTCAGTTCGGCCGAGGGACCGGTAGGTATGAATGAGCAGACACACGGACTGATAGTCGTCCGGCCGAATCTCAGAGGCGCGCTCGAAAAGTTTGGCAGCCTGCTCGATCCGCCCCTGGCCGAAGCTGACTCGCGCATAGAAATAATGCGCTTCAAAGGAGTTGGCATCGAGTGCGATCGCCCTTTCGAATTCCACTTTCGCTCCTTCGTAACGTCCGGCAGCAGAGAGCGCTAATCCGCGCGAGGCGTGAGCTTCAGGGAGGGTGTCGTCCAGGTGCAGCGCCTTCTCGGTTGTGGCCAGGAGCTCATCGATCGGCACTTTGGCGCGATAGTTCATGTAGAGGAACGAATCGCAATCAGCCATACCGGCATAGGCGCGCGCGTAGTTTGGGTCTAGCTCGACTGCTTTGGCAAACATGCGCCGCGCCAATTGGAGGTAGTGCTTCGAGCGGCGGTGAAGATAGTCCCGCCCTCTCAGATAGTAAGTATAGGCTTCTAAGCTTTCCGTCGGCACTCGCCCCATCGACCTCTTCTCTTGCGGCAGAAGTTTGACTTTCAACTGCTCGACGATCGCATGCGTGATTTCGTCCTGGATGGCGAAGATATCGGTTAGATCGCGATCAAAGCGGTCGGCCCAAAGGTGGCCGCCATCCTTGGTGCCAATGAGCTGCCCAGTAACCCGCACCCGCGCGCCGGCCTTACGCACGCTTCCCTCTAGCACAAAATCAACTCCCAGCTCCTGACCTACCTGCTCTACCTTTACCAGTTTAGCCTTATAAGTGAATGCGGTGTGGCGGGCGACAACGAAGAGCCCGGATATCTTGGAGAGGTCGGTGATGATGTCCTCCGTGATCCCATCGCTGAAATACTCCTGCTCCGGGTCGCCGCTCATGTTGTTAAAGGGAAGGACGGCGATTGAGGGCCGGTCCTCTTGCAACGACGCCGCGCCCTTGGTGTTTCGTGCGGCGGAACTCTGCTGTGAGACGCCGTAAACGCGCATCGGTTTCTCAATATTCTTCAGGTTCTGCTCGCCCATATCCTCAAAAGCCAGGTCGAGCCGGTTGCCCACGTGATCGCGAACGGAATGAGAAATCGTGATCCCGCCGGGCCTGGCAATGCTCTCCAAGCGCACCGCGACGTTAACCCCATCGCCCAAGATGTCGTCGCCTTCGACAATCACGTCGCCAAGGTGAACGCCGATGCGGAATTCCAGGCGGCGATCCTGTGGCACATCCGCGTTTCGCTCGTGCATCCCGAGTTGAATCTCGGCGGCGCAGGCGACCGCGCTGACCACGCTCGGGAATTCCGCCAGCATGCCATCACCCGTCAGCTTAAAGATGCGTCCCTGATGCTCGGCGATCTTACCGTCGATGAAATCAGCTCGAATCGCGTTAAACGCGGAGAGCGTGCCGGCCTCGTCGGCACCCATGAGCCGACTATAGCCGACTACATCGGCGGCAAGAATAGCAGTCAGGCGGCGTTCCATGGCGGGCTAGGAGAGTCGCCGGAGCGCGTGTTCGTCTCGGCCAGCATCGGGCAAGATAGCGCAACCTTGCAGCGTACATTCAAGGAATTTCGCAAGCCGCAAGCTCGACTACTACTCGATCACCGAGTCGGCCCAGGTGAGACCGCGCCGCCGAGCACGACGAGGAACGGAACCGCCTCGTTTGATCCGGCCGTAAGCGATTGGCTTCGTCGAGCGGATGACGACGGCCCTCCTCCACGCACCGGCGACGCCGGTGCGCTCGTTTTTCGCACCGATGCGGGAAGAGCCGGTGCTCAGCGCGCTGGAAAATCAGCCACCCTCTGAAAGCTCATCCCGAGCTGCGCGTGCGCGTCGGCATTCGCTCCGGCGATCCGCGCCTCGACAAGATTTCCGCTAATCTCGCGAGGAAGAAACGTCGAAATAAAAGTTCGCGCTCCGCACACGCACCAATTTCGCGAATCCGTATGGAAGCAGGCGGGTGCTGAGGTTCAGACGACAAAAAAAGGCCGGACAGCGTGAGCCGTCCGGCCTTTAGAGTTGTCAGCAATCAAACAAAAACTGAATTGTGCGTTACCGTTTCGATCTTCTCTGAGCCTTGGTTTCTTTCGATTCCAAGGGCTTAACGGCATCTCCGAAACCCCGAAGGATTGCGGTCTTAGCCGTCGACCTATTCAAGCACCACCGAAGTGGTGAAAGAATTTCTCCTTAGAAAGGAGGTGATCCAGCCGCAGGTTCCCCTACGGCTACCTTGTTACGACTTCATCCCAGTTACCGCTCATAGCGTAGGGCGCTGCTTCCCTTGCGGGTTGGCGCGCGCACTTCGGCTACAAGTGACTTCCATGATGTGACGGGCGGTGTGTACAAGGCCCGGGAACGTATTCACGCCGTCGTAGCTGATACGGCATTACTAGCGATTCCGGCTTCATGGAGGCGAGTTGCAGCCTCCAATCCGAACTGAGCTCAGTTTTACTGGATTTCCTCCACCTCGCGGTCTCGGATCGTTCTGTACTGAGCATTGTAGTACGTGTGCAGCCCTGGCCGTAAGGGCCATACTGACTTGACGTCGTCCCCACCTTCCTCCCCGTTTCACAGGGCAGTCTGAACAGAGTGCTCCTCAATCAAGAGGGTGGCAACAGTTCACAGGGGTTGCGCTCGTTGCGGGACTTAACCCAACATCTCACGACACGAGCTGACGACAGCCATGCAGCACCTGTGTAAATCGTGTCTTTCGACACTCACACGCTTTCACGTGCTTAGAGATACATGTCAAGGCCAGGTAAGGTTCTTCGCGTTGCATCGAATTAAGCCACATACTCCACCGCTTGTGCGGGCCCCCGTCAATTTCTTTGAGTTTTAATCTTGCGACCGTACTCCCCAGGCGGCACGTTTAACGCGTTAGCTCCGGCGCGGAAGGGGTCGAATCCTCCCACACCAAACGTGCACCGTTTACTGCTAGGACTACCGGGGTATCTAATCCCGTTTGCTCCCCTAGCCTTCGTGCCTCAGTGTCAGGAACTGTCCAGAGACCCGCCTTCGCCACTGGTCTTCCTTACGATCTCTACGCATTTCACTGCTACACCGTAAATTCCAGTCTCCTCTCCAGTCCTCAAGCACCGCAGTATGGAATGCAGTTTCGGAGTTGAGCTCCGAAATTTCACACCCCACTTACGGCGCCACCTACGCACCCTTTACGCCCAATGAATCCGAACAACGCTTGGGACCTCTGTATTACCGCGGCTGCTGGCACAGAGTTAGCCGTCCCTTCCTCTTCTGATACTATCAAGCCAACAGTAGTTACTTGTTGGCACTTGTTCTCAAATGACAGGAGTTTACAACCCGAAAGCCTTCATCCTCCACGCGGCGTCGCTCCTTCAGGGTTGCCCCCATTGAGAAAAATTCTCGACTGCTGCCACCCGTAGGTGTCTGGACCGTGTCTCAGTTCCAGTGTGACTGGTCGTCCTCTCAGACCAGCTACCCGTCATCGCCTTGGTGAGCCGTTACCTCACCAACTAGCTGATAGGCCGCGGGCTCATCAAGAAGCGCCAGGTTACCCCGGCTTTGATGTTGGGAAGATGTCGTCCCTGATCATATGCGGTATTAATTCGCCTTTCGGCGAGCTATCCCCCACTTCTCGGCAGATTACTCACGTGTTACGCACCCGTGCGCCGCTAAATTTCAGGAGCAAGCCCCTAAAATCTCGCTCGACTTGCATGTCTTATCCACGCCGCCAGCGTTCGTTCTGAGCCAGAATCAAACTCTCCGTAAAGAATTTGGTATCCCAACCGAAGTTGGGTATCCTGACTATCCATATATCCTACTCGGTGAGACCGAGTTGGTTGTAGGTCGTCAAATAATTGATTACTCAAAATCAACGAAAGAACGCACAATTCAGTTTTTACTAAATTTGCTTTTCTATCTAATTTGCGTTCTGAACTTTCGCGATTGCGAAATTCCAGATCAGACTTTCAAAAAACCTTCTTCGTGTGCGGAG
>JBBSUP010000058.1:0-21767 GCA_038234295.1 Chthoniobacterales bacterium
ACGAAATTGAGCGCCTCTTCCGTCGGCTCAAAGGTTTCCGGCGCATCTTCTCCCGCTTCGATAAACTCGATGTGATGTTCACCGCCTTCATCCACTTCGCCCTTATCGTCGAGGCCCTGCGTTAGTGTTAACACGCCCTAGTGCGATGGGAAACCGGCTTGCAGCGTTGTAGCGTCCGCTGTCCTCAGCGAACGATTTCGGTGGGCAAGGAAATTCCCGGTGGCGCTGAGACAGCGCACGCTACAACCGCCGAAATATTTTTTGGGCTTTTGCTCAGAGCGGCTGCCGTCGCCCGGCACCCAGACCTGAGCGGCCAGTCGAGGTCGAGGAAGTTGTGCCGCTGCTTTCTTTCTTCTGCGCGCCGCCTTTCGGGTTCTTCTTCGCCGGGAGATCGCGCATTTTACCGGCGGTTTTCTTCGCTGAGGTTTTTTTTGTTTTTGTTGCCATGGGGTCCTTTGGTTGCGGCGATTGCAATTCCGCGCGCGGATTGGGTCAATCCAAAAAAACTCGTTAGGCGGACGCTTTACACCTCGCCGGTGCAGTCGGAAGTTCGCCGATGCCGCGCCTTGCCAGTTGGATTCGCCCGACGGACGAACCCTTTTTTCATCCCTTCCTCGCACCACGGCCGGAGATCGAAGTCTGGAACGCGGCGCAAAAACCGGGCGCGCTCGCGGAGATGGACGGGCTCCTCCTCACCGGCGGAAACGACATTTCTGCGGAGTTCCTGCGCCAGCCGATTCCCGATCCGAGCGTGCTCGAAGCAGGCGATCGGCCGCGGGACGAATGGGAATTCGCCGCAGCGCAAAACGCACTCTCGCGCGGCCTGCCCATCCTCGCGATCTGCAAGGGGATGCAGGTGTTGAATGTCGCGCTCGGCGGCAGCCTGCGGCTCGACATTCCCGGGCACAATCTGCCGGAGCAAAAGAATCACGACATTCAACCGCTCCGTTATGACGCAGCGGCGACGCATCGTTTCGAGAAGGTAAACAGCTCCCATCACCAGGCGATCGATAGCGTCGCGGATGGCTTCGTCGTCGAGGCGTGGTGCGCGTCGGACGACGTCATCGAACAGCTGCGCGGGCCGGGGAGGTTTTGTCTCGCGGTGCAATACCATCCCGAGCGCGGGTCGATCTACGGAGCGCTCTTTCTGGATTTTTTGGACAGGATTAACAGGATTTAACAGGATTGAAGACTCCGGTTTTCACTCTGTTCTCCTCAATCCTGTCAATCCTGTAAATCCTGTCACTCTTCCCATGTCCACGCCGCAAAACACGATCGCGATCGTCTACGACTACGACCAGACGCTGAGCCCGAGCTACATGCAGGACGAGGTCGTTTTCCCGGCCTTCGGGATCGATGGGAAGAGCTTCTGGCGACGCTGTTCGGAGTTTGTGAAAGACCAGGGCTACGACAGCGAGCTCGCCTACATGAAGGTGCTCCTCGACACGCTCGGGATGGATCGCCCGACGAACGACGAGCTTCGCCGGCTCGGCGGGAAGTTAAATTTCTACAAAGGGCTTCCAGAAATGTTCGACGATTTCCGCGACGATCTCTTGAGCGAAGAGCAGCGCGCTCAGGGCATCAACGTCGAGCATTACATAATCTCATCGGGGATGAAGATCCTGATCGAGGGGAGCCGGCTCGCGCCGTATGTGCGCGCGATTTTCGGCTGCGAATTTGCCGAGGACGCCGAAGGCAGGATCACTTTTCCGAAGCGCGTGATCAGTCACACGCAGAAGACGCAGTACCTGTTTCGGATCAACAAAGGGCTGCTCGATATGGCGCAGGACGTGAACGATCACATGGATGCGGACATCCGCCCGATCCCTTTCACGAACATGATTTACCTCGGCGACGGGCCGACCGATGTGCCCTGTTTCACCGTCATGCGCAAGAATCACGGGCAGGCGATCGCGGTCTACAACCCGGACGATCCGGAGCGGGTCGGCTTTAAGAAGTGCTACCAACTTTCCACGCACGCCGATCGGGTGCGGCACATCGCGCCGGCGGATTTCCGGAGGGGAAGTCACCTGCGGATGTTGCTCGAGGAGATGGTGGATGAAATCGCGAGCCGGATCGTCGAGCACCGCCGCGCGGCGATCGAGACGGGCACGGTACGCGCGCCGCGGCACTAAGCGGCAGCCGCGACGCACACGCCTTCCGCGCTGGAACTGCGGCCGTGCCGGCCGCCGTCTCGGAAGTCAGGCATCTTGCCTGACTCGGCCGACGGGCTTCCAGCCGGTCGGCTCCCAAGGCCCCGCCGCCAGACGGCGGGCAAGATGCCCGCCGGCCGAGTCCGGCTGGAAGCCTAACTTCCTCCGCGATACATGCAGCGCGCGGTCGGCGTCTCGTGGACGACGATCTCGCACAGCCCCGGACATTGCGGCGCAATCTTTTCCCAGAACCACGCCGCCATATTTTCGATCGTCGGATTTTCCAAGCCTTCGACGTCGTTGAGGTAGCTATGATCAAGCTGCGCCACGAGCGGCTTCATGGCCGCGCCGATGACTGCATGATCGTAGACCCAGCCGACTGCGCGATCGACTTCGCCTTCAACCGAGACCTCCACCTTGAAGCTGTGCCCGTGCATTTTGCGGCACTTATGACCCTCCGGCGCGGAGGGCAAAGTCTGGGCGGCTTCAAAGGTAAAATCTTTCGTGAGACGGGCGCGCATGCGGCGGAAAATCGCATTGGAGCCAGAGTCTGTCATCCCTCGCAGCCTTGACCGCCGAAGGCCCTTGCGATACGACCACAGCGATGAAAATCACGTTCCTCCGCGGTCTTTTCCTGCTCACCCTCCTCGGCCCGGCTCTCCCCGCGTCTGCGGATGTGGCGAGCGAACTCACGGGTAAACTCGTGGCGCTCCGCGGGAAGGCCGTCATTCCCTACGCCGCGACCGAGTTGCCGCAGGCGCAATATATCGCGCTCTATTTCTCCGCCGGCTGGTGCGGTCCCTGCCACCAATTTACCCCGGAGCTGATGAAATTTTACCACGAGATGAAGCCGAAATATCCCGGCTTTGAAGTCATCTTTATGAGCCGCGATCAGTCGCCTAACGAGATGGAAAAATACATGGCGGAGATGCAGATGCCCTGGCCGGGAATGCGCTACAGCGCGGTGAAAAGCGACCGCACGCTGAACAAGTATTGCGGCTCGGGCATTCCCTGCCTCGTGGTCCTGAATGAAAAAGGCGAGGTGCTTTCCGATAGCTTCGTGGGGAAGGAGTACGTCGGGCCTTACCGAGTCATGAAGGACTTGAAGAAGATGTTGAGCGAAGGCCCGGCGAGCGCGGCCACCGCGACCGCCGCGACTTCGGCGACGACGCTGACCAGCGCGAGCCCGGCAAAAGGTTCCGTTAATTCGCCCAGCGGCACCGATTGGAATGCCGCTTTCAAGAAAAAGCCCTAACGCCGGAGAATTTACGCCGCCGGCTCGCGCGGGCGCGCCCTTTGCCTAGCTTCTGCTCCGCGCCATGGCTTCGCCCGTCACCGAGACTCACCTGACCCAAAGCGAGCCCGCCCCCGCTCCGGCGACCCCCAATCCTGCGGTCGTCGGGATTCTTGTCGCGATCAGCTTTTCGCATCTGCTCAACGACACCATCCAGTCGCTGATCCCGGCGATTTATCCGCTGCTCAAAACAAGCTTCCACCTCAGCTTCGTGCAGGTCGGGCTGATCACGCTCGCGTTCCAGATGACCGCTTCGATTCTGCAGCCATTCGTCGGCCTCTTCACCGATCGGCGGCCGCAGCCGTTCTCGCTCGCCTGCGGCATGGGGCTCACCCTCTGCGGACTCGCGCTCCTCTCGCGTGCGTGGAGCTTCGGCGTCGTGATCGCGGCGGCGGCGCTCGTCGGCCTGGGCTCGTCCATCTTTCACCCGGAATCTTCGCGCGTCGCGCATCTCGCTTCCGGCGGACGGCACGGCTTCGCGCAATCGGTTTTCCAGGTCGGCGGGAACGCCGGGAGTTCGTTAGGCCCGCTTCTCGCCGCACTCATCGTGGTGCCGCATGGGCAAACCAGCGTGCTCTGGTTCGCCCTCCCCGCGCTGCTCGGAATCGTGGTCCTCTCGGGAGTCGGGCGCTGGTACCGTGATCATCTCGCGGAGATGAAGGCCCGCGCTTCGGCGCACGACCTGGCGCCGCCGAAGCTGACCCGGCCGGTCTGGTTCGCGCTCACCGTTCTCGGCGTGCTCATCTTCTCGAAGTATTTCTATCTCGCCAGCCTAACGAACTACTACACCTTTTACCTGATCCAGAAGTTCCACCTCTCGATCCAGGGCGCACAGTACCACCTCTTTCTGTTTCTCTTCGCCGTCGCGGTCGGTACCGTCATCGGCGGCCCGGTCGGCGATCGCTACGGGCGCAAGCTGGTGATCTGGATTTCCATCCTCGGCGTCGCGCCCTTCACGATCGCGCTGCCCTATGCCAACCTGCTCTGGACGGGTGTGCTCACGGTCATCATCGGGCTCATCCTCGCCTCGGCCTTCTCCGCGATCCTGGTCTACGCGCAGGAGTTGGTGCCGGGAAAAGTGGGACTCATCTCCGGCTTATTTTTCGGACTCGCCTTCGGCATCGCCGGCATCGGCTCCGCCGTCCTCGGCGAAGTCGCCGACCGCACGAGCATCGCTTACGTCTTTCACCTCTGCTCGTTCCTCCCGCTGATCGGCTTGCTCACGGCGCTGCTACCCGCATCGGAAGTCAGGCATCCTGCCTGACTCGGCCGACGGGCTTCCAGTCGGTCGGCTCCCATAGCTGCAGACGCGGCAGGCAAGATGCCTGCCGGCCGAGTCCGGCTGGAAGCCCGACTTCCGATCACACCCCGCGCTTCGTCGGGGTCCAGATGAACTTGTGCATCTGAAGTTGGAAACGCACCGGCAGCTTGTCGGCCAGAATCCAATCGACGATTTCGCGCGGATCGATCCGGCCGAAGATGGGCGAAAAAAGGACGGCGCGGCAGCGCTCGGCCAACCGGTAGGTGAGCAGCTTCTCGCGCGACCATTCGTAATCCTCGCGCGAACCGATCACGCATTTTACTTCATCGCGCTCCGTCAGGTGCTCGATGTTCGCGAACAGGTTGCGCTCGACTACACCGCTTCCGGGCGTCTTCAAATCCATGATCCGATGAACCCGTGGGTCGACCGGGGAAATATCGTGCGCGCCGCTGGTTTCGAGCAGAACCGTGCGCCCGGCATCGGCCAGCAGTGTCATTAACGGGAGCACGTTTTTCTGGAGCAACGGCTCGCCGCCCGTGACCTCAACGAGCGGACATTCGTAGCTCATCACTGCAGCAACGATCTCGCCTAACGACTGCTTTTTCCCTTCGTAGAAGGCGTATTCGGTGTCGCAATAGGTGCAGCGCAGATCGCAAAAAGTCAGCCGCACGAAGACGCACGGGAGCCCGGCCCAGGTGCTTTCGCCCTGCACCGAGAAATAAATTTCGTTGATCGTCAGCTTCTTTTCGCGATCGGACATGCGGTTCTGGGGCAACTTAACTCTTTCCGATGCAAAACCGAATCGACGCCTGTTTCGCGCAACTCCGCTCGCGTGGCGCGAAGGCCTTCATTGCTTACATCGCCGCGGGCGATCCGAGCCTCGCGCGCACGGTCGAGCTCGTGCTTGCCCTGGAGAAATGCGACGTCGACCTCATCGAGCTCGGGGTGCCGTTTTCCGATCCGCTCGCGGACGGCATCGTCAATCAGCTCGCCGCGCAACGCGCGCTCGAGGCCGGCGCGACCGCGCGCGGCGTGCTCGATTGCGTGCGGGAGATTCGGGCGCAATCGCCGATCCCGATCGTCCTCTACACTTATCTGAACCCGATTTTTCAGTTCGGCTTCGCGAAGTTCCACGAGGCGGCGGAGGCGGCGGGAGTCGACGGACTGCTCATTCTCGATCTCCCGCCGGATGAAGAATTGCCTAACGACATGCGTTCGCCGAACGCGCTCAAACACATTTGCCTGATCGCCCCGACGACGCCGACCGCGCGCATCGCGCAGCTGACAAAAGACGCGGGCGGTTTCATCTACTACGTCTCGCGCGAAGGCGTGACCGGTGAGCAAACGCGTGTCGCGGATTCGTTAGGCGAACGCGTCGCTTTGATCCGCGCCGCGACCGATCTCCCGATCGCGGTCGGGTTTGGGGTGTCCACGCCGGAGCAGGTCGCGGAAGTCGCGGGCGTGGCGGATGCCGTAGTCGTCGGGAGCGCGATCGTGCGCCAGATCGCGGAGCACGGGAAAGACGACAACCTGGTCGAGATCGTGAGCGAATTCGTCCGGCCGCTCGCTGCCGCGACGAAATTGTAGGGCGGGCGCTTCGCCTGCCCCGGTTGAAACTGGGCAACCGAAGCGGTCGCCCTACAATCCGCCCGCCAGCTGCGCGACCAGCCGCGCGGCAAAGAACAGCATCACCAGCGCGGTCAGCGCCTGGGTGGCGATCTGCCACGCCGGCCGCGCGAAAATGCGCGCGCCCAGCTTCAACGCGATGCAGAGCGTAACCGTCCAGATGATCGCGCCGGTCACGACCGAAACGGCGAGCGTAAGGGAGTTGAGGAAGCTGCCAGCGCCGTGTTTCACATCCTGACCACCGACGACCGCGAACCAAAAGCCGATATTCCATGGACTCGTTAGGGCGAGAATCAGGCCGAGCAGATAACCGCGTCGGAGCGAGCGGGCGGCGAGGGTTTGCTCCGCCGGAGTTGCCGTCCGGTGCGACTGCCACGCGCGCCACGCGCCGCGCCCGAAGGTGAAGGCGAGAAAGAGCAGCAACGTGAGACTAACGATGCCGAGAATCAAATGCAGCCGCGGCGAATGGAGGAACGCACCCGCGCCCGCCGCGACCGCAAGCGCCCAGCAAAAATCACCGGTGCACGCGCCGAACCCGAGCTGCCAAGCCGTCCAAAATCCGCCGCCCTCGCGGCGCGGGAGGAGCGCGCGGCGGATCATTTCGGCGTTGATCGGTCCCGGCGGCCACGCGACCGACCAGCCGAGAATCAACCCTTTCACAATCGTTGCTCCGGACAACGCGGTCATCGTTAGGCGAAAATCAGAAGCCGCATTTCTCGCGCGCTTCCTCGTAGCTCGAGCGCACGCGGAGGAGGCTCGCGAGGTAACTATCGACGCGCGGCACGGTCGCGATGTTGCTCAGCTTCGCCGGCGCATAGAGCCGCGAGAAAATCGCGTGCACGATCTTCGCGCGCGGCACGCTTTTCTCGCCGTAGCCGAAGGGAATGTTGCTCGACCAAAAACGCACGTAATCGAGGCCCATCTTCTTTTCCATCCCAAGGAAAATCACCGAGTGCCCGTGCTCTTCGCGCCCGACTTCCGGCGACCAAAAAATCTTCATGAAATCGCCCGGCTCCGCCTCCGCGAAGTCGTCGAAGTTGCGGCCAATCCCGAGCTCGTTGAAGAGCCGCGGGGTGCCGGGGCCGTTCGCGTTCCAGCGGCCCCAGATGCCTTCGCCGTCGCGCTGACCGCGAATCATAAGTGCATCAAGCGTCTCGTAATCGAGCTGAAGTTCGCCGCGATCGCGCAGCGCCTCGATCGTCTTCATGAAGACGAGATAGGTCGCGCCCGAGCAGTAGCTCGGCGAGGCCGACGCCGGGAGGATGAAGAATTTTCCCGACTCGAAATGCGCGGCCGACTGGAGCCGAATCGTCGCCGAGCGCGAAGCGGAATATTTGCCGCCGGTGGGCATGGTCTTAATCTGCTCGACGATGACAGGATTGATCGCGCTCGGCGCGAGCTGCGCCTGGGAGACGCTGACAAGGAAAAGGAGGAGCAGGAACCCGGCAAGACGCACGCAAGATCAATAGGAGGATTCGGCGCGGCAGCAAGAAGCCCGGGTAGCGCCCACGTTCCGTGGGCTGGTCGCGGCATTCTGCCGCGACGAACTTTCCGAGCGACATTAGCGTCACGAGCAGGTCAACAGGTCAGGAAAGTTCGCGACGGTGGAACACCGTCGCCAGCCCACGAGACGTGGGCACTACCCAGACAGGAAGCGCCGCCCCAACTTGGCTTTCGCACGAGAACATGTTACCGACCAAACAGATGCTGCGATTCACGAAAATGAACGGCGCGGGGAACGATTTCGTGCTCCTCGATAACCGCGCGGGCGACCTCAGCCTGACAAACGCGCAGATCGCGAAAATCTGTGATCGGCATCGCGGCGTCGGCGCGGACGGCGTGCTCGTGCTCGAGAAGCCGGCGAATGGCGCCGATTTTCGGATGCGCTATTACAACGCCGACGGCGGCGAAGCCGAGATGTGCGGGAACGGCGCGCGTTGTTTTGCGCGCTATGCGGATCGCACCGCGGGTCCGCTCGCGCAGGTGAGTTTTGAGACACCTGCCGGGGTGATCGGCGCGCAGCTGCATGGCGAACTCGTGACCTTGAAAATGAGCGATCCGCAGGATCTCCGCCTGGAACTCGAGGTGCCGGTCGACGGTGAGAATTTTCGTGCGGGTTTCGTCGACAGCGGCGTACCCCACGTGGTGGTGCCAGTCGCGCAGATCGACGAGGTCGATGTGCGTTCGTTAGGCGCGAAGTTGCGGCAGCACTCGATGTTTGCGCCCCGCGGGGCGAACGCCAATTTCCTCGAACGCCGCGGTCCCAGCAGCATCGCGATTCGCACTTACGAACGCGGGGTGGAGGACGAAACGCTGGCCTGCGGCACCGGAGTCGTCGCGAGCGCGCTCATCTTTGCCGCGAGGGAAAATCAGGCCGGCCCGATCGATGTGCTCGTGCGCGGCGGCGACACTTTGCAGGTTGGATTTGTGCGCGACGGCGATGGTTTTCGCGAGGTCACCCTCGCTGGCCCGGCGGATTTTGTCTTCGACGGCGTGATCGAGGTGTGATGTTCCGCGACACTTATACCGCGCTGGTAACGCCGTTTCGCGACGACGCGATCGATGTCGCGGCGTTCGAGAAATTGATCGAGGCGCAAATCGCCGGCGGGGTCAGCGGCATCGTGCCGCTCGGCACGACCGGCGAATCGCCGACTATCTCGCACGAGGAACGCCGGCAATTGATCGAGCTCTCGGTGAAAACGGCGGCGGGCCGTTGCCAGGTGATCGTGGGCACCGGCTCGAACTCCACGCGCGACGCGATCGCGCACACGCAGGAAGCCGAAGCGCTCGGCGCGGATGGCGCGCTCGTGGTCGCGCCTTATTACAACAAGCCGAGCCAGGAAGGGCTCTTCCAACATTTTTCCGCCATCGCCGCGGCCACGAAGCTGCCGATCATGCTCTACAACATTCCGGGTCGCTGCGCGGTCGATATCGGCGCGGAGACGGTCGTTAGGCTGGCGCAATCGTGCGCGAACATCAGCGCGATCAAAGAAGCGAGCGGGAGTGTCGATCGGGTGAGCGAGCTGGTCGCGCGCGTGCCGGAAGAGTTCACAGTTTTGAGCGGTGACGACTCGTTGACGCTGGCGTTTTTGGTGGTCGGGGCGGTCGGCGTGGTGAGCGTGGCGTCGAATCTTTATCCCGCGGAAATTTCGCGTCTGGTTGCGGCGTTTCTCGAAGGAAAACTGGAGGAAGCGCAGACGATCCACCGGAAGTTTCTGCCGTTGTTCAAAGACCTCTTCATTGAGCCGAATCCGGTGCCGGCGAAGACCGCGCTCGAATGGCGCGGCGCGATGTCGGCGGAATGCCGGCTCCCGTTGGTCCCAATGGGCGCGACCACGGAAGCGCGGCTGCGGCAAACCATCGCCGCGCTCTCATGACGCGCGTGCTTCTGGTCGGCGCGGGCGGGCGCATGGGCCAGGCGATCCTTGCCGCCGCGGAAACCGGCAACGGTTTCGCGATCACTGAGGCGGAGCGCGGAGCGGACCTTGCTGGCCTAACGAGAAGCTGCGACGTGGTGATCGATTTCAGCACGGCGGACGCGACGGTAGCGGTCTGCCAGGCGTGCACGGCGCAAAAGCGGCCGCTCGTGCTCGGCACGACCGGGCACTCGGCAGCGCAGAAGGAGACCGTGCGCGCGCGCGCCGAGGAAGTTGCCATTGTGTTCGCGGCGAATTTCAGCCTTGGGGTGAACGTGCTTTTCGCGCTCGCGCGGAAGACGGCGGCATTGTTAGGCGACAAGTTCGAAGTCGAAATCGTGGAGGCGCATCACCAGACAAAGAAAGACGCGCCCAGCGGTACCGCGAAACGGATTGCGGAAATTCTCGAGGAAACTCGGGGCGCGCCGGTGCCGGTGCATTCGATTCGCGCCGGGGGCATTGTCGGCGATCACGAGGTGATTTTTGCCGGGAGCGGCGAGCAACTCAGGCTGACGCATCGCGCTTCCAGTCGCGCGACGTTTGCGGAAGGCGCGCTGGAGGCGGCGCGCTGGGTCGTTGGGAAACCTGCGGGCCTTTACCGCATGGAAGATGTGCTCGGTTTGTAGAGCGGCAATCGCGCTCGGCGCGAATCTCGGTGACCGCGTCACGAGTCTCTCGAAAGCGCGCGCGCAGGTCTTCGCGTTGTCCGCAGTTTCCGGGCCGTTCCTTTCTTCTTCGCTCTACGAAACGGAGCCGGTCGATTGCGAGACCGACGCGGCGAAGTTTCTCAATGCGGTGATCGAGGTCGGCTTCAGCGGTGAAGCGGCGCCGCTCCTGGCGGAACTACAACGGATCGAGCATGCGCTGGGACGGCCGGCGGAACACCAAGCAAATCGCTCGCGCACGATCGATCTCGATCTGCTCTATCTCGGCGACCGCGTGGTCGACGAAAACGGACTAGTGTTGCCGCATCCGCGTCTTCGTTCACGGGCCTTTGTCCTCCAGCCGCTCGCCGAGATTCGACCTGCGCTCGTTCTGCCTAACGAGTCACGGACGATTGCGGAATTGGCGGCAGAACTAGGCGCGACCGCAGCGGTGGTGCGCCTTCCGCAGGAGTGGTAACGTCGCCCGCCATGGAAGATTTTCGCGCGCGCAAACGCCGGGGTGGCGAGCCGATCACCGCCCTCACGGCTTACGATTATCCGACCGCCCGGCTGCTCGACGAGAGCGGGATCGACGTGATCCTCGTGGGGGACTCGCTAGGCATGGTGGTGCTTGGTTATCCCGACACGACGCAGGTGACCTTCGACGAAATGTTGCATCACACGCGCGCAGCGGCGCGGGGGGTGAAACGCGCGTTGCTCGCGGCCGATCTTTCCATCGGCACCTACGACACGCCGGAGATGGCGGTCACAAATGCTCGGCGCCTCGTCGAAGCCGGGGCGCAGGCGGTGAAACTCGAAGGCGGCGTGAGCCACGTCGCGCAGATCGAGGCGATCGTGGGCGCGGGGATTCCGTTGATGGCGCACATCGGGATGCTCCCGCAGAGCGTGCGCGAAGAAGGCGGCTACAAGGTGAAAGGCCGCAGCGCCGCGGAAGCGGAGCTGCTCCTCGCGGATGCGCGCGCGGTGGAAAAAGCGGGTGCGTTTTCGGTTGTGCTCGAGATCGTGGCGCCGGAGACAGCACGGCAAATCACCGCGCAGATTGAGATTCCGACGATCGGGATCGGCTCGGGAACCGACTGCGACGGGCAGATTCTCGTGACCCATGACCTGATCGGTTTCTACCCGTGGTTTACGCCGAAATTCGTCTCGCCGGCGGTGCATGTGGCGGAGGAAATTCGCAAGGCAGCGCGGATTTTCGCGGAGCGCACGCGGCGGGGCCCGACCTAAAGAGAGCGTCTAAAAACTCGGTCATTCCGAGCGGAGCGCAGCGCAGTCGAGGAATCCCGTGGAGGGAGCTTAAAGGTTTCGCCACGGGATCCCTCGACTCCGCGGGGGCTCCGCTCGGGATGACACGAGTTTTTCGCCGCTCTGAGACGCGCCGGAGCGCAATTCACGCTTTTCGTAAAATTGACAAACTTTTGCGCGGATCGTTTGTCTAACCCGGGAATGAAAGCTGTCACTGCGCGCACTGCGGAGCCGCTACCGGTCTGGTCGGGCCGGTCGCAGCCACGGAATTGGTTGCTCGTCGGCCTGTTCGCGTCGCTCGTGCTCCACGCGCTGCTTTGCATCTTCTTTTACCGCACCGCTTTCCAGCCGGCGACGCCGCTCGGCGTGGAGAAACGAAAGCCGCCGACCTTCAAGGTGAAGAGCGTGGACCTGAACCCGAAGCCGCTCGAGTTGCCCGCGGCGGCGAGCGCGACGGAGGCGGCAAAGCCGGACCCCGACCAGACGAATGTGCAGTTGCCGGAAGACCAGAAATCGTTCGACAAGCTTCTCCAGGAAGTGCACTCCACCGCAGCGATGCCGGATGACGTGCGCGATGTTTTGCCGGACAAGCCGAAGGTTGAGCAAACAAACCTGAACTCGGTCATCAACGAGATCGAGAAGACGACCGCGCAGAGCCTGACGAAGTCGCCGAACGCGACCCGCGAGCAGGCGTTGCTGAACAACGTCGCCGACTCCGGGCGGCCGCAACCGGCGTTGAATGGAACCGATCTGGCGACGAGCACGACGATCAAACGGCCGGGTGCTTTCAATGAAAAACTCGGCGACAGCGCCGGGCCGCGGACGGATCGCGCGCCGGGATTTAGCGACCTCGAGTCGTTGCTTTCGCAGAAGGGGCCGCTGGGCTCGGGGACGAAGTTCAAGATGCCTAACAATCAGCTTTTCGCGTATGACAGCGCGGACCTGGGCGGCGGCGCGGTCGAGCAGTTGCAGAAGGTGGCGACGCTGATCAAGCGCAATCCGAAGGCGACGTTTACGCTCGAGGGTTACACCGATGCGTTTGGCTCGGATGAATACAATCTTGAACTGAGCCGGCGCCGCGCGGAAGCGGTGAAGGCGTATCTGGTGCAGGCGCTCGGGATTAATCCGGAGCAGATCGAGACGCGCGGGTTTGGGAAGGCGAATTTGCTGACGTCAGCGGACGCGTCGATCGAGGAGCAGGAAGTGAATCGGCGCGTGGTCGTGGTGGTGCACTGACGGGTCGCTGTCGTTGGGCACCGGCGCGTTCTCAAGGGAGAGGAAGGCACGGTCATCCCGAGCGAAGTGGAGCGGAAGCGGAACGGAGTCGAGGGATCCCGTAGAGCTACCGTGAAGCCTTGAGGCGGACTCTGCTTCTGGATGCGCGACATCTTCACGGCAGCCCGACGGGATCCTTCGACTCCGCTGCGCTTCGCTCAGGATGACAAGTGACGCTACCAGTTTTTGACCCAGCCGGCTTGGCCGGTCGAATCCGTGGAACCGGCAGTGCTCCACAAATCGAAGGTCGGGTTGTAGCCGATGGTCTGGGGGTTCCCAGCGTTGCTCGCGAGTTGGCCTGCGGTCGAATAGCCGTAGCTGTACCCGAACGGATCCTGCACGTAGGTCGCTCCGTCGGTACCGCCGAGCTGGTTCGACTTGAAAGTTATATAACTCTTCGCGCCTGCGTCGGGGAGACCATCACCCGACGAATCTCCGATCAGCATTTGATACAGCAAAGTGCTGGCGGTCTTATAGCTGTCTGGATCCGATGCTGTTCTTGCATTAAGGCCATCAGTAACGTCGCTGCTGGGATAAACCCCGTTATCCGCCTTATAACTCTCTAACGCCGCGGACATCGCCTGGGTCTCCGCCTGCGCGCGCGAGCGCGCGGCTTTGTTGTGCACATAGCCGGTGGTGCCGAGGATGAGGCCCGCGAGCACGAGGATGATCGCCAGCACGACGATGACCTCGACGATCGTGAAGCCGGCTGCCCGTTTTGTAGCCGGGGGCGGTGACCCCGGAGGCGCGAGGGGTAGCCCACCCTCAGACAGGCCGGGGTCCCCGCCCCCGGCTACAACCTTCAGCCGACGACGCATCCGTTATCCCTGCGCCTGCAGCCCGCCGATGATGCTGATCAGCGGCATGAAGAGCGCGATTACGATCGTGCCCACCACAAGCGCGAGGAACACGATCATGATCGGCTCCAGCATCGAGGTCAGACCGGCGACGGAGTTGTCGACTTCGTCGTCGTAAACCTCCGCGATTTTCAGGAGCATCTCGGGGAGCTGGCCGGTCTCTTCGCCGACGTCGATCATGCTGATGACCATGGGCGGAAAAGCCTTGCTCGCTTCGAGCGGCTGCACGATCGACTCGCCTTCTTTCACCGAGTCGTGCACCTGCGCGATCGCATCCGCGAGGACAACGTTGCCGGCGGTTTCCTTGGTAATATTTAGTGCCTGAAGAATCGGCACGCCGCTGGTCACGAGCGTGCCGAGCGTGCGCGCAAAACGCGAGATCGCGCTCTTCCGCGTGAGATCGCCGAAGAGGGGCGCGCGCAAAGCCATCCGGTCGATCACCGCGCGGCCTCTCGTAGTCTTCGAAGCGAAGCGATAGCCGAAGACGAGCGCGATGAGTCCGCCGATGAGCAGTAGCCAGTGGTGCTGGAATACGCCGCTCATGCTGATGACGAAACGGGTGATGCCCGGCAGCGGTTTGTTCCCGAGCATGTCGCGGAAGATCGACTCGAATTTCGGCACGATGAAGACGAGCAGGAACGCCATGATGATCATCGCGAGGCAGAGCACGATGACCGGGTAAATCATCGCCGACTTCACCTTGTTTTTGACCTTCTGCGCTTTCTCCTGGAACTCCGCGAGCCGCCCGAGGACGAGCTCGAGCACGCCGCCGAGCTCACCGGCTTTCACCATGTTCACGAAGAGCTTGTTGAAGATTCTCGGGTGCTGCGCGAGGCCTTCGGAGAAAGTGCTGCCGCCCTGCACGGAGTCGGCAAGTTGCTCGATCGTCGCCTTGAGCACGATGTCTTTCTCCTGTTTCCCGAGAACGTGGAGACCGCGGAGGAGCGGGAGGCCGGCATCGATCAGGGTCGCGAGCTGGCGGGTGAAGACCATCAGCGTCTTCGTCTTCACCGTCTTGCGCTGGTAGAGGACAATGCCTTTGCTCTTCGCTTTCGGTGAGGCTTTGGCGGCGACTTTCGCGCTCTTCTGCGCTTTTTTCAGGGCGGTGCCGCCTTGGCCCTCCTCGAAAACACTGGTCGGAAAATAGCCCGCCTGCCGGAGCTGACCGATGGCGTCGTTGCTGGTGTTCGCTTCGACTAATCCGGTCGATTCCTGGCCGCGAGCGTCGAGCGCGATGTAGTTAAATCGGGGCATAAGGCGAAGTCGTAAGCGAGAGAGTAAACGCGGTGGAAATCGTGTCGAGATTTAGAAAGTGCGGGGCGAAGAAAGAGGGCTGCCAACATGGGTTGTCATCCCGAGCCGCGCAGACGGCGGGGGATCTCGCAGGCGTTGCGCGATTCGAGATGGAAACTCGCGCCGAACGACGCTTGGGAGATCCCTCGCTCTGCTCGGGATGACAGCACTGGCTCGCTCGGAAAGCTTCTCGTTAGGTGACGGGATCCCTCGGCTGCGCTCGGGATGACAAGGGCAACCGAGCGGTCACGTCTCACGTGTACTTCAACACTTCCTCGATCGTGGTCGCGCCGTCGAAGATGCTGCGAATGCCGTCCTGCCGCAGCGTCGTCATGCCGAGCTCGACCGACTTCTGCTTCAGCACAACCGAGGGCGCGCGCTGGTTGATCAACTCGCGCACCGGGTCGTTCATTTTCATCAACTCGTAAATGCCGATGCGGCCCCGGTAACCGGTGCGATTGCAGCGGTCGCAACCCGCGCCGTAGTAGAACTGCCGGTCGCCGATTTCGTGCCTCGCGAGATTCAGCTGTCGGAGGAGCGATTCGTTAGGCTCGTAGGCCGTTTTGCATTCCGTGCAGATGCTGCGGAGCAGGCGCTGCCCGAGCACGGAGTCGAGTGTCGAGGAAATGAGGAACGGCTCCACCCCCATGTCGATGAGGCGCGCGACCGCTCCGGGCGCGTCGTTCGTGTGCAAGGTCGTGAAGACGAGGTGGCCCGTGAGCGAGGCTTGAATTGCGATCTGCGCGGTCTCGAGATCGCGCGTTTCCCCGATCATGATGCGGTCCGGATCCTGGCGCAGAAACGCCCGGAGCACGCGCGCGAAATTCAAGCCGATCGCTTCATTCACCGGCACCTGCATCACGCCTTCGAGGTCGTATTCGACCGGCTCTTCCGCGGTCAACAGCTTCGAGTCGATCGTGTTGATCTTGCGCAGACAGGAATAAAGCGTCGTCGTTTTGCCGGAGCCGGTCGGGCCGGTGACGATGAAGATGCCGTTTTGCTTACTAATGACCTCGATGATGTAATCGAAGATGTAAGACGGCATTCCGAGAGCCTCGAGATCGAGGTTCACGGTCGAGCGATCGAGCACGCGCAGGACGACGCTCTCGCCGAACTGCGTCGGCAAAGTCGAGACACGCAAATCGACATGGCGGCCGGCAATGTTTTTCTGGATGCGCCCGTCCTGCGGGAGGCGGCGCTCCGCGATGTTCATGTTCGCCATCACCTTCACGCGCGAAATCACCGGCAACGCGAGATGCCGCGGCGGCGGCGCCATTTCGTAAAGCGCGCCATCGACCCGGTAGCGGACTTTGAACTCGTTCTCAAACGGCTCGAAATGGATGTCGCTCGCGCGGTCCTGGATCGCCTGGTACAAAATCAGATCGACGAAGCGGATGATCGGCGTCGCATTCGCATCCGCTTCGACGCCGCTGGCGCTGGTGTCGTCGCCACTAATCATCATCAGCTCGCCGGCTTCGCCGAGCTGTTTGAGAATGTCCTCCATGCTCGAGGAGTCCTCGCCATAGTGCTCGCGCAGGCGCTCCTCGATCTGCGCGGTCGGCGCGACCACGATCTGGAGATCGTGCCCGAGCGCGAAACGCAGGTCCTCGGCCGTCTGCGGATCGAGCGGATCGACGAGCGCGACGCGGACCGCATAATCCTGCACGCCGATGGGCAACGCGCGATACAACCGGGCGAGCCCGGCCGGAATCAGCTTCAGGATCTGCGGCGAAATCTCGACGTGCTCGAGGTCGACCACTTCCGTCCCGAGCGCGTCGGCGATCGTGTGGTAAAGCTGCGCTTCGTCGACGATCCCGTGGTTCGCGAGCGTCTGCTCGAGCGCCGTCCCGTTCTGCGTGATCTCAAGGAGAACGTCATCGGCCTGGGCGCGATCCATCAGGTCCTGGTCGATCAGAAATTGGGCGACGCGTTCGTTATTCATGGGAAGCGAGGCATCCTTGCCCGACTCGGCCGACAGACATCTTGCCTGTCGCCTAAATGAGAGCCGACAGGCTGGAAGCCTGTCGGCCAAGTCAGGCAAGATGCCTGACTTCCAGGTTGTTCATGATTCAATTCGCATCTCCCAGCGTGATCGAAATCACTTCCTCCGCGCTCGTCATGCCGGCGAGCACCTTGCGCACGCCATCCTCGCGCAGTGTCCTCATGCCGAGCTCGCGCGCGCGCTGGCGCAGCTGCAGGGTCGAGGCACGGTCGTTCACCATGTGGCGCACGTCGTCGTCCACTTCGAAGAGCTCGAAGATTCCCATCCGCCCTTTGTAGCCGCTCTGCCGGCAACCTTCGCAACCGACCGGCCGCATCACGTTCGCCTCGCCGAGTTGCGACGCTTCCAGCCGGAGCGCGCGCAATTCCGTCACCGAAAGTTCACCCGGTTCCCGGCAGAACGAGCACAGCCGCCGCACAAGTCGCTGCGCCATAATCGCGCGGATCGAGGTCGCGACGAGAAACGGCTGCACCCCGATGTCGATGAGACGTGCGATCGCGGACGGGGCGTCGTTCGTGTGCAGCGTGCTGAAAACGAGGTGACCCGTGAGGCTCGCATTCGTTGCGATCGACGCCGTCTCGAGATCGCGAATCTCTCCGATCATGATGATGTTCGGCGCCTGCCGGAGGATGGACCGAAGCGCCGCCGGAAAGGTCATGCCGATGTCGGTGTTCACCTGCACCTGGTTGATCCCATTCATCTGATACTCGACCGGTTCCTCGACGGTGATGATCTTCCGGTCGGGTTTGTTAATGTAATTCAGACACGCGTAGAGCGTGCTCGTTTTCCCCGAACCGGTCGGCCCGGTGACGAGCAAAATCCCGTCCGGCGCACGCAACAACCGCTCGAAAGTTTCCTGGTCGTCGCTCAAGAATCCGAGCTCCGGCAGCCCGAGGAGCAGACTCGTCTTATCGAGCAAACGCATGACCATGCTCTCGCCCTGATTCGTCGGCACGGTGGAAACGCGCAGGTCGATCGACTTCTTCCCCATCTTCACCTGGATGCGGCCATCCTGCGGGAGGCGTTTCTCCGCGATGCTCATCGAGCCGGTCATAATTTTGAGGCGACTGATGATCGCCGATTGCAACTTCTTCGGCGGCGACTGCATCTCCTGGAGCACGCCGTCGATCCGAAACCGGACCCGGAAACTTCGCTCGAGCGGCTCGAGGTGAATGTCACTCGCGCCCAGCTTGTGCGCTTCCAAAAGGAGCATCGAAACCAAGCGTACGACCGGCGCGTCGCCCGTGTCGCCTGCCGCGTCCGCGCCGTCGGCGAGATCGAGATCGCCGATGTCCGCGTCCGCGCCGATCTGGCGAAGTAGACTGTCCGCCGCTTCATCCGCGGTGCCGTAATATTTCAGGAGCGCCGCGCGGATTTTATCCGGGCTCGTGCAGACCAGCTCGACCTCGCGCATTAACAAAAACGTCAGCGAATCGATGCTATCGAAATCAAGCGGATCGCTCGTCGCGACCACGAGACCGGTCTCGTTCCGCGCGATCGGGACCATGCGAAAACGGCGCGCATCGGCGGCTTTGATTTCCGCTATCACATCGGGCGGCACGACCGTGTCCGCGAGGTCGACCCAATGCATGTGGGCCTGCGCGGCGAGGCTGCGCGAGATATCGTCCGCGGAGACGATGCCCTCCTGCACGAGCACGTCGACGACGCTCTTCGAGCCGTTCAAGCGGGTGCGCGCCTCCTCCACTTGCTGCCGCGAAACGAGCCCCACGTCGCGGAGGAGATCGAGCACGTAGTCTTCGTTAGGCGGCGGCATGGAGAACCCGGAGAAAGTACTAGTCGCTGGAGAAAGCGTCAACGCGCGGTCATCCCGAGCGCAGCGCAGCGCAGTCGAGGGATCCCGTGGATTTTCTGGAAAGCTCTCGTCGGTCGGAGACTTGCAGCAGACGCTTCCCAGAAACCCGACGGGATCCTTCGACTTCTCCCGCTTCGCGGGATCCGCTCAGGGTGACACGAAGATGCCTTCGACTTTCGCCGCGCTGCGCTCAGGAGGACACAAGCGTGCCTTCGCTCGCGGTGCGGCGCGCGTAGAGCGCGCTCAGCCGCTGCGTCATCGGACCGATCGCGCCGTCGCCGATCGTGCGTCCGTCGATTTTCGTCACGCCCGCGAGCTCGCCCATCGTCCCGGAACAGAAGACCTCGTCCGCGTCGTAAAAATCCTCGAGCGCGAGATCCGCTTCGCGACACGCGATCTTTTCCGCCGCGCAGATTTCCAGGATCGTCGCGCGCGTAATCCCCGCCGGGCAAGCGACCACGCGGCTCGTCGCGACCGCGTTTTGGCGCACGAGAAACAAGTGCGTCGCGTTCGTCTCCGCGACGAAGCCGCGGGTGTCGAGCATGAGCGCGTCGTCCGCGCCGGCGTGGTTCGCCTCGGTTTTGGCGAGGATGGAATTGAGCAAATTCGCGTGGTGAATCTGCGGGTCGAGAATCTCCGGCGGCGGCCGGCGGATGCTGCTCGTGATAAGCGTGAGGCCGCTCTGCGCATAAACCGGCGCCTTGTGTTCGGCGAGCACAATCAGCGTCGATCCGCTTCGATTCAGCCGCGGGTCCATCCCGGAAGTGACCTTCACCCCGCGCGTGAGCGTGAGGCGAAGGTGGACGCCATCGTGCATCTGGTTCGCCGCGAGCGTGCGCCGGATTTCCTCGATCAGCTTCTCGTTAGGCGGGATTTCCGCGAACTCGAGCGCGGTCGCGGACCGCCGGAGCCGCTCGAGATGTTCGGTGAGCTTAAAGATGCGGCCGCGATAAAGCCGGAGCCCTTCCCAGACCGCATCGCCGCCCTGCACCGCGGAGTCGAACGGGCTCACACCCGCCTCGTCGCGGTGCACGAGCCGGCCATTGATGTTCACGAGCAGGTTGCGGTTTTTTTCGTTAAATCGCTGGAGCATCGGTTTGCATCGGGTTGGACCGGCCTAGCATATCGAACCGAACCATGAATGCCCGTATTTTGCTTTGCTCGCTGCTCGCGCCGGCACTCCTCCAGGCCGCGGAACCTTCCTCGACGTTGACCCCGCCCGACAGCCTTGTGCTCGACGGCGTGCCACCGATCTCCAATGAGATCGCCGAGCAGGTCGGGCGTTACACCGAATCGCGCGCGGCCGCGTTTCTCGACTGGCAGCCAGCCAGGCCGGAGATGCTCATCCTGACCCGCTTCGGCGACACCAATCAGGTTCACCTCGTCACTCAGCCCGGCGGCGCGCGCACGCAGCTCACTTTTTTTGCCGACCGGATCAATGACGCGAGCTTCGATCCGCAGACGGGCGCCTTTTTTGTTTTCTCGAAGAGCGCGGGCGGCAATGAGTTTAACCAGAACTATCGCTACGACTTCGCGACCGGCGAAGTGACGCTCCTGACCGACGGCAAAGCGCGCAACTCCGCGCCGACCTGGAGCACGGAGGGGAAGCGCGTCGCCTACACTTCGACGCGGCGCAATGGCGCCGATACCGACATTTACCTCGAGTCGCCTAACGATCCGAAAAGCGATCGTCTGCTCGCGGAAGTGAAAGGCGGTGGTTGGGAAATCGCCGATTGGTCGCCCGACGACGCGCAGCTTCTGGTCGTCGAGTACGTCTCGATCAACGAGAGTTATCTCTGGCTCTTCGACACGAAGACGGGCGCGCGCACCGAGTTGACCCCGCGCCCCGCGGAAGGCGCCGAAAAAGTCGCCTACGCGAGCCCGCGTTTCGCGAAAGACGGGAAAGGCATTTTCGTTACAACCGATCGCGAATCGGAATTCCAGCGGCTCACTTACCTCGATCTCGCGACCAAAGAGCACACCTACCTCGTGACCGACGCGAAGTGGGACGTCGACGACTGGGATTTGAGCGACGACGGCCAGCGCATTGCCTACACCTTGAACGAAAACGGCACGAGTACCCTGCACGTCATCGCAGTCGCGCCGCGCGACGGCAAAATGACCGCGACCGCGCAACCTGACCCGGTCTTCAATCCGCCCATTTCCGCCTCGATCATCTCGGGGCTGAAGTGGCACCACAAACAGGACCTGCTTGCCTTCAACGTGAACGGCGCGCGCTCGCCTTCCGACGTTTATACCTGGTCGCCGAGCGCGAAGAAAAATGTCGCGACGCGCTGGACCACGAGCGAGACCGGCGGTATTCCGGCAGAACGTTTCGTGGAGCCGAAGTTGGTCCGCTGGAAATCTTTCGACGGCCGCGAGATCACCGGATTTCTCTATCAGCCCGACGAGAAGAAATTCCCGGGGCCCCGGCCGGTCATCGTCAAGATCCACGGCGGGCCGGAAGGGCAGGCGCGGCCCGGATTTGCCGGGCGGGAAAACTACCTCTTCAACGAGCTTGGTTGCGCGATGATTTTGCCTAACGTTCGAGGGTCTTCCGGCTACGGAAAGTCCTTCCTCCTGCTCGATAACGGCTTCAAACGCGAAGATTCTTACAAGGACATCTCCGCCCTGCTCGACTGGATCAAAACCCAGCCGCAGCTCGATGCCGGCCGCATCATGGCCTACGGCGGCTCGTATGGCGGATTCATGACTCTCCAGGTGGCGACGAACTACGCCGATCGCATTCGCTGCGCGATCGACGTCGTCGGCATCTCGAATCTCGCCACTTTTCTGAAAAACACCGAGAGCTACCGGCGCGATTTGCGCCGGGTCGAGTACGGCGACGAGCGCGACCCGAAGATGGC
>JBBSUP010000059.1:0-21344 GCA_038234295.1 Chthoniobacterales bacterium
CTGGCATCCCGTGTTCGACCAGCAGCACGGCACGTCGTCGATCGGTGCGCTCGCGGTCGCAGCGAGCGATCCGAACATCATCTACGCCGGCAGCGGTGAGGCCGCGCCGCGTGGCAATATCACCTATGGCGACGGCGTCTATAAATCGGTCGATGGCGGCAAGAGCTGGCGCAACGTCGGCTTGAAAGATAGCCGCCACATCGGCGCGATCATCGTGAACCCGGAGAACCCCGACATCGTCTTCGTCGCGGCGCTCGGTCACGCCTTCGGGCCTAACGACGAGCGCGGCATTTTCCGCACCACCGACGGCGGCAAGACCTGGCAGAGGGTCCTCGGCAAAGACAAGGACACCGGCGGCATTGACGTCGTCTTCGACCCGCATAATCCAAACACCATCTTCGCGGCGCTCTGGCAAATGCGGCGGCAACCGTGGTTTTTCTCGAGCGGCGGACCGGGCAGCGGACTTTATCGCTCCACCGATGGTGGCAACACCTGGCAGCAGCTCAAAGGCAACGGCCTGCCCGAAGGAATCCTCGGCCGCATCGGCGTGACCGTTTCCGGCGCCGACTCAAGCCGCGTTTACGCGATCATCGAAGCCAAGGAAGGTGGCATCTTCCGCTCCGAGGATGGCGGCGAGCACTGGGCGAAGATCAACGACGACCTCCGCTTCCGGCAGCGCGCCTGGTATTTCAGCAAAGTCTTCGCCGACCCCAAAGCGCCCGACACCGTTTACGTCCTTAACACCGGAGCGTTTCGCTCGGTCGATGGCGGCAAGAACTTCACCCTTCTCCCCGCGCCGCACGGCGATCATCACGGTCTCTGGATTGACCCGAAAAATCCGCAGCGTCTCGGCAACGCCAACGACGGCGGCGCGACCGTTTCCATCGATGGCGGCACGACTTGGTCGACGCAGAACAACCAGCCGACTGCGCAGTTTTACCACGTCGCGGTCGACAACGCCTTTCCGTATCACATCTACGGCGCGCAGCAAGACAACTCGAATCTCGCGATCGCGAGTCAGGCACCCGACGGCATCATCGGCCGCGAGGATTGGTTCCACGCCGGCGGCGGCGAAACCGGGTTCGTCATCCCCGATCCGCGCGATTGGCACATCATTTATTCCGGGAACGAGGGCAACCTCACGCGCTACGACAAGCACACGGAGAAATCCCAGGACATCAGCGTCTGGCCGCTCGATAACTCCGGCCACGGCGCGGAGGATCTCGTGCATCGTTACCAATGGGTCTCGCCGTTCCTCCTCTCGCCGCACGATCCGAATACGATCTACACCGGCGGCGAGGTGGTCTGGAAATCAACTGACCAGGGCCACAGCTGGAAAGCGATCAGCCCCGACCTAACGAGAAACGACAAGAGCAAACAGAAGCCGAGCGGCGGTCCGATTCAGAACGACATCACCAGCATTGAGTACTACGACGTCGTCTTCGCGCTCACGGAGTCGCCCTTGAAAAAAGGGATGCTCTGGGCGGGAACGGACGACGGCCTGATGTGGGTAACGAACGATGACGGCGGCCATTGGAACAAAATCACGCCGCCGATGCCGGCGTGGAGCTGCGTGAGCCTGATCGACGCCTCCACTTTCGACCCGGCGGAAGCCTTCGTCGCGGTCGATCGCCACCGACTCGACGACTTCAAGCCCTACATCTACAAAACCTCAAACACTGGCCAAAGCTGGACCGCTATCGCCAATGGCATCCCCGATGGCGCCTACGTCCACGCGGTCCGGCAGGACCCGAAACGCCGCGGCCTGCTCTACGCCGGCACGGAGCTCGGCGTTTACGTTTCCTTCGACGCCGGCGGGCATTGGCAATCGTTGCAGATGAACCTGCCCACCTCGCCGATTCGCGATCTCGTGGTAAAAGATGACGATCTTGTCGTCGCGACGCACGGCCGTTCCTTCTGGGTTCTCGACGACATCACCCCGCTCCGGCAGGTGAACCCGCAGACCGCTCAAGCCGACGTGACTTTGTATCAACCCGCGACCGCCGTGCGCCTGCACTACTACGGCGAAGTGCCGATCCGCGAGCCCGCCGGCAAGAACCCGCCGCCGGGCGCGCTCATCGATTATTACCTCAAGACCGCGCCGAAGGATGAAGTGACGCTCGATATCCTCGACGGCCAGGGGAAAATCGTTAGGCATCTTTCGAGCAAGGAAAAGAAGGAAATCGACCAGCCGCCGGAATGGCCCGACCAGCCGCAACCGGTGAAAACGATTCCGGCCAAAGCCGGCATGAACCGTTTCGCCTGGGACCTGCGCTACGACGATCCGGTGCAAACGCCCGGCGCCTTTTACATCGGCGAGCCGCCGGCGGGTCCAGTCGTGCTCCCGGGGGACTACCAGGTCAAACTCACGGTGAACGGCCAGAGCCAAACCGCGCCGCTCCACGTCGTGATCGATCCGCGCGAAAAAGACGCCGGCGAAGGAATCCAACAAGCCGTCGCGCTCGGCCTGCAAGTGCGCGATCGCATCTCCCAACTGCATCAGGCGATCAACGAAATCCGCGAAACCAAAACCCAGATTGATGGATTGAAAAAGCGTTTCGCCAAGAACGAGCGGGTCAAGCCCGCGCTCGCCGCCGCCGCCGAGCTGGAGAAAAAAGCTGATGCCATCGAAGGGGTTCTCATGCAGGTGAAGATGAAAAGCTCCGAGGGGAATCTGGTTTACCCGAACGAACTCAACGAAGAGTTTTACACCTTCAACTACACGATCGAAGCCGACGCCGCGCCGACCGAGCCGCACCGGGAAGTCTTCAAAAAACTCAGCGCCCGCCTCGACGAGCAGCTCCAAAAATGGACCGACCTGAAGACCAACGAAGTCCCGAAGGTGAACGAGATGATCAAGCAGGCGGACGTGCCCGCGTTGACCGTCGCTCGTTAGGCGCATCAGGTCATCCCGAGCGGAGCCCAGCGCAGCCGAGGGATCCCGTCGAATTTCCTGGAAGCCCGCGCGCAGGAGCTTTCACGCAACTCCACGGGATCCCTCGACTCCGCTGCGCTCCGCTCGGGATGACCGGCGTTTTTGCTTCCAAGAATAACATCCCCCTCGCGCCACCCGGAACGCTGCGCGAGAATCCGAACGAAGCCAATCCGCGCTTGCCTGACGATGAGCCATTCCCACACCCACGATCACGACACCGACTTCGGACGCGCCTTCGCCATCGGTGTCGTCCTGAACAGCGCCTTCATCGCGGCCGAAGTCGTCTTCGGTTTGTTCAGCCACTCCCTCACCCTTCTCGCCGACGCCGGCCATAATCTCGGCGACGTCCTCGGCCTCCTCATGGCCTGGGCGGCGTCGAATCTGCAGCGCCGCAGCGCGACCGAGCGCTACACCTACGGTCTCCGTCGCACCTCCGTGCTCGCCGCCCTTTTTAACGCCCTCCTCCTCCTCGTCAGCGTCGGCGCGATCGCGTGGGAGGCGATCCGGCGCATCGTGAACCCCGAGCCGGTCGCTGGCCTCACGATCATCTGGGTCGCTGCCGCCGGGGTCGTCGTCAACGGCGTGACCGCGTGGATGTTCGCAAGTGGGCGCAAAGGCGATCTCAACATCCGTGGCGCCTTTCTGCACATGGCCGCCGACGCCGCGGTCTCGCTCGGCGTGGTCATCGCTGGGCTCATTTTGCTGCGCACCGGCTGGTCGCTCGTCGACCCGATCAGCAGCCTCATCATCGTCGTGATCATCCTCATCGGGACGTGGGGATTATTCCGCGCCTCGCTCAATCTCGCGCTCGATGCCGTGCCCGAAGGCATCGACCTCGGCGCGGTGAGGAGCTGGCTCGAAGGGCTGCCCGAAGTCTCTGCGCTCCACCATCTCCACATCTGGGGTTTGAGCACCACCGAAGCCGCCTGCACCGCGCATATCGTGAAGCGCGATCCGAATCTCGACGACGATCTCCTGCGCCGGATCGCCGCCGGCCTGCACGACAACTTCGGGATCGAACACGCCACCGTGCAGTTCGAATCGTGTCACGCCCCGGATTGCCCGATGGAATCGGAACCCGAGGCGCACGCGCGGTGAGCGCGAGCCTTGCCAAGGCCGTCCTCCTCGCCGCCGGCCGCGGCACGCGCATGCGCGCGCTCACCGACGACTTGCCGAAGCCGATGATCGCGGTTCGCGGGAAGCCGATTTTACAGCACATCATCGAAGGGTTGCACGCGGCCGGCGTGCACGAAGTGCTGATCATTGTCGGCTACCGTGCTGAGATCGTTAGGCAATATTTCGGCGACGGCGCGAAGTTTGATCTCCGAGTCACCTATGAGACGCAGGCCGAGCAAAACGGCACCGGCAAAGTTGTCGAACTGGCACGTAATTTCGTCGGCGAAGATTCGTTCGTACTCAGCTACGGCGACATCATTATCGACCCGGAAAACTATCGACAACTCGTGCGGCTGGACGAGACCACCGCAGCGATCGTAAGCGTGAAACGCAACGAGGACGTGAGCAAAGGCGGCGCCGTCTTCGTGAACGACCGCTTCGAGCTGATCGACCTGCGCGAGAAACCGCAGCCTATCGAGCCGACGAGCCCCTGGTACAACGCTGGGGTCTACGCGTTTCGTCCGAGCATTTTCGATTTCACTGCGCGGCTCGAGCGTTCCCCACGCGGCGAATACGAGCTCACCGACGCCATCCGCGCGCTCGCGCTTTCGGGCAAAAAAGTGCAAGCCTACGAGTTGCAAGGCGAGTGGGCTGACGTCCGCGACCCGGAGATTCTCGAGCAACTAAATCGTTCGGCCGAAACGGCGCGCCCGCAGCCGTCATCCCGAGCGAAGTGAAGCGAAGCGGAACGCAGTCGAGGGATCCCGTCGGTTTTCGTAGAAGCGCCGCAGCGAGCGTCACGAGTCGGCGCTTCCCAGAAGCCCCACGGGATCCTTCGACTCTGCTGCGCTCCGCTCAGGATGACCCCGCGAGCGCGCCGTCTCACTCGCGGCCGGCCCGCTCCGACCCCAGCGCCGAGCTTCTGACAATCCGGCAGCATTCCCCAGCGCCGCGAAGCACAGGTTGTCGGCCCGGGCCGGTGCGGCGCCGACTCAGGATAACAACCCAGCAGGGCCGCCGCCCTCTGCGTTCACTCGCTCCAGCCCCAGCGCCGCGCTTCCGATCATCCCAGCATTATTCCCCAGCGCCGCGGGCACGATCTCCAAGTGCTCGTGAAAAATCTTCATCGTCCGCTCCCGAATGATTTTCCGGATCGGCCCGAACACATATTCCCCAGCCTTCGCCACCCCGCCGCCGATCACGATCCGGTCCGGGTTCAACAGCCAGACGATGTCGCAGAGCGTAATCCCAATTTCGAAGCCGACTTCCGTCCATACTTTCCGCGCCACCTCATCGCCGCCATCGGCCGCGGTCTGGAGCGCGAGCGGGGTGCAATCCTCTTCGCTTTTCGTTAGGCCAGCCTCGCGATAAAGCGACCGCGCGCGCTGCCCCATCCTGCACGTTGCCGACATACTTCTCAAGCGCGCCGAAGTTCCCGTAATGCCCCGGCACTCCGTGCGGATCGATCGTCATCTGCCCGATCTCGCCCGCCCCAAGCTGACTGCCGCGGAAAAGTTTCCCATCGAGAATGAGGCCGCCGCCGATGCCAGTCCCGAGCGTCACGCACACCACCTTTCGTGCTTCGCGTCCGGCGCCATAGAGCCATTCCGCGTAGGTCATGGCGTTCGCGTCGTTGTCGATCACAGTCGGCAGGCCGGTCCGATCCTCGAGCAACTTCGTCAGCCCGACATCCTTCCAACCCGGGACATTCGAGAGCTCAAAGACACGACCATTGACGCTGTCGACCATCCCCGGCAAACCCGCGCCGAGCGCGCTGACATCGGGGTGTTTCTCGCGTAATCCCTCGACCGCGCGCACGACCGTGGCGAGCAACGCCTCCGCGCCCTGGTGGCTCCGGGTCGGGATGCGCTCCGCGAACTCGATGATTCGGCCGTCGGCGACTACGCCGGGTTTCACGCTCGTGCCGCCGAAGTCGATCCCGATCGCTTTCTTCATGTCATCATGCCCGCTTTTGCCTAACGGATTCGAGATTACCCACAATCCGCAAACCCTCCAAGGTTAAGTGGGGATGGACCGCGTCGATCTCCGGCAGCTTCTTCGCGATCAAGGCCGCATAACCGCCGGTCGCGACGATCCGCGCCTTCTTTTTTTCAAACGCTTCCGCCGAGATGCGCGCGAGAATTTCCTTCACCAGACCGCGATAACCGAAGACCGCGCCCGACATCATCGCGGCTTTGGTCGAGCGCCCGACCGCGGCGCGCGGCTCAGCGAGGGTGAGCTCGGGCAGGAGCGCGGTGCGTTTGTAGAGGTAGGTCGTCATCGCCTCAAGCCCGGGCGCGATCACGCCGCCGATGTAAGAGCGCCCTGCGGAGACGACGTCGAAAGTCACGGCGGTGCCGAAGTCCACGACGATCGCCGGGCAGCCGTAAATCTCCGCGACGGCCGCGGCATTCGCGAGGCGGTCGGCGCCGATCGTCTCCGGCTCGGGATAATCGACCCCGACCCCGAGCGCGCTCTTCGCGGTCACGAAAGTCACCGGCACCTTCCCCGCGGCGCGCCGGATGAGCGCATCCTTTTTCGGCACGACCGAGCAGACCACGATGCGTCCCACCGCCCGCTGTCCGATAATCTTTTTCAAAGTCTCCACGCCTAACGACGGCGTCGGGAGTCGATCAGTCGCGCCGAGCTTTTTCGCCGAGGCGAAGGCCAGCTTCGTGAACGAATTGCTGACGTCGATGAGCAGATAATCCGTTAGGCGCTTCACCGGGGCGCAACAAACACCGCCGCGCGGGGCGGCACAACTGCGGGCCCCGCGCTGTAGACGTTTCGCTCTGCGAAACGCGGGTATCGGATTCCGCTGCAAGTCGCGCCCCGCGCTTCGCAGAGCGAAGCGTCCGCAACCGCGCGACGCGGAGTTGCGAGCACGAAACCGCGCGGGTAGCCTCGCGGCGTGAGAAAACTGGTCCATCGCCCGCGCCGCCTCCGCGGCAGCGCCGCGCTCCGCGACCTCGTCCGCGAGACGATTCTCACTCCGGACGATTTCATTTTGCCGCTCTTCGTGAGCGAGAAAATCACCAGCCGTCGTCCGATTTCGAGCATGCCGGGCGTTGCCCAACTCGCGCCCAGGGAGGTCGCTGCCGAAGCAGCGCACACCGCGGAAGCCGGGCTGCAGGCCGTCCTCCTTTTCGGCATTCCGAACCAAAAAGACGAGCAGGCTTCCGGCGCTTTCGCCGATGACGGCGTCGTTCAGGAAGCCGTTCGAGCGATCAAAAAAGAAACGCCCGAGCTGCTCGTGATCACCGACGTTTGCCTTTGCGAATACATGAGCCACGGCCATTGCGGAGTCGTTAGGCAGGATGGCGAGCATTTTCACGTCCTGAACGACGAGAGCGTGGAAATCCTCGCCAAGACCGCCGTCTCGCACGCCGCCGCCGGCGCCGACCTGGTGGCGCCGAGCGACATGATGGATGGCCGCATCGGCGCGATCCGTGAGGCACTTGACGAAGCCGGTTTCGACCAGACCGGGATCATGAGTTACGCCGCGAAATTCGCTTCCGCTTTTTACGGCCCCTTCCGGGAGGCCGCGGAAAGTCCGCCACAATTTGGTGACCGGCGCGGCTACCAGATGGACCCGGCGAACGCCGCTGAAGCGCTCCGCGAGGCCGCGCTCGATGTCGCGGAAGGCGCCGATATCCTTCTCGTGAAACCGGCCCTGGTCTACCTCGATATTTTGTGGCGCGTGCGCGAGCGCTTCGGCCTGCCGACTGCGGCATATCACGTCAGCGGCGAATACGCGATGGTCAAAGCCGCGACCGAAAAAGGCTGGCTCGACGAGCGGGCGGCCGTCCTCGAAATCATGACCGGGATCAAGCGCGCCGGCGCCGATCTCATCATCACCTATTGGGCACGGGAGCTGGCCGAGTGGACGCGTCGCTAGGCAACGTCATCCCGAGCGCAGCCGGAGGCGCAGTCGAGGGATCCCGTGGAGCTGCCGTGAAGCTCTCGAACGACAGCTTCCCAGAAACCCCACGGGATCCCTCGACTGCGCTGCGCTCCGCTCGGGATGACCGGCGTGGCGAAACCGCCGCGCATCTCGCGCTGAAGCGCCTCGCCCTCCTCTGGGCGCAGGAGCACGGCTACCCGATCGCGGCGCTCGAAGTTTCCCTCCCGAAATGCCGTTACCGCGCCGATGTCGCGGCCTATCGCGCGGCGAAAAACAACTGCCTCGGTGTCACCGTCGTCTTCGAGTGCAAACAGAGTGCGCCCGATTTCCGCAGAGACGCGTGTCGCAGCCCGGAGGCGCTCGCGCGTCTCGCGACGATCGATCGCCGCCGGCAGATTTTGGAGCGGCACCTCCGGGTTCACTATCCCACTCTGCACACCGGCGAGACGCTCTTTCCGGAATGGGACGCGCCGGATTTTAGCGCCCTCCAACATCGCGGCTATGCCCGGGTCACGCGCGAGCTCGTCGCGCTCCAGCGGCAACTCCGGGACGGGCGGAAGTTTGAAAAAATCGCCCGTTACGCCTGCGCGAATCTCTTCTTCCTGGTCGTGCCTAACGAACTCGTGCACGAGCCGGAAACGCCCATGGGCTGGGGTCTGCTCGTGGCGCAAGGCGATGCGCTCACCCTCGTGCGCAAACCCGCGTGGCACGACAGCTCCGAAGCCGCGCGCCTGCGCCTGCTGCAAAAAATCGCGATGATCGGCACCCGCCAACTCAACCAAAAGCTCGGGCTCGCGCCTGGCTTCCGGTTGTAGACGCTTCGCTCTGCGAAGCGCGGGAGAAGGCTCCGGTCCTGTCTTAGAGGCGTAGTCGTGTCATCCCGAGCGGAGTCCCGCGGCCGCGGAACGGAGTCGAGGGATCCCGTGGCGAAACCTGAAAGCCTCACTCCACGGGATTCCTTCCGCTCAAAATGACCCAGTTTTCAGACGTCCCCTTAGAGCAGCGAGCGTTTCCCCCGCGCTTCGCAGAGCGAAGCGTCTACAGCTGCCGCGCGGTGCCACCGCCATATAGATCGGTCCGCCGATCCGCGAACACCGGCATGCGAGCCCGCACCGCCGCTAAATTCTCGGGCGAGAGCTCCCCGCTGATTAAATCTTCGCCCTCGGCCGCAGCGGATGCCAGCACCTCGCCCGCCGGACCGACGATCATTGAGCCCCCGCAAAACGTGAGGCCGGCATCGGTCCCGACGCGATTCGCGAGCAGGAGGTAGCTCTGGTTTTCAATCGCGCGCGCGAGCGCGAGGATGCGCAAATGTTCCGCTCGCGGAAAAGGCCACGCGGAAGAGACAACGAGCACATTCGCGTCGCGCGCCGTCGCGAGGGAGCGATAGACTTCAGGAAAACGGAGGTCGTAGCAGATCGTTAGGCCAAAGTTCCATGCGCCTCGCGCGACACTTTGCAGCTCTCCCCCGGCGGCAAAGCACTTCGTCTCGCCGCAAAACAGGTGCGCCTTCCGATAGCAGCCGGCGATCGCGCCGTCGGCTTCGATGAAGACCTGAGAGTTGTAGATCGTATCGCCGACTCGCTCGGCCACGCCGCAGATGATCGCGAGCGACCAGCGCTGAGCCGTTTCCCGGAGTGCCGGAACTGCTCCTTCATCCCGCGTTTGCGCGGCCTCACCGATCTTCGCGAGATCGTAACCGGTGTCGGCCAACTCGGGGAAGATCACCAGCTCCGCGCCGGCTGCTTTCGCCTGCTCCGCAAAGGAGTCGATCTTGCGCAGATTCGTCTCCAGCTCACCGGGCACGCAGGCGATCTGGGCGACGGCAACTTGCATGAGAGAAGGTCGCCACTTGGCCGCGCGCAGCAAATGATCGGGCTTTCGCTCCGGGCGGGGCGTGGCATCTTTCCTGCACTTCTCCTGCGTATGAAACCGCCGCCTCCATTCTCTCATGGCCGGCGGCGCCATTTCCCGCTGACCGATGTCTGCTTCCAGTCGAATCTGGGCGACTGGCGCGGCTCGTCCTGGCCAGGGGGCGGCGACGACGATTCGCCGGCGCGCCGGTTTAACCGCTTTAACCGCGACCTGCTTCGCGAAGCGCAACGCGAGCGTCAGCACGAGATGTATCTCTTCGGCTTCATCATGCTCATCGCGGCGTGGCCGGTCATCGCGATGGTCTGCAACGTCGTCACGATGCTCCTGCACGGGCATCCGCTCAGGTAGTAAGATCATGGATTCCCGGGCGGCTGGTTTGTCATCCCGAGTCGGCGCAGCGCGGCGAGGGATGACAGCGCGCCTTCACGCGACCTCGCCTAACGATCTCGGTTCGCGCTTTCCGCGCGCTTCTCCACCACCGTCGTACCCGGTTGCCTAACGAGAAATTCATCGCGATAGCGCGGGGTTGCTTCCGGGGCGAAGCCGTGGCGCATGATATTTTCCGTGACGATCCGCGGGAGCAAAAATTGGAGCAGATAATCGCTACCGCCCGCTTTCGTGCCGCCTCCGCTCATCTTGAAACCGCCGAACGGATGCCGTCCCACGACCGCGCCGGTGCAGCTGCGATTGATGTAAACATTGCCCGCCACGAGCTCCGCTTTTACCCGCTCGATATTCGCCGGACTGCGCGAGAAAAAGCCGCCGGTGAGCGCGTAGTCGGTGCCGTTGGCGACTTCGAGCGCTTCGTCGAGATCGCGCACTTTGATGACGCTAAGCACGGGCCCGAAGATTTCTTCCTGCGCGATTTTCGCGTTTGATTTCACGTCCGTGAATATCGTCGGCGGCACGAAGTAGCCGTCTTTAGGCACGTTCTTCGCCTGGAACGCGAGGGTCGCTTCGCCCTTCGCGCGCTCGATCGTTTCGAGGATGCGTTGGTGCGCGACGTCGTCGATCACCGGCCCCACCGTGATACTGGGATCTTCCGGATTTCCAACGCGCAACGCCGCTGCCGCCGCGAGCAGCCGTGAGACGCAACGTTCGTAATTTTCCTCAAGCACGATGAGCCGCGAGAGCGCGGAACATTTCTGTCCCTGATAGCCAAAAGCCGAGTAAATCGAATCGACAATGGTCTCATCGAGGTCGGCGTCGGAATCGACGATGATCGCGTTCTTCCCGCCCATCTCGCAGATGACGCGCTTGAGCTCGCGCTGGCCGGGCTTGGTTTTGCCGCCGGCTTCCCAGATTTTCAAGCCGACTTCGCGCGAGCCGGTGAAGGCGATGAGATCGACATCCGGATGCTCGACCAGATGCGCGCCGATGACCGCGCCGTCGCCGTTGAGGAAATTGAGCACGCCCTGCGGCACGCCAGCTTCCTCAAACATCTCCATCAAGAGCGCGCCACAGACCGCGGATTGCTCGGCCGGTTTCATGATCACGGTGTTGCCGGTGACGAGCGCGGCCGAGACCATGCCGGTGAGAATCGCGACCGGGAAATTCCAGGGCGCGATCACGAGCGAAACGCCGCGGGCCCAGAAGTGACGGTAATTCTCCTCGCCGGGAACGTGCTGCGTGAGCTGCGGCCGGCCGATAATCCGCATCTGCTGCGCGTAGAAGAGAAGGAAATCCATCGCCTCGCGAATGTCGCCGTCGGCTTCCGCCCATGGCTTGCCGACTTCGAAAACCTCGACCGCACAGAGTTCGAAACGCCGCCGTTCCATGATCGCGGCGACGCGCTCGAGGAGTTGGGCGCGGTGCTCCACCGACGTGCGCGACCAATGCGCAAAAGCCGCGCGGGCCGCCTTCGCGGCGCGCTCGGCTTCGGGAATGCCGGCGTCGGCCACCTTGCCGACGATCTCGTTAGGCGCACTCGGGTTGACCGACGACATCCACTTTCCGGTCGTCACTTTTTCACCGTCGATGAGGAGCGGATATTCGCGGCCGAAACGCGCCCGCGCTTCCCGGAGCGCGGTCTGCATCTGCTCCTGCGTCTGGTCATGGACGAAATTGACCAGCGGCGCGTTGTCATAGCTGTCGCCCGGCGGCGTCTCGCGATCCTCGCCATTCGCGGAATGATAATGGCTCGGCTCCATCTCAACTGGCGGGAGCAGACGCGCGTCGGTGGTGATGAGCTCGTTCGGATCGCGTAGGAGCTGCGCCGTCGAGAGTTGATCGGAAAACTTGGCCTTGAGAAACCCTTCGTTCGACGTGTTCTCGAGCAGCCGCCTCACGAGGTAAGACATGCCCGGCAAGAGCTCGCCCACCGGCGAATACTCGCGCACGCGATAGCCCAGCTCGACGAGCGCGCGCTTGATCGGGCCGGCCATGCCGTAGAGAAGCTGAAACTCAAAGCGGCTCTGGTCGATGCCTAACGACTCCGCATAAGCCATCGCGTGCGCGATCGAGCGCACGTTGTGCGAGCCGAAAGCCGAGGTCACGATCGACTCGTTGTCGAGCAACACCCGGGTGCAGGCCTCGAAGTTCGCGTCGCTCTCCGGCTTTTGCAGGTAGACCGGGCAGACCCAGCCGTTCTGCGCCGCGACGATCTTTTCGTAATCCCAGTAAGCGCCTTTGACGAGGCGCACGGCGAAGCGCGTGCCGCGTTGCCGGCCCCAGTCAATCAGCGCGCGCAGGTCGCGCTCGGAATCGCGCAGGTAAGCCTGAATCACGATCCCCGCCTGCGGCCAATCCACGAATTCCGGCTCGGTAAAGAGCGTTTTGAAGAGCTGAAGCGTGGCGTTCTTATGCGCGTAGCTCTCCATGTCGAAATTCACGAACGCGCCCAGCTCTTTCGCGCGGCGCAGGATCGGCCGGAGTTTCGGCACGAGATGCTCAACCGCATCGTCCGGGTCGGCCGGGTTCATCTGCGAATAGAACGCGGAGATTTTCACCGACAGATTCACCACCGGGAAAAGCTCGGCGTTTTTGCCTAACGGATCGCTCCAGCCGCGGGTCTCGCGCGAGAGCGTCTCGAGCAACTCCATCGCGCGGGCCGCGTATTCGTCCGCTTCCGCTTCGCTCACGACGGCTTCGCCTAACAGGTCGACGGTGTAGCCGATCTTCTGCTTCCGCTTTTCGCGCAGCGTCTTCAACACATCGCTGCCGTCGCGGCCGGCGATGAATTGCCGCGCCATCCCGGAGACGTTGCGGCGCAAAATAAACGCGGTCAGCCAGGGAAAAATGCCGGCCGCTTTCAGCCCGGTCTGCATCATCGGGACGATGCTGTTGTTCATCCCGGCGAAGTATTCCCGGAGGTGCTCCACGATGTCGCCGGAGCGCCGGAGCGACGCGAGCACGTCGACGAAGCGAAACATCTGCACCTTGAATTTCTCGTCGCGCATCGAGAAAGCCATCATCCGCTGGTAGAAGCCGGCCTTGCTGAAGAGCGACTCGGGATGGCGGTCGACGAGGTGGAATATTTCTTCGCCGCGCTGCTCGATTTCGGCCTGTAAATTCATCGCCGAGGATAAAGCGGTGCGGAGATTTGAGCAAAGGCCAGCCCCCGGGCGCGAAGCGAAAAGCACGGTCATCCCGAGCGGATCCCGCGGAAGCGGGAGCAGTCGAGGGACCCCGATGAACCTCCCTGCAGCGCTCGACCAAATTCCCCCGAACTCAGGCCGCGAAGCGCCCGCGGCGGAGCTTCACGGAAAACCAACGGGATCCCTCGACTGCGCTGCGCTTCGCTCGGGATGACAAAATTCCGAGCATTCTGCGCCAGCGCACGCTCAAAGGGCGCGGAGATTCCGAATCAAAAATGAAACCAACACCGCTATGAAACTGCCGCAACGGATCAAAGAAAAAGGCGCGCTCGGCTACATCCTCCTCTGGCTGATCGGGATTCCGATTCCGATCCTCCTGGTGATCTTTTTGTTGCGGGGCTGCTCGTAAATTTGGCGATGCGCCTGGCGGGAGTGGTCCGGGGGTTAGCTCGGGCCGTCTCCCGACTGGGCGTTTCTCCCGACGCGAGGCGGTTGCCCGCGGCGCGCGCTGCGCGTACCACTCACGGCATGCCGACCCGTGACCGCTACGAATTTGCCAGCGACAACACCGCCGCGATCTGCCCCGAAGCCTGGGCCGCGCTGACAGAAGCGAACGCGGACGCCGCCGCTTCCTACGGAGACGATCGCTGGACCGCGCGGGTCAGCGAGCAGGTGCGGGAAATTTTCGAGACCGACTGCGAGACGTTTTTCGTCTTTAACGGCACCGCCGCCAATTCGCTTTCGCTCGCGCAGCTTTGCCGACCGTTTCACAGCGTCCTCTGCCACGAGTATTCCCATGTCGAGACAGATGAATGCGGCGCGCCGGGATTTTTCACCGGCGGCTCCAAACTGCTCCGCGTCGGCGGCGCCGACGGCAAGATCGACCTCGAGCAGGCTGCGGAGGTGCTGGCGCGCCAGCGCGAATTGCACTCGCCGAAGCCGCGCGTGATCGCGATCACACAGGCCACGGAGCTCGGAACGGTGTATCGGCCAAACGAACTCGCGGCCGTGGCGGAGTTCGCCGAAAAACATGGGCTGCACGTGCAAATGGATGGCGCGCGCTTCGCGAACGCAGTGGCGTCGTTAGGCTGCCGGCCGCGGGAGATTACCTGGGAGCGTGGGGTCGATGTGCTCTCGTTTGGGGGTACTAAAAATGGAACGGCCGCGGGCGAGCTGGTGGTTTTCTTTCGGCGCGAGCTGGCGGAGGAGTTCGATTATCGCGCGAAACAGGCGGCGCAACTCGCCTCGAAAATGCGCTTCCTCGCCGCGCCCTGGGCGGGATTGCTCGCGGATGAGGTGTGGTTAAAGAATGCGCAGAGCGCGAATGCCGCGGCGCAGAAACTGGCGGCGGCGCTGGGCGCGGAACTGGCGTTTCCGTGCGAGGCGAGCGCGGTCTTCCTGCGTTTGCCTGAGGAGAAGGTCGCGGCGCTGCACGCGCGCGGCTGGCATTTCTACAAATTCATCGAGCCGGACGTTTACCGGCTGATGTGCTCGTGGTCGGTCGCCGACGAGCAGATCGCGGATTTCGTCGCCGACTTCCGGGCGGTGTAGCTCCGCCAACGATCTTCGTCTTCTTGTGTTGTCATCCCGAGCCGGCGCAGCGCGGCGAGGGACCTCCCAGGCGTCTCGCGAGGTCGTTAGGCAATGCCGCGCCGCGCAACGCTTGGGAGATCCTCGCCGTCTCCGCGGCTCGGGATGACAAACCGTTTGCGCGACGCCTCAGCCACGATTGAACGCGCTCGGTTCTCCAGCGAAAGTTCGCCTCCATGACGCCGCGCGATTTGCCGATCTATGAGCTCGAAGAACAGATCGTCGCTTCGTTAGGCAAAAACCCCCGCCTGATTCTCCAGGCCCCGACCGGCTCCGGGAAGTCGACCCAGGTGCCGCAAATTCTGCTCGATCGCAAGTTGCTCGGCGGCGGCGAAGTCGTGGTCCTGCAACCGCGCCGCCTCGCCGCGCGACTCCTCGCCCGCCGCGTCGCGCAGGAGCGCGGCTGTTCGTTAGGCGAGGAAGTGGGCTTTCAGATTCGCTTCGAGCGCACCGTCTCCGCGGCGACGCGCATTCGCTTCGTGACCGAGGGGATTCTCCTCCGACAACTGCTTCAGGATCCAGAATTGCGCGGCATTTCCGCGATCCTCTTCGACGAATTTCATGAGCGTCATCTCTACGGCGATATCACCCTGGCGCGCGCTTTGCAGCTCCAGGAAACCACGCGGCCCGACCTGCTCCTCGTGGTCATGTCCGCGACGCTGGAGTCGGAAAAGCTCGAGCAATATCTCGCCCCCTGCCCCATCCTCAGCTCGCGCGGGCGCACTCACCCGGTCACGATCGAATACCTCGATAAACCGGTCCGCGCCGAGAACTACCCGATCTGGGACCTGGCCGCCGATGAGCTCGCGCGGCTCGCCGCGCAGACCGAAGGCGACGCGCTCGTTTTCATGCCTGGGAAATATGAGATCAACCGCACGATCTCGGCCATCCGCGCTTCGCGGGTGAGCGATCGCTTCGTCGCGCTCCCCCTTCACAGCGAGCTGCCGCCGAGCGAACAGGACGCGGCGATTTCGCCTAACGAAAAGCGCAAGGTCATCGTGGCCACGAACGTGGCCGAGACCTCGCTCACGATCGACGGCGTGCGTCTCGTTATCGACAGCGGCCTGGCGCGAATCGCGCGTTTCGACCCGCGCCGTGGGATCAACACGCTCTTCATCGAGAAGATCAGCCGCGCCGCCGCCGAGCAACGCGCCGGCCGCGCCGGGCGGACCGCGCCGGGGCGTTGTCTGCGGCTCTGGACCGAGCGCGAGCACATCGAGCGCGCGCCGCAGGAGCTGCCGGAAGTGAAACGGCTCGATCTCGCCGAGGTCGTGCTGACGTTGAAAGCGAGCGGTGTGGAGGACGTGGCTGCTTTTCGCTGGCTCGAACCGCCGGAGCCGAAGGCGCTGGAGAGCGCGGAGCAATTGTTGCGCGATCTCGGCGCGCTGGGTCGCGCCCGCGTCTCGCGGGCTGGTGGCGGTGTTCCACCGCCACGAACTTTTCCTGGTGAAACGAACGCGGCTGGGAGATCGCCCGCCCGAGAGAAAGTTCGCGACGGTGAAACACCGTCGCCAGCCCGCGAGACGCGGGCGCTACCCGGAACGGCTGCGAGCTCGCAGAATGTGATTACGTCGTTAGGCCAGCGCATGCTCGCGTTTCCGGTGCATCCTCGTTACGCGCGGATGCTGCTCGCGGCGGAGGCGGAAGGTTGTGTCCGCACGATCGCGCTCATCGCCGCGCTCACGCAGGGGCGGAATTTGCTCCGGCGCGCGGAGAATAAGCAGGTGCGCGCCGAGCGCGACGACCTGCTCGGCGATGATGATGAATCCGATCTTTTCCTGCTCGTGCGCGCCTTCCGTTTTGCGGAGAAAAATCACTTCGATTCGCGCCGTTGCTCGTCGTTAGGCGTGCACGCCGGCGCGGCGCGGGACGCGGCGCAGTTGTGGGAGCAGTTTCTCGGGATCGCTCGTGCGGAAGGGCTCGACGTCGCGGAAAAAACCGCGGCGCCGGGCGCGATCGCGCGCTGCGTTCTCACCGGGTTTCCTGATCAGGTCGCGATCCGGCGGGAGGAGGGAACGCTCCGTTGCGCGCTCGTGCACGGGCGTCGCGGCGTGCTCGCGCGCGAGAGCGTGGTCCAGCGCGCGCGGCTTTTAGCTGCCTCAGAAATCCGCGAGATCGAGTCGAGCGATGGCGAACGGCAGGTGCTGCTGACGCTCGCGACGGCGATCGAGCCGGAGTGGCTCGCGGAGTTTTTCCCTGAGGCGCTCGAGGAAAAAGTGGAGGTCGTGTTCGATTCCACCGCGCGGCGGGTGCTCGGGCGGAGCGTGCGGCGTTTTCACGATCTCGTGCTCGAGGAGAAGACGACGGAAAAGGTGCCGCCCGGAGAAGCCGCCGCGCTGCTCGCGCGTGAGGTCGCGGCAGGAACGTGTCCGCTGAAAAAATGGGATCACGCGACCGAGCAATGGATCGCGCGGCTCAATTTCGCGGCCGCGCAATTTCCCGAGCTCGAGCTGCCCCCGATCGGCGCGGCGGAGAAGCAGTTGTTGCTTGAGCAGATCTGCCTCGGCGCGACGAGTTATAAGGAGATCAAGGAACGTCCGGTCGCGCCCGCGTTGCGTTCGTGGCTGAGCGCGGCGCAGCAGAACGCGCTGGAGCAGTTCGCACCGGAGCGGATCAAGTTGCCTAACGAACGCAACGCGAAGATCACTTACGGCGCGGGCCATCCGCCGACGATCGCGGCGCGCATCCAGGATCTCTACGGCGTGGAGCGCGGTCTGGCGATCGGCCCGGGCCGGGTGCCGCTGCGGATCGAGGTGCTCGCGCCGAATCATCGCCCGATCCAGATTACAGACGATCTCGCAACCTTTTGGCGAGAGAGCTATCCGAAGATCAAGAAGGAGCTGCAGCGGAGATACCCGAAGCACGAGTGGCGCTAGGGCAGCGAGCCGGGGGAAAAGGGAAAGTGCGGGCCCAGCAATGGAGGGCGGAGCTCCTGCGACGCCGCGGTCTCGCCGGAGCAGTTGCTAAAAATAATTTCCGACTGCGGGGGCGTTGACCCCGGCAGCGCTGACCCCGGCAGGGTGACACGGGTGATGCGCCGGTCCCGCCGGGGTCAACGCCCCCGGCTACAACGTCGCCCTTCGGAAGCTTCTGGCGTCCACTCTAGTCGCCCGGCAGCCGAGTGAAAAGGAGCACGATGTAGAGCGCGAAAAGCGCCGTCGTGAGGAGGGCGATGAATTTGTGATACCACTCCCGTTTAATCACGATCGCGGAGACCGCGATGCCGACGAAAACCAGCTGAATGCAGGTGTTGGCGGGCGTTGGGAAGCTGCCGTTCAGGACGAGATCCTTGGCCAGGCTAATGACGACGGCGACAATGCTGAGGCTGAAAAACCAGCGCGCCTGTTTGAAGTAAGCGACCCGCAAATCAACCTGCTCGCCCGGCCCGATCTCCGGGAGAATGAGCGCGGTCGTGAGGTAGAGATTGATGGTCTGGAGAACGACCACGAGGAAGGGGAAGAAGCTCCAATGCTCGCGGGTGCGCAGCCCGAACAGTGCCCACCAGCTTTGCACGCTGAGGAGAACGAGGAGCGCAGCCCAAACCAGCGGCGGCCAGAAAAAAACGATCCGATCCCGCGCCTGGATGACGCGGCCGATCCCTTGCAGGATCTGGGTGATGGCCAGCCCGAGAATGATCGAGAGCAGGACCGAGAGGTAACTAAATGCGTCCATCGAGGGATCGACATTTAGCGAACTCCGCGCGCCGGGGCAATCCCGACGCGCGGTCAGTTCATCGCCGCGAGTTTAAATCGAATCGCGGGTTCCGCGGGTGACGTCGCGCGGCGTGGTCACGCCGCTCACTTTGGTCCAGGCCGCGCGGGAGGCGCGGCGCGCCTGATCCCAAGGCAAGGCGGAACCGGGCTCGTGCTTCTCGTAATCGAGCGCGACCGAGTCCTCGATTTCGTCGAAGTGTTTACCCGGATATTTCCCGAGCGCCTCGTAGCCGACCCGGTAGGCGGGCGCGTAGTGCGTGTAGTCATACGCGTCCGTCGCGTAGGTCTGGGACGCGTGATTTTCGCGCCAGTATTGTTCCTCGACGGTGGGGTTGACGGCTTCGGCCACGCCCCGGCCGCCATAGGCGCCGGCGACCCCGCCGACGACTGCGCCCACGACTGCGCCGACCGGTCCACCCACGGCCGCCCCGATGGCGCCGCCCGCGGTGGCTCCGCCGGCGGTGCCAAGGCCGGTCCCGACCGGATGTGAACCGGGTTCGCCGGTGATTGGATCGCGGTTTTCGTCTCCTGCTGCTCTAGTTTCTTCGTCCATGATTTTTCCCTTTCGTTGTTTGAGTTCGCTATTGGTTCGCCGGAGGAGGCGCTGCTGGATGTTGCGGTGCGCCTGCGTGAATTTTCCGGGCCCGGGCGAAGCGCAAAGTGCCTCGCAAATCCGATGCATTGGGTATGAAGAGTTCCAATGGCGATAATTTTCCGAAAGACGATCCGATGGCGGAGACGGAGTTCGGGCAGAGTGTAGGCGGTCAGGGTCAGGGCGGGCGCAGCCGACTCGAAGAGCGCAAAGAGCAATTTACCAACGCGGCTTCCGACACGTGGGAGCAGACGCGAAAGAATGCGACGCTGGCACGTGAGCGGACGGAGTTTTTCCTTCGGGAAAATCCGGTGCCGACCATCCTCGGGGCGCTGGCTCTGGGGTTGGCGATCGGGCTGGCGATTCGTTACGCCTCGCGGCCGCCGGAGCCGACGCCGCTGACGGTGCGCAACGCGTTGAAGAACATCGACTGGCGCGGAATTTCCGAGCCGGCGCTGCCGTTCCTGCGCAAAGTGCGCCGCGGTTATGACGACACGTCCGAGGTCGTGTCCGACGCCGTGCGCGGAGGGGTTGAGCGCATGAAAGAGGTCGACGTCGAGAGCTACGTCAAGCCGCTGCGGAAGCGCTGGAATAGCTGGATGAGCTAACGGTTGGCGAGATTTTAGCGAAAGTTGCGGTCGCGGGCGTTTGCTCGCGGCCGCTTTTTCTTTTTGTCATCCCGAGCCGACGAGCGCGGCGAGGGATCTCACAGGCGTCGGGTGATGCGCACTTGCCTAACGACATCGCGCAACGCCTGGGAGATCCCTCGCCGTCACGGCGCGAGGCCGGAGCAATGCGCGCAGTGCAACAGGTAGACGCTTCGCTCTGCGAAGCGCGGGAGCACGCGCCGGCCGTTATCCAAGACGAACGCCAACCCCGCGCCTCCCAGAGGGAGGCGTCTACAAACGGTCGGAGCCGTGCCTAACGAACTCTGCGCCGTTGCAGCCACCAAAGCGCGCCGCACGCGAGCAGGAGCGAAAGGTTCAGCACGAGGTGCCAGGTGAGCGTGAGATTACTGCTCACGGTGCCGAAACAACCGCAGGAAACATCGATCCCGTGCGCGCGCGCCCAGATCGTCGCAAAGAGAAATGCCACGATCATCACGGCCGTGAGCGCGACCGCGCCGGCGAAGAGGCGCTGAAAAATCAGCGCGAGCCCGCAGATGATTTCGAGCCAGGGAAGGAAAAAGGCGACGCGCACGCCGAGCGGCCACGAGATCATCGCGTAGTTGCTGATGTCGCTGGCGAAACGCAGCGGATCGAGCGTCTTGAGCACGCCGGCGTAGATGAAGACCGCGCCGACGAGGAACGAGAGAATCAGCCTAACGACTCGCATCTTCCTCCCACTCTTCCCAGCCGCCGGGGAGAACATAGACGTTTTTCAGCCCCGCTTCGTTTCGCAACCGCTCGGCCACGCCGTGGCTCGCGTTGCAGCTTTTGCGGCTGCAATAGACGACGATTTTTCGCTCTGGTCCCCAAGCCGCGAGCACCGCGGGCAAGAGCCCATTCCAGTCGTCTTCGTTCAAGGAGAGCGCGCCGGGGATGTGCCCCTTCTCGTATTCTTCCTCGGGGCGCGCATCGACCCAGAGCACGGTCGCACCCCAGCTTTTCTCCTGCGCGAGCGAGACCTCAAACGGGTCCGGGGGGCGCGAGCTGAGCCCGGGATTTCCGCGAAAGAAAAGCGCCTGCCCGATCGCAGGGAGAAAGGCGAGACCAACCAGGAGGAGGGCCTGTCGCAGGACCGGCGAGCGCACGCGAGATTACTGCGGCGAAACCGCGGGCGAGGCCGCCGGCGCAGGCGCAGCGGGCGCGCTCAACGCGTCGGTCGTTGCAGGAGCTGCCGTCGGTGAAGCAGCTGCCGTCTCGGCGGGATGCGGGTCCACGCGCACGTTCGCGTAGAAATTCTTCGGCGTGCCCTTCGGATAATCGGGGACAATCTTGAGCGCGGCGTTAATCGGCCGGTTCGTCTTCGGCGGCGTCACCTTGATCCGGAAATTCTTCTCGTTAGGCACCTTCTCCGCCACGGCTTTCACTTCCGGGTCGGTCGAAGTCACGGTCAGCTTCGTCACCGGAAAATCCTCGCC
>JBBSUP010000060.1:0-21164 GCA_038234295.1 Chthoniobacterales bacterium
GCGGAGCGCAGCGCAGCCGCGGGATCCCGTGGCGCCACTGGGAAGCTCGCGAACTAAATCTTCCAGAAAGCCCGGCGGGATCCCTCGACTGCGCTGCGCTCCGCTCGGGATGACCGAGTGCTTAAGGTTTTAGCACGACTTTGATGCAGCCGTCTTCCTTGTCCCGGAACGTCTTGTAAAGCTCCGGGCCTTCCGCGAGCTGGCGGTTGTGCGTGATGATCGCGGACGGATCGATCTCGCCCTTTTCGATCTTCTCCAGCAGCGGCTTCGTGTAGCGCTTCATATGGGTCTGACCAGTCTTCAGCGTGAGGCCCTTGTTCATGAAAGCGCCCAACGGGATTTTGTCGGCGAAGCCGATGTAAACGCCCGGCATCGAAATTGTCCCGCCTTTGCGGCAGCACCAGATCGCTTCACGAATGACGTGCACGCGATCGGTCGCGAGGTGAACCGCGGCTTTCGCCTTGTCCATGAGCGCGTCGAAACTCCCGCTTCCGTGCGCCTCGGCGCCGACCGCGTCGATGCAGCGATCGGGCCCGCGGCCGTTCGTCATCTCTTGGAGTTTCTCGTAAACGCTGCCATCGATCTCCGCGAAATTAACGACTTCGGCTTTGCCTTGTTTCTCGGCCATCGCGAGCCGCTCCGGCACACAGTCGATCGCGATCACGCGCCCGGCGCCAAACATCCATGCGCTCTGGATCGCGAATTGCCCGACCGGTCCGCAGCCCCACACCGCGACGGTGTCGCCCGGCTCGATGCCGGCATTTTCCGCGGCCATGTAGCCGGTGGGAAAGATGTCGGAAAGGAAAAGCACCTGCTCATCCGTGAGCGAGTCGTTCTCGATCTTCAGCGGACTGACATCGGCATACGGCACGCGCAAATATTCCGCCTGCCCACCCGGATAATGCCCCGTCAGATGCGAGTAGCCGAAGAGCCCGCCGGGCGCCTGGCCCATCAGCTTCGCGGCCTTTTCCGCATCGCGATTCGTCCGGTCGCAGCATGACCAGAGCTCTTTTTCGCAAAAGAAACAGGTGCCGCAGCAAATCGTGAACGGCACGACGACGCGATCGCCGACCTTCAGGTTCTTCACGTTGCTGCCGACCTCGACGACTTCGCCCATCGGCTCGTGCCCGATGATGTCGCCCTCTTCCATCATCGGCATGTAGCCGTCGTAGAGATGCAAGTCCGAACCGCAGATCGCGGTCGCGGTGATTTTCACGATCATGTCGTCCGGTTGTTCGATCTCCGGATCAGGGACCGTGTCGTAGCGAACATCTTCTTTTCCGTGCCAGACTAGTGCTCTCATTATTCTCCTTGGTTAAAGCCAAGTTAATAACGCCCCGCTCGCTGCCGGCGGATGGCTTGAAATCTCCTCGGCGTAAAATAACGAAGGCCGCGCGAGGCCTTGGACCCCGGAGCTACTGCACGCGTGAGGCAGTTAGGAGAAAGAGGCAAGAATCCGCTCGACCAGCGCGCCCGGGAGTACTCCGAGGAAAACAATCGCCGCTGCGAGGAGCAACAGGGCCAGCCGGTGCAGCGGATCGACGCGATACGCGAACCCGCTCGTGTGCGACTGGTCGACGAAGATGGCTTTCAAAATAAGCAGGTAATAATAGAGCGAGACGAGGCTGCCGAAGAGCGCGACCACGACCAGCCAAAGCAAACCGTGACCGGCGCCGAGCGTGCGGAGGGCGGCGCTGAAGAGGTAAAACTTCCCGAAAAATCCCGCGAGCGGCGGGAGACCGGCGAGCGAGAGCACGAAGATCGTCATGCAGCCGGCGAGCAACGGCGAGCGCGCGCTGAGCCCGGCGAAATCGGCGAGGTCTTCGCCGCCGTTTTCCCGTCGGACGAATCCAACCACGCCGAAAGTTCCGACTAAAGTGATCGCATAAATCGTGGTGTAGAAAAGCGTCGCGGCGAAACCGTCCGGGCCCGCGACCAGGCCGAGCAGGGTGTAACCGGTGTGCGCGACCGCGGAATAGGCGAGCAGCCGCCGGACGTTGCGTTGCGTGAGCGCGACGAGATTGCCGATGAGAATCGAGAGCGCGGCGATCACAGCGAGCAACGGCGACCAGCCCGCCGCGAATCCATGCCAACCCGCGCTCCCGGGCACGGAGTGCAGGGCGACGAGGACGATTTTCCCTAGGACGACGAATGACGCGACCTTCGACCCGGATGCGATGAACGCGGCGGCCGGCAACGGTGCCGCCTGGTAGGTGTCCGGCGCCCAGAGATGGAACGGGGCGCCCGCGATTTTAAAAACGAAACCGACGAGCGTCATGATCACCCCGAGCAGGAGGAGCGGCTCGCGCGCATGCGCCGCGAGCTGCGGTCCCATCAGTCCGAGCGAGGTCGTGCCAGTGATCCCGTAGAGCAGGCTGATGCCGAAGAGCGTGAAAGCGCTCGCGACACTGCCGAAAAGGAAATATTTCAAGCCGGCCTCGGCCGCGAGCCGATCGGTTTTGTCGAACGCGGTGAGAATGTAAAGCGAGAGCCCGAGGAGCTCGAGCCCGATGAAAATCATGAGCAACTCTTCACTCCCAATGAGCAGTAAAAGACCGACCGTGGCGAGAAGCAGCAGTGCGAGAAACTCCCCGTGATGCGGCAACGGCTCGCGCCCGTGCGCGAGAATGATGGTGAAAAAAGCGAGCGCGAGACAGATGACTTGGAAGAGGGAATTCAGCGGCGAAACCACGAGCATGTCGTGACCGAGCGTCCCGTGCGCCGGCAACCGCAGCACCGTCGCCGCCGCGAAGAGAATTCCCGCCGCCGCGATGCCGGAACAAAGCCCCGGCACGCGCTGACGGATCAATCCGGCCGAGAGCACAGCCAGCGCGGTGACCACGAGAACGATCTCGGGCGCGCCTAGTCTAACGAATTCGTAGTAGTTCACGGCTGAAGAAAACGCATCGCCTGCACGGCCGGTTGGATGCGGTCGAGCAACAGTTTGGGATCAAGCCCGACGCCGAGCGTGGCGAGCAGGAGAAGACTCGCGCCGAGCTTTTCCGCGAGAGTGACGTGGTCTGCGCTCATCATTGCGGGCGACGCCACAGCCGCCTCCTGCGCGGGCATGCGGTCGTCGCGGAAAAAGGATTTCTGCAAGGCGCGTAAGGTAAACGCCGCCACCAGCACCATCCCGAGCCCGGTGATCCAGACCGCGACCGGGAAGGTCTTCCAAACCCCGAGCAAGATCGTGATTTCCGCCGCGAACCCGCTGAATCCCGGGAGACCCATCGAAGCCGCCGACGCCAGCACAAAAGCGAAGGCGAAAAACGGCATCCGTCGACTCAGCCCCATCCCGGAGAGATGATCGAGATTGCGCGTGTGCGTCCGAAAATAGATCGCCCCGGCGAGGGCGAAAAGGAGCGCGCCGATGACGCCGTGCGAAAACATCTGCAGGACCGCGCCGGACACGCCTAACGAATTCGCCGCCGCCAATCCCAGGAGGATGAAGCCCATGTGGCTCACGCTCGAGTAGCCGATGATGAACTTGAGATCCTTCTGCCGCAGCGCCACCGCGGCCGCGTAAACGATCCCGATGACCGCGAGCACCGCGATCCATTTGCTCCACATTGCGAAGCCCAGCGGGAAGAGATTCAGCGCGACCCGCAACGCCCCGTAAGCGCCGAGCTTCATCACGATCCCGGCGAGCAACATCGAGCCGGCCGTCGGCGCGGCGACATGACCGGTCGGCGCCCAGGTGTGCAGCGGCCAAATGCCCGCGAGAATCGCGAAGCCGAGGAACAAAACCGGGAACGCCCAGGCCTGCATGGCAGCGGGAAAAGCGAAGCGCGAGAGCTGCGCGAGATCGAGCGTCCCGGCGGTCGTGAAAGCGGCGAGGATGCCGATGAAAACAAGCGCGCCGCCGAGGAAGGAATAAAGCGTCAGCTTCATCGCGCCGTGCTCTTTGTTCGTCGAACCCCAAATCGCGATCAGGAAATATTTCGGGACGATGACGAGCTCGTAAAAAACGAAAAACAGAAAGAGATCCGCGCTCAGGAACACGCCGTAGGACCCCCCGACCACGAGCAGAAGCCAGAAGAAAAACTCGTTAGGCCGTTCCTCGACCTGCCAGGAAAAAAGCACCGCGCAGACCGCGGTCAGCCCAGTTACGAAGGTCATCGTGAGGCTGATGCCGTCGGCCGCGAGATGGTAATTCATCCCCAGCGCCGGAATCCACGGCGCGCGCACGATCGTGGCGAACTGCGCGAAATCCGTCCCGGGCGCAAAGAGCGCCGCCGCGCTCACCGCGAAGGCCGCTGATGTCGTTGCCACTGCAATCCAGCGCGCGAGAAAACGCGGGAGCAGCAAGACGCCAAGCGCGCCCGCGAACGTGAGATAAATCGTCCAGGCGATCATGTTTTCTTCTTCCTCGCGCCGTAATGCGGCGAGGTTTCCCGCACGTGAAAGCCGATCTCGCGTACCGGCTTTTTCGCCGGTGTCATCAGCCGTCGAATCGCGTCGATGATTGCCGAGATCTCGCCGTCATGTTGCCCGACGCGCTTCTCCAATTCCGAGAATTTCCGGCCGAGCTCGCGATTAGTCTCCAGAGTTTCGCGCAACTTCACGAACGCGCGCATCACCGCGATGTTCACCTTCACCGCACGCTCGGAATTCAGCACGCTCGAGAGCATCGCCACGCCTTGCTCGGTGAAGGCATAAGAGAGATGACGCCGTCCGCCGCGGCCCGTCTTTGATATCACAGTTTGTGATTTCAAACGTTCCTCTTCCCGGGTTGTGACGCGGAACATGAAGTCCGCCGGGAAGCGCGCGCGGTTGCGGCGCACCGCCTGATTCGCGCGATTGGGACGAGGGTTTTTTTCATCGGCGTGGGGACTTAGCCTAACAATCGCGCCATCTCGGTGATCGTGGCGTTGAGGAAGTTGAGCAGCAGCTGCGGATAAACTCCGAGCGCGAGCATGAGGAGTGCGACCGGGAGCGCGATCCATTTTTCGCCGAGGCGGAGATCGGGAATTTCCGCGCAGTTTTCCCCGACTGGCCCGCTGAAAATTAGCTGCATCGCACGGAGCAACGCGATCGCGGTGAAGAGCAGTCCGAGTACTGCGACGGCGGTGAAAATCGGTGCGAGCGCGAACGCGCCTTTGAAGATGAGAAACTCACCGACGAAGCCGTTCAACGCGGGCAAGCCCAACGACGAGAACATCGCCACACTCATCCAACCGCAGAGCAGCGGCGCGCCTTGCATGAGCCCGCCGAAGTCGTTGAGCCCGCGCGCGCCGCGACGTTGTTCGAGCAGACCGGCGAAGAAGAAGAGCGCGGCCGCGGTCAGGCCGTGATTGAAAATCTGGAGAAAGACGCCGCTCAACGCCGCCTCCGTTTCGTTCGGCGGTGCCGTTCGCAGCGACGTCACCGCGAAGAGCCCGAGCAGACAATACCCGAGGTGGTTGATCGACAGATACGCGATCATCCGTTTCAAATCCCGCTGCGCCCAGGCCGCGAGCGCGGGGAACACGATCGAGCAAACCGTGAGCCCAAGGAGCCATGGGCCGAGCGTGCGGAGCTCGTTAGGGAAAAGCGGCAGGAGCAGGCGGATGAAGCCGTAAACGCCCATCTTCGAGAGGACGCCGGCCATGACCATCGAGGCCCCGGTCGGCGCCGCCTCGTAGGCGTCCGGCAGCCAGGTGTGAAACGGGAAGAGTGGCACTTTCACCGCGAGCCCGAGAAAGATCCCGCCGAAAGCGAACCAGCGCGCATTCCCCGAGAGCAGTCCGCTTTTGCCTAACGACGCCAGCTCCGCGAAATCGAACGTCCCCCGCGCCAGATAAATCCCGAGAAAGGAGAGCAGCAGCGCGACGCTTCCGAGAAACGTGTAGAGAAAAAACTTCGTTGCCGCGCGCCCCCGGCCCGCTCCGCCCCAGACGCGGATGAGCAGAAACGCCGGGAGCAGACTCATCTCGTAAAAGAGAAACCAGAGGACGAAATTCTGCGCGGTGAAAATGCCGTAGAGCGCCGCCTGCATCACGAGGAGAAGCGCGTAAAACCCGCGTCCCATTTTCTGCGCGAGGAGGGCGAAGGGAAAAACGAGCGAAGTCAGGAGCACGAGCAGCAGGCTCAAGCCGTCGACCCCGAAATGGAGTTCCGCGCCGAGCGCGGGAATCCACGTGTGTCGTGCCACCATCTGCATTTCCGCCGAAGCCGGGTCGAACCCGCTCCAGAGCATCGCCGCGCAGAGCGCCGTGAATAAAGTGCTCGCAAGCGCGACCGCCCGCGCGTAGCGCTGCGGCGTCACGCTGACGAAAAGCGCGCCGAGCACGGGGAGAAATATGAGACCCGCGATCAGGTGAGCCATGCGTAAAGAATGAGCAGCGCCACCATCCCGAGCGCGATCGCGCCGAGGTAGTTTTGCACCTGCCCGGTGTGCCCCGCGGCGAGCCAGCGTCCGAGTCCGCGGGTTGCGCCGGCGGCACTGTTCGCGGTCCCGTTGATCCCGCGTTCGTCTGAGCTTTTCGCGAGACCGCCTAACGATCGCCCGGTTCCGCTGGCCAGCCTAACGAGTCCATCCCAAAGAAAGCGATCGAGGAAATCTGCCAGGGACGCCGCGCTCCGCGCGAGCGCGAGAATGGTCACGTCGTAAAGCTCATCGAGCCACATCCGGTGCGCGAGAAATCCGAACACTCCCGGCGCCGCCTCTTCGAGCGCATCGCGCGGACCGGCGCGCCGATAGACTAAAACTCCCAGCCCAATGCCGAGCGCCACCAGCGCCAGGGAAATGAAAAGCATCGGCTGGAAAAGCAGCGCAGGATTCCAGCGCGCTTCCTCCCCGGAGAGGTAGCTGTGCAGCCAAGGCCACGCCGGCGTGAGGACGAAACTCAGCACCAGCACGCAGACCGCGAGCACCGCCAACGGCAGCGTCATCACCGCCGGACTTTCGTGCGCGTGTGCCGCGGCCTCGCGCTTCGCGCCGAAGAAGACGTAAAGCATCTGCCGCGTCATGTAGAGCGCGGTCAGGACTACGCCGGCGAGCATCAGAAAATACGGCAGGCGCGAGCCGGGCCAAAGCGCCGACGCGTGGAGGATTTCCTCTTTCGTCCAGGCGCCGGCGAAGAAAAGCGGCACCCCGCTCAAGGCCATCATGCCGATCGCGTAGGTCGCAAAAGTCAGCGGCATCGGGCCGCGCAATCCGCCCATTTTGCGGATGTCCTGTTCCTCGTGACATCCGTGAATAACCGAGCCGGAACCGAGAAAGAGGAGCGCCTTGAAAAACCCATGCGCGAGCAGATGCATGATCCCCGCGGCTACCCCACCCACGCCTAACGACACCATCATGAGGCCGAGTTGCGAGACAGTGGAGTAAGCGAGGATGCGTTTGATGTCCCACTGCGCGAGCGCGATCAGCGCCGAGATGAGCGCCGTGACCACGCCGATCCAGACGACCACGCTGAGCGAAGTCGTCACGCTGTAGGCGGCCGCGTTGAGGCCGCTGCCGCCGGCGTCACCGCTGCCGGCTACAGCTGCGCCTAACGAGAAGATGGGATAAACGCGCGCGACGAGGAAAACGCCGGCTGCCACCATCGTCGCGGCATGGATCAACGCGCTTACCGGCGTCGGCCCTTCCATCGCGTCCGGCAGCCAGACGTGAAGCGGGAACTGTCCTGATTTGCCCGCCGCGCCGCAGAAAATGAGAAGCGCAATGAAGGTCGCGCTCCCGCCTAACGACAAGAGCGCCGCACTTTCCAGCGCCCCGTTTCCGCCGTCGTAAAACAGCAGCGTCCCGCTCCGCCCGTAGAGCCAGAGCATCCCGATGAAAAGACCGAGGTCCCCGATCCGCGTAGTGATGAAGGCCTTCTTCGCCGCGGCCGCCGCGCTCGGTTTGTGGATCCAAAAACCGATGAGCAAATAGGAAGCGAGCCCGACCAATTCCCAGCAGACGAAGAGCAGGAGGAGGCTGTTCGCCACGACCACGCCGAGCATCGCGGCGGAGAAAAACGAGAGGTAAGCGAAGAAGCGGCTGAAGTTTTTGTCCGTCGCCATGTAGCCGACGCTGAAGACGAAAATCCAGAGGCTCACGAAGGTGATCATCAACAGCATCACGGCCGTGAGCTGATCGAGGACGAACCCGAGCCGGAGCGTCTGCGCGCCGAAAGTGAACCAGGAAAAATTGTGAAACCCGCGCGGCCCGGTGGCGCCGATGGTGAGACGGAAAGCGGCGGTTGCGAGCAGGAGCGCAGAGACCTGAGCGCCGATCGCAATGCCGGCCGAAAGCTGCCGACGCGCACTCGTTAGGCCAAGAATGATCCCCGCAGCGGTGAGCGGCATTAGCGGGATCAACCAGAGATGCGCGCCCATGTCGTAGTTCAGCCTTTCAGCTCGTCGAGCCGCTCGACATCGGTCGTGCGGTAATGCCGGTAAACTGCGATCACGAGCGCCAGCCCAACCGCCGCTTCCGCCGCCGCGATCGCGATCGCGAAGATCGTGATCAGCACGCCGGCGGGCGCGGCCGGTTGCGGACCGAAACGCCAGAAAGCGATGAAGTTAATTCCTGCCGCCGCGAGCATCATCTCGATCCCGATGAGGATAAAAATCGCGTGTCGCCGGCTGAGCGCGGCGAGCAACCCGATCGAGAAAAGCGCCGCCGAAACGACGAGGAAATGCTGGAGCGTCGGAGTCATCGCACGGCGAAATTCCCCTCCGGGTAGCGCCTGCGTTTCGCAGGCTGGTCGACGCGTTCCGCGGCGACGAACTTTCCGGACGACGTAAGCGTCAGGGAAATGGCAGCCTTTGAGGAAAGTTCGTCGCGGTAGAATACCGCGACCAGCCTGCGGAACGCAGGCGCTACCCAGGTGCTCATCGCTTCTCCTCCAGCACGAGGACGAGCGCGCCGATGAGGGCCGAAGTTAAGAGCAACCCGACGCATTGCAGCGGCCAGACGTAGTCGCTCATAAGTGCTTCACCGATCTGCCGCACGGTCAGCGTAGGGCCGGCAGGCGCGGGAATGTTCATCGCCGGCGTGCGCATGATTGCCCAGAGCAATGCCCCGAAAACCACCACCGCGATCGCCGCGCCGCTCCAGTTCACCCCCTCCGCGCGCTCACCGGCGCGGCGTGTGAGCAGAATCGTAAACACAATCAAAACCGCGACCGCGCCGACATAAACGAAGATCTGCGCCAGTCCGACAAATTCCGCGCCTAACGAGAAGTAGAACACCGCCACGCCCACAAAAGCGGCGGCAAAGGCAAGCGCGGCGTGGACCAGGCGCGGCAGCACGGCCGCGGCGAGCGCGGCTCCAAGCGTGAGGCAGGCGAGAACGGCGAAAGCGAGGCTGTTCATTCGGCGTAGCGATACGTGCGCGGCGCAAAGCGCCGGCCGGTTTCGAGGAAGTAGTTGAGCGCGAAGTAAACGACCGCGACCATGCCTAACGAATAGAGCGAGCCGAGCCAACCGCGCCCGGCAAAATGCCAAAGCGCCGCGGCGACGAAGCAGGCGAACGCCATCGGGAGCATGAACTTCCAGGCGAAACTCATCACCTGATCGACCCGCGTCCGCGGCAGCGTCCCGCGGATCCAGATGAAGATGAAGAGGAGCACGCCGAGTTTTCCAAAGAACCAAAGGTAAGAAGGAACCACCTCGAGGTAGCGGAAGGGTGCGTGCCAGCCGCCGAGAAAAAGCGTCACCGCGAGCCCGCTGATCGCGAACATGCCGAAATATTCCGCGAGAAAAAACGTGGCGTATTTGAAGCCGGAATATTCCGTCATGTGCCCGGCCACGATCTCCGATTCGCCTTCCGGGACATCGAACGGGGTGCGATTCGATTCCACCAGTCCCGCGACGAAAAAGAGCGCAAAGGCGGCCGCGCCCCAAGGCGTAAACACAAACCAATGCGGAAAAACGCCTAACGAATAGTGACCCTGCGCCGCGACGATCGCGTCCGGCCGGAGCGAGCCGACCACCATCACCACCGGCAACACCGTGAGGATGAGCGGCAGCTCGTAGCTGATCATCTGCGCGATCGCGCGCATCGCGCCGAGCATGGAGAATTTGTTGTTACTCCCCCAGCCAGCCATGAACACGCTCAGCTCCGTGGTCGAGCCGATCGCGAAGAAAAAGAGAATCCCGCCGTCGATCGCGAAAGGCGTCATGTTCCGCCCATAAGGGATGATGCCGAGCGCGAGAATGGCCGTCGCCGCCATCAGGATCGGCGCGAGGAAGTGCACCACCTTGTCCGCGCGCAGCGGCACGATGTCTTCCTTGATCAGCATCTTGATCCCGTCGGCCGCCGGTTGGAGCAGCCCGAAAGGCCCGACCCGATTCGGCCCGATTCGGTTCTGAATCCGCGCGAGAATTTTGCGCTCGAAAAGCGACATGAGCGCGAAGAGGGAAAGAAAAACCGCGAGGAGCGCGATGATGTTGAGCAGGCTGGAAACGATCTGCCCGAGCCACGGCGGCGCGCCCGCGAGCTGGGCGAGAAGCCGGCCTTTCGCCAGCACGAAAATCTGATCGAGAAATTCGGTCACACTGCGGGCCAGCAAAGCGAACCGTTATTTTTTAAGCAAGCCGGGAATGTTTAACGGCCCGGCATCATTTCCAGAAGCGTGCCGCGAAAGTATTCCGTCTCGGGCAACGTCGGGAGCACGGGATGATCGAGCGCCTGCTCGAAGCGGCGGAGGCGGCGCGCGGAGCGGCGGGCGTCGACAAGGGCATCAGCGATCATGCCGTCGAAGACTTCGCCGCCGACGTGATGCGAGCAGGAAAAGGTCGCGAGCAATCCATTCGGCGCGAGGAGCTGAAAGGCACGCACGTGCAGCTCGCGGTAGCCGCGGAGCGCGTCGTGCAGGGTGCCTTTGCTTTTCGTAAACGAGGGCGGGTCGAGCACGACGAGATCGAATTTCTCGCCCGCCTTTTCCGCGGCGCGGAGGAACTGGAAGACGTCTTCTTCGCGCCAATCAATGTTCGCGAGGCCATTACGCGCGGCGTTCTGTTTTGCGACGCGAATGCTTTCAGCGGCCGCTTCCACCGCCACGACTTCGCTCGCGCCCGCCTGCGCGCAGGCCAGCGCGAAGCCGCCCTGGCTGGTGAAGCAATCGAGCACCCGCCGGCCCGTGGCGTGCGCGGCAACGAGCGGGTAATTCGGAAGTTGATCGAGGTAAAACCCGGTCTTCTGCGCGTGCAGGAGATCGACCTGCAGTTTCAGCCCGGCGACCTCGATCTCGAGTTCGTTAGGCGCGTTGCCAAAGAGGACGCCGCTTTGCAACTCTAAGCCTTCCGCGCGCCGCACCGGCGCGTCGTTGCGTCCAATGATCGATTGTAGGGCGGGCGCCGTCCCGTCCGTGATTGCAGACTTGGACGACACGGCGGTCGTCCCTCCAGCAGCTTTAGCGGCCGGGCCGAGGCAACTTTTCAGCGCCTCTACGATCAGCTCCTTCCGCTGATCCATCGCCAGCGTCAGCGTTTGCAGGACGAGATGGTCGCCGTAGCGATCGACGATCACGCCGGGAAGGCCGTCGCTCTCACTCCAGACCACGCGGCAGAGGCGCGGATCGATCCCGCGCCGCGCGCGATATTCCACCGCCTGCGCGATCCGGCGTTGGAAAAAATCGAGATCGAGATCCTGTTTTCGGCGCGAGAAACGCCGCGCGACGATCTGCGACTTCGAGTTGTAAATGGCGCTGCCTAACAATCGGTCGCGTCCGTCCTTCAGCGAGATGACGTCGCCGTCGGCGGGCGCGCCGAAGACTTTCAGGACTTCGCCGCTGAAGACCCAGTCGTGCCCGTGGAGAATTCGCGCGCGAGGTTTGATCACGAGGCCGCCCATAGCGTTGGCATTGACGGGCCGGGTGAAACCGGGAGCAAGCGCGAAGTGAATCTGCTGGGTAGCGCCCACGTTCCGTGGGCTGGCGACGGTGTTCCACCGTCGCGAACTTTTTCTGGAAGGTCGACCGGCGCGTGACGCTGATGTCGTTCGGAAAGTTCGTCGCGGTGAACACCGCGACCAGCCCACGGAACGTGGGCGCTACCCGAAACCGGCTGCGATGCGCCCAGGCAGGAAGGCGCCGCTCATCGGCGCGGGCCCCCGAAGACTTCGTCGCGGATTCCGGCTGGCAATCACCGGCGCTCTGCCCCAAATTATTCGCCCCGTGAATCCAACACCTACCCTGCCCAAGACCCCTTCACCGACCGGCGCCGCCGAGCGCGCCGACCTCCGCCCGGAGAGCATCGATGACGCTGTCATCCGGCTCGCGGGCAATTCGCAGGATGGCATCCAGAGCGCGGGCGCATTCCTCGCGCGGCTCGCTGGCCGGAGCGCGCAGGACGTCATGACTTACATGACGATTCCCGCGACAATCTCGGGCGGGCCGTCGATTTTTCAGGTCCGCATGGGCACCGGCGAGGTCCTTTCCGCGGGCGACGAAGCCGACTTTCTCGTCGCGTTTTATCAACACAGTTACGACGATCACATCGACTTCCTGCGCGAAGGCGGCGTGCTGCTTTACGACTCCGATAACGTCGAGCCGAATCTCGACGACAAGCGCTATGTTTACGTCGGCGTTCCGATCACCGGCCTGACGGTCGAAGCGTTAGGCGGAACCGCGAAGGACAAGGGTAAAAACATTTTCGTCCTCGGTTTGATCGCGAAGATTTTCCATCTCGACGTCGAGAAGCTGACGACGCTGATCAAGGAAAAGTTCGCGGGCAAAGACGAGAGCATCGCGAACACCGCGATCATGGCTTTCACCGCCGGCTACGGCTACCCGGTCGGCAACGTGCTCGCGAAACGCTACCAGTTTGAGACGGTCGTGAAGCAGCCCGGCGCGCGCGATCAGATCACGATGGATGGCAACCAGGCGCTCGCCTACGGGCTCATCGCCGCGGGTGTTCGTTACGGTGCGGGTTATCCGATCACGCCGTGGTCGTCGGTGATGGAAACGCTCCGGCGCGAGCTGCCGAAATACGGCGGGCTCTTCGTCCAATGCGAGGATGAACTCGCCGCCGTTTCGACTGCGCTCGGGTTTTCCTACTCCGGTTATCTCGCGATCACGGGCAGCGCAGGCCCGGGCATTTCTTTGAAAACCGAGGCGATCGGCTGGGCCTCGATGGCGGAAATCCCGCTCCTCATTATCAACGTGCAGCGCGGCGGCCCGAGCACCGGTCTCCCAACGAATGTCGAGCAGAGCGACCTTTTTCAGGCGATCTACGGCGGCCACGGCGATAGCCCGCGCGTCGTCCTCGCGGCGCAGACGGTCGAGGATTGTTTCTACATCGCGATCGAAGCGGCCCGGATCGCGCGGAAATACAGCACGCCGGTTTTCATCCTCAGCGACACTTCACTCGCAACCCGGATCGAGGCCTTCGACGAGCCGGATCTCGCGAACCTGATGCTGGAGTCGCAGCCCGATCTCACGCCGCGCGCGGCCGGTTTTAAACCCTACGCGCTCGACCAGATCACCCAGCACGCGCCTCCGGGAACGCCGATGGCCGACGGCAAATATCCGCTCATCACCGGCCTCGAGCACGACGAGATGGGGCACCCGACCGGCAGCCCGAAATTGCACATGGCGCAGACCGCGAAACGCCGAAGCAAATTGCAAAAACTCGCCGCGGAAATTCCGCTCCCGGAAATCTACGGCGACCAGGAAGGCGAGACCTTGCTCGTCGGCTGGGGCTCGACTTACGGGCCGATCCACGACGCCGCCAAACGCGCGCGCAGCGTCGGCGAAAACATCGGCGCGATCCATTTGCGCCACGTCCATCCGTTCCCGGACGGACTCGAAAAAATCTTCGCGAAATTCCAGCGCATCGTCGTCGTGGAGATGAACGACGAGGGCGTTTACGGCTATGGGCAACTTGCGACGCTGCTCCGCGGGCGCTTTTGCGAACCGAAAATCCAGAGCGTGACCAAGACCGATGGACTGACCTATCGGGTGCGGGAAATTCTCGGGCGGGTTTATGTGGGCAAGACTTTCCCGAGTCTGCACGAGTCTCGGCTCAACGCGTCGAATGGAACCGTGAGCGCAACGAAGGATCCCACGACTGCGGCCGCAACCGAGCGCGCCGAGGCGAAAGTTTCCGACGCGCGCGATCGCGCCGGTGACAACACGGCAACCATGCCCGGCGCCGAAGCCGCCGACGCCGCGGCCGGCACGAACGAAACCCGGCCGGACGCCGCGATGGTGCCGCCAAAACCGCCGGTCGGCGCCTGAGCGCGCGCCGGTTTCAATGAAAAGCTTCCTCCGGATTTTCGTCGCGATTCTGCTCGCGGGCTGCGGCTCAACCGCGCAAACGCCGGACTGGCGCGAAGTCGCCAATCCCGCGCATCCGTGGGGACATTTTAACGGCAGCCCCATTACCCGATGGAACCCGGACGGCCGGAGCATGACGCTGCTCAATCAACTCCGATACACCGACCCGAAAGGGCAGGTCTGGATCGCGCCCACCGGCTCGCAGGTGGATGGGGCGTCGATCCCGCGCTCGCTCTGGTCGTTCATGGGCGGGCCGTTTGAGGGCAAATATCGCAACGCCTCCGTGCTCCACGACGTCGCCTACGATCGGCACGAGCGGCCGTGGCAGGACTGCGATCGAATGTTTTACAACGCGATGCGCTGCAGCGGCGTCGGGCCGGTCGAGGCGAAGACGATGTACTACGCGCTTTACCGTTTCGGCCGGCACTGGGATTTCAAAGTGAAAAAGGCGAAGCCGGTAAAGATGGGCCGCAAGATCGTGGCCCGCGCGGAACCGGAATATCCGCGTGCAAAGCCGGTGACGATCAACGACGTCGAAGCCGCGCGCGATTGGATCCGCAATGCGCAACCGAGCATCGAAGAGATCGAGCAACGCGCGGCCTCCGCGCCTCGTTAGGCGCGACCGGTGAGCAAAGTCGAAAAGCTCTTCGCCAAGCTCATGAGCGAAGCGAGCGACGCGAACTTTTCCTTCGATGATCTCACTGGCCTGCTGACGAGACTAGGATACACGGCGCGATCGACGAAAGGCAGCCACGTCATCTTTCAGCGCGGACCGAGCTTTTTGAATCTCCAGCCTTCAACCGGAGGCAAGGCCAAAAGCTATCAAGTGCGGCAAGTGCGTGAAGAGTTGAAAAATCGGCAACTGAAACCATGATGACGGCACCTGTGCAGCAGAACCCTCGAGATTACGAAATCCGCATTTGGTATTCCGCCGCGCCGGGGGACGACTGCTTCATCGCCCAAGTTGTCGAGTGGCCGAGTATCATGGCGCACGGCGACACCCGGGAGGAGGCGGCGCGCGAAATCCAGCTCGCGCTTGAAGGGGCGCTGGAATTCGCCGCGGCAAAAGGCGTGCAACCTCCCGCCCCGGCGGTGGCTCACGCCTAACGAACCTTCCCCGGACCCCAAAGCGCGCGGCCCGGCTTCGCGCCGGTGTGCTCGCCGTCCTTGATCACCGGCACGCCGTTCACGAAAACGTGCTTCACGCCCACGGCGTATTGCTGCGGCTGCGCGAAGGTCGCGCGGTCCGCGATCGTCGCCGGATCGAAGACGACAACGTCGGCGAACATCCCTTCTTTCAGGAAGCCGCGACGAACGAGACCGAGGTTCGTCGCCGGCAGCGCGCTCAACCGGCGGATCGCTTCCGGTAAGGTCAGCGCCTTTTCTTCGCGCACATATTTCCCGAGGACGCGCGCGAAATTGCCGTAGGCGCGCGGATGCGGATTCGAGCGCAGGAAGACGCCTTCGGGCGCCTGCGAAGCCTCATCGGACCCGAAGGAAATCCACGGCTTCGCCAGCTGCTTCCGCACGTTTTCCTCGGAGATGACGAAGTAGATCGTGTCGATTCGCGACTCGTCTTCGCTGATTAAATCCATGATCGTTTCGACCGGATCTTTCCCGCGCATCTTCGCGATTTCCGCGAGGGTTTTGCCGGTGAGCGGTTTCAGTTTTTCCGATTTGAAACCGACGAGGATGATCTTCTCCGGCGAACCGGCGGCGAGGTAAAAATTCTCCCATTTGTCGCTCGGGGTTTTTACTTCCTCAGCGATTTTCGCGCGCGTCGCCGGGTCGCGCAGCCGCTTGAAAAGCGCGGGATAACCGCCGTCCTCCGTCCACGGCGGGAGCGAGGCGTCGAGGCCGGTCCCGGCCGCGGTGTAGGCATACATGTCGGCGGTGATTTTTAGTCCTTCAGCCTGCGCCGCCTCGATTCGCGCGAGCAAGGCATCCTCTTTCGGCCAATTCTTTTCCCCCGCGGCTTTGAGGTGGTAAACCTCGGCCGGGATCCCGGCTTCGCGACTGATCCGGATCAATTCCTCGAGGGCGGGCAGGAGCTGATTCCCTTCGCTGCGCATGTGCGAGATGTATTTCCCCTGGTATTGGGCCGCCACTTTGCAGAGCGCGATCAGCTCGTCGGTCTTCGCGTAAAAGGCCGGCGGATAAATCAGCGACGTGCCGATCCCGAGCGCGCCCGCTTCCATTTCCTGCCTAACGAGGGCGCGCATCTCGTCGAGCTGCGCGGGCGTCGGCGCCTTGTCCTCGAAGCCGATGACGTATTCGCGAACCGTGGTCGCGCCAAGGAAGGAGGCGACGTTGCAGGAGACGCCGCGCTTCTCGAGGAAGCTCAGGTAACCCGCGAGCGTCTTCCAGGTGATGTCGTATTTGATGTCCTTCTGCTGGCGCAACATCGAGGCGCGCACGCGATCGTTCACTGGGCCCATCGATTCGCCTTCGCCCATGATCTCGGTGGTCACGCCCTGGTGCAGGTCGCTCTGCGAACGTCCGTCCTGGATGAGCGAGTCGGTCGCCCACGAGAGCATGTTGATGAAGCCAGGCGCGACCGCGAGGCCGCTGGCGTCGACCACGGTTTTCGCCGGCGCGCTTTTAAAATCGCCGACCCCGACGATGCGGTCGCCCTTGAGCGCGAGATCGACCTGACGCCCGGCGCCACCGCTCCCGTCGTAAACCGTCCCGCCCCGGATCACGACATCGAACGCCGGCTCGGCGCGGAGCGCGCCGGCAAAAATTAGAACGACGAGAAACGGAAGAGCGACGCGATGGAGCATTGCTCAGGAAAGCAGGAACGCAGGAAGATGAACAGCCGAAGAGCGTTGCCTGTAGACGTTTCGCTCTGCGAAACGCGGGTGTTGGACGGGAACTATTGAATCAGGAAAGCAAGAAAGCAGGAAGTTCTGAGCTCTCTGCCTTTTTCTGTTTTCCTACCTCCTGATTCATCTCTCCCTTTTCCAGAATTCGGAGTCGTCAGCAACGGAACTCGGCTTTATCTTTCCTTCCCGCAAAACTAATTTCCTGCGTTCCATCTTTCCTTAGAAATCCATCCTCATGAGCGACACCCTGACCGCCGAACCCGCCGCGCCGAATGCCAGTCCGGCTCCGGACCGCGAGAAACTGACCAAGAAAGCCATCACCGCCGATCACCCAACGTGGTGCCCGGGCTGCGGCGATTTCGCCGTCCTCGCCTGCTACTACAAGGTCCTCGAGAGACGTCAGATCGATCACGAGAAGATCGTCACCCTCGCCGGGATCGGCTGCTCCTCGCGGTTTCCCTATTTCGTGAATGGGCACGGCGCGCATTTCATCCACGGCCGCGGCGTGCCGCTCGCGAGCGGCGTCAGCCTCGCGCGACCCGACGTGAAAGTGTTCCTCTTCGGCGGCGACGGCGACGGGTTCTCCATCGGCGGCAACCACCTCGAGCACGGCGCGCGCAAGAACATCAATCTCACCTACGTGATTATGGATAACTTCGTCTACGGCCTGACGAAGAAGCAGACCTCGCCCACCTCGCCGATTGGTTTCAAGAGTAAGACCGACCCGCAAGGCGCGATCGACCAGCCGGTGAACGCGATGAAAAAACTGGTCGCGAGCGGCGCCACTTTCGTCGCGCGCACCCACGCCTCGCAGGTGAACCACATGATCCAAATGATCGAGCGCGCGATGGATCACGAGGGTTTTAGCGTGATCGAGTGCCTGAGCGAATGCGTGGAGTTCTATCCCGGCGCCTTCGACCCGGCGAACCCGCGGAAAGGCGGCGCCTTCACCCTCATCGATGAAAAGAAATGGGATAACACTCCCGAGGACGAAGCCCGCCACGACGTCACCGACGAGTTAGCGGCCTATAAGCTGGCGCAGATCCCTTTCCCGGGAGTCTTCGGCGTCTTCTTCGAAAACGATCGCCCGACCAAGAACGCGCTGGAAAAGAAATGGATCGATAGCACCCGTGAAAAGCTCGGCCAGCCGACGGATCTCGCGCTGCTCTCGAAGACGTTCGACCGGATGAAATAGCGGCGCCCGGATATGTTTTTGAACCAGCGGGCGGAAGTTGCGGTCATCGCAGAAGACCTGTTATTCCGATCTGCGGCGAACCCAGGGGATTGAACGTCATGAATGAATTTGGCTATCGCGAAGAGCTCCGGAAACTTCTGACCGAGCGTTCGGTCTGTCTCGGCAAGTTCACCCTCTCCTCCGGGGCGGAGAGCGATTTTTATTTCGATGCCAAGCTGACGACCCTGGCGCCGCGGGGCGCCATCTTGGTCGGAGAAGCTGGCTGGAAACTGATCAAAGAGACGGCCGCGAAACTCGGCGTCCACGTCGACGCCGTAGGCGGTTTGACGATGGGCGCCGATGCGATTGCGCTCAGCATTGGGATTGCTGCCTACACGGAGGATCCATCGACCGAGTTGCAGACCTTCACCGTGAGGAAGATCGCCAAACAACACGGCCGGCAGAAGCTGATCGAAGGCAATTTCTCAGAAGGTGACTCCGTGGTGGTCATCGATGACGTGATTACGACTGGCGGTTCGACCATCCAGGCGATCAACGCGGTGGAGAGTGCCGGGGGGCAGGTCGCGTTCGTGCTCGTCCTCGTCGATCGGCAGGAAGGCGGGCGCGCTGCGATCGAGAAGCTGGGCCACAGGGTTGTCGCGCTCTTCACCCGCGAAGAGCTCATCGGAGCAAATGCCGGGGAACGATCCCAGAGCGCGGTTGCTTAGTAGTCTTTCCGAGGAACTCGGCTCGAGATCTCGCTCGAGATTTTAACGCTGACGCGGGACCGGTCCGAAAGGCTGGCCTTCTTCGTCCTCGCGAATGTTAGCCAGCGTCTGGCTCCAGCTCTCGAAGGCGAAGCGGTTTCGAAGGATCGTTTCGGAGAATGCAAGTCTGCAAATCAAGATGTCCTCGGCCACGTTCATGACAAACCAGAGGGTGAACTCAAATCTGGAAAGGCTCGTGGCGACGCTCTTTCGGAATCTAGGTCTATACAGACGCTAACCCTTCGAGCGACATCGAAGCGATCGTCCATTAGAGCCCGCCGTGATCCAAACGCGGCGCGAAATGAGGTTGGATACCTCAGCCAAATCTCCGTGCCTTCGCCCAGACCTTCGGCCAATCGCCGCGCAGATGCCGGCAAAGGAAAATGTCCGGATGATACGTCGTCTCCTCGTTAGGCACACCTTCCCGATTGCTCACGTGCCCGATTAGCTCGCAGGAATCGAACTCGCCTTCGAGGTCTGCGCGCGACGCACCCAGCACGATCAGCACCTCCGGCGGCGGATCGCCGTAGCCCCGCTCCCAGAAAGAATTTACCGGGCAAATCACCGGCGGCAGATCATGCGCGGGCCCGTAAAGATCGAGCGCGCCCGCTTCGCCGTAGTTCTCAGCCAGGATTCGCACCCGCGCGCGATCCTCCGGCGGCAGAGAATCGCGGATCCGCGCCACCGTCTCCGCCATTTCCTGCCAGCCGATCTCCTCCCGGATGTCGCCATTGAGCGCCGCCATCCGGTGCCACCAAGATGAATTTACCGGCGCGATCGGCAGGAAGAACGCGCCGAAGAACACGATGTTCGCCGCCAGCGCCGTCCAGCCCAGCCCGCCCGCAAGCCATCGCCAACTCCTGCTCAATCCGCTCGCCCATTCCGCCAGCAGCACCGCGCCGCGCGCATACAGAATCGGGTACCCCGCCGCCATGTAATAGCCGCGGCCCTTTGCGAGAACGAAAAGCGCGAACGGCACCACAAACATCCACCCAAGCACCCGGAATCGCCCTCCGCCGCGCTTGGAGAAATAGAAAAATAAACCGGCCACCACCACCGGCAGCGCGCACAGCGTCAGCTTCAACTGATCCGGCAGGAAATCCTTCGTTCGCCCAATGCGCACATCCCGCGCGTGGATCGACTGCAGGAACTGGAGCGAAATGAAATCGTGCTGCCATTGCCAGATCAGATTGGGCAGGAAGATCGCGACCGCGAGCGCCGCGCCCAGCCACGGCCAGCGCGTCCCCAGGTGCGCACGCAACTCGTGACTCAGGAGAGTTCCCACGCCCAGCCCCGCGACCAGAAAAAGCATGCTGTATTTGCTCAACATCCCGAAGGCGATCGCCGCCCCGACCGCCAGCCACCAGCGCGGATCATTCGTCCGGCAAAGGCGCGCGACCGCGAACGCCACCGCCACCCAGGCGAGATAATCGAACGAGACGTATTGCATCAGCGTCCCGCAGGCCAGTGGGAAGGCCGCCGCGGCGAGCGCCGCGAACAGTTGCGCGCCTCTGCCTCCACCCAGCTCCCGCGTCATCGCGCCCGTCAGCACTACCGCCACTGCCCCAGCGAGCGACGCAAAAAAACGAAACCCCGCCAGCGAAGTCCCGAAAAGGTGAAGCGACACCCAGCCAAAGAACGGCGTCACCGGCGGATAAGCCACAAAACCCCAGGCGAGATGCCGCGCATCGCTCAGTGTCGCCAGCTCATCGCGATGAAACCCATAGCGATTCCCCACCAGCAAATGCACCAACACCAGCGCGCCGCCGAGAGCGCACAAGAGCGCCATCGTCCCGCGCTCCCGTGGTTCTTTCGACGTCATTTTTTCGCTTTTTAAAATCAAGCTGCCCGCCACTTAAGCCATGTCGTTCGCGATTCCGGGAGATTGGCAGGGGCCCATTCTCCGTCAACGCCGAAAGGCGTCGGCCGCCTTCTGCCTGATCCTGGTGTGAAGGTTTCTAAGTCTCGAAGCTGCGAACGTTCTATGAATTGATTTCTTCGCCAGCAGGAACCTGTCCGATCCGCAGGAAAGTCTTAACCAGCGAACCCTCCCCGCAAACAAACATCTCAGGGAAGCGCTTGAACCACGGACCCTCTGGAACTTCGGGATTAGTGTCTAGCCAGCGGGCAAGCAATCCGAGTTGGTCTGTAGAAATTTCCCGCTCTCGGACGCGCTTCACCAGATGCGCCAGCAGCGCTTCGGGAA
>JBBSUP010000061.1:0-21029 GCA_038234295.1 Chthoniobacterales bacterium
AAAAACGGCCAGCCGGCCCAGAGAACCACGGGTGTCGAGAAGGCGAATTGAATCCAGCGTGATTGATCGCTCATCACCCAACTCCCATGGGCCAGGGCAGGAACGAGATGCGCCATGGCGAGCAGGAAGACAGGTAGCGCGAGTGCGCCGCCGATCCAAAACCGGCGGGTCATGTCGCGCAGCTCGGTGTTGTCCTCTTCGTCACCGCCGACGACGCCTTCGGGCTCGAGTGTCATCCCACAGATGGGGCAATTACCGGGATGATCCTGCTCGATCTGCGGATGCATCGGGCAGGTGTAAATAGTCTTCGCCGGGTCGCGAAACAACGGATTGCGCTCCAGCGCCATCCCGCATTTCGGGCAACTTCCTGGCGTGTCGCTTTCCACGCCATCGCACATCGGACAGAAGTATTTCTTTGCGGGCTTACGGGCCGTCGCGACGCTCGCCGTCTCGTTAGGCGAATGATCGCCATCGTGGCAGCACGAATGCTCGTGCATTGGTTTGTCGGTGCTCTTGCCCTGAGCCACGAATGCGTCCCGGCAATGTTCGGAACAGAAATAGAACTTCTCTCCTGCACGCTCGATGACTGCGGCCGCGTTCTCGGGATCGACTTTCATCCCGCAAATCGGGTCGGTGAATGTTTCGGTGGCTTCTTTCATCGCAAAAATCTCTTTAACGCCACCTTCACTTCGGAAAGCAGTTCGTTGGTCTTCATCGGTTTGGCGTGGGCGTGCTCGCTGCCGCTGCCGTGGCCCACGACGCACTTTTCTAAATGATTGCTCAGGAGTTCGACCCCGAGGGCATCGAGCGCCGAACGAACCGCCGAAATTTGATTCAGGATGTCGACGCAATAGCGCTTCTCTTCGATCATCCGCTGCACGCCTGCTACCTGCCCCGCGATCCGTCTGATGCGGCCATGCACCCTGCTTCCGTCAACTTCCGCCATGAAGCAGCATATACCCTATATGGGTATGCGTCAATCATGGCGGAAATCGCGTTCTATTCTTTTTCCATCTTCGTGTCGCAGCAACAGGTCGGCGCGTCATCACCCGCTTCTTCTGCCGGAGCGCCTTTGGTTACTTTGACCTCACAGCCGCACTCGGCCTCGGGACACTTATAAGTTGCACCTTCTTCTAACATAACTCTTTCACCTCCTTTCCGATTTTGCCTTTACATCTTCTCTTTGATTCCGGCCCGGAGCAGCCACCAGTTCACCGGATAGGCCGTCAGAAACCCGGCCAGCATCGCAATCTGCATCATGAACCAGAAAACCGGACTCGTTTTCTCAATCTCGTGACCGAAGATCACGAAGGTCGCGATCGCCATCCAGCCGTACATTCCCACCTGCCAGGCGGTCAGCGAAAAGAAATCGGCTTTCGCCGCTGCGACCATGCCTTTGCCGAACGATAGGTCACGCATCGGCGCGATCGTGAAGTATTGGAAGAAGATCCCGAAGAGGAGCGCCAGGAAGTAGTCCACCACCCATGCGCCAAAGATTTTCATTCCGAAAAGTGTGAGCGGGAAGAAGAAAAGCGCCCATTCGCCCACGATGTCGGCAAGCGTACACCCGCTCCCGCAGTGCGTCGCGCCCACGGCAACCATTTGCCAGAATGGTTTCTTTTTGCCGGGCGGATCTTCGCCGCGCGCCTTTGCTTCCATCGTTGCGCGGTGGGTTGAGAGCCGTCCGGCGGTGAAGTAACCCCACAGAGCCAGCGGCCCGGCATAGAGCGCGGTAATCGGCCAGACCAGATTCATGATCCACATGTGCTGCTTGTGGTCAGCGAGGAGGTCGATGGCGATGATCAGCGCGGAGAGCCCCCCGATGATCAGGCAAACCACGGCGATGACGGGCAGAGGGTTACTCATCTGTTTCAAGATCGCGCGCGAACAAGGGAATGCGTTTGCGAACTTGGTATTCTCGCCCGTTAGAGAAGATAGAGTCGGTGAAAAACGAGAGCGAAATGATTGAGAGCGCAGAGGGAAATGCTCAGAGCTTCTCGCGCCAAAGCCCGGCGACGAAGAATACTTCGACCGCTCCATTATCGAAAAGATAAGCCGCGCCGAGAGCCTGGTATCAAGGGAAAGGAGACGACGCGAATGGACAAAGAAGTTTGCCGGCAGGTCGTGAGGGTCTTCGGCCAGCTCCGGCGCAGTCAACCACGTGATGGAGCGCGGGATGGTCGCGTGGCCGATCGCGAAAAGGAGAATGCCGCCCGCTACCTCTAGAATTCTGTCCCCCCTTTAATGATCAGGCTCAGCCAGAACAGCGGTGGACGGTCTTCTGGTACATGGCGGCGATCAGTGCGAGGAAGTCGGCTTCTCGGTATCGCCGGCTTCAGGTCCGCCGAAAGAAAAGGAGACGACGATGCCTTCGACGACCGGAGTGTGATCGCTGCAGCCGAAGAGGGGCGAGAGATCGAAACGCGCCTTGGTTGATGGACGCCAGGCGAGGGTGGGCCCGATCGCCAAGCCTTTCGTGGTGCCGTCGCCGCGCGCCGTTTCGCCTCCGCTTCGGTATTGCATCTCGAGTCCTGCCTCGAGCTTTTCCTCCGGCAAGAGGATGGGAATTTCGACGCTTTGGGCGAATCCGGCAGCAGTCGAGTGGCGGTCACCAATTTCGCGTTCGACGAAGATATTCATCGCCCACTCGATGAGGTGTGGAAAATCATGCGAGATCAGAGCGCGAGCTGAGCGGAATCGTTCGTTGCCCCGTTGCGGCCGAAGCGATACTCGGCGAAGATCGCCGGGTTGAACGGAAGTTTATCCAATCGGCCAAGGCGTAGCGTGCTTCCAGAGTGAAGCTGCGCTCGCGCGGCGCGCCAGCGCTGTGTTCCACTTCGTTTTGCACTCCGAGAGTGAAGCGCGCGCGAAGTCCCATCTCGATTTCCTGGCGAAAAAGTTGTGCGGGCGCGCCGTTACGAAAGACTGCGCCGTCGTAGCCCCGCTTCGAGTTCGAAGCTGTAGGGAGAAAGGACGTAGGACTTCGTCAGGGTAGAGATACGCCCATGCGAAAGATCCGGCGGCGCGCCATAAGCGCTGGGCAGCTCGTCCGCTTCGACGGTGATCTGGCGACCCTCTGTCGACCGGCCTTTTGCGCAGTAACTGGCTGGGCCCACGCCGCGAAGAATAGGATTAACGCGGACAGCCAACGGTTGGTCATTTAGTTGGTGGCATTCGGAAGGCGGCTTTCCCAGAAGATCGCGGCATTGACGGCCCGCTTCGTGTACATCCCGAGCATGATAATCGCCATCGTCGCTCCCATCACGAGCGCCATGTAGGCTCGCGTCTCGCTGAAGTAAACGTGGTCGAGCGCGTAAGTGTTCAGATACATCAGCCCGAACATGACAAGGGTGGAAACCCGGTCATGGCGCCGAATTTTGCGTAGTTGTCTTGCATAAATGGATTCTGTTGCTCGTGAAAAATAGATGGCAAGATGGAATCTGACCCGAGGAGTCTGGAAGCGCACTCGCAAACCTACTCCCAGCCATAGGTGGCATGCCAACGCCTAAGGATCGAGGCATTCTTGCTCAACATCTAATCGAGATGAACGCGCTCTTCCCAACACTCATGCGTGTCTTACTGACTTCGCCGCCGGGGATGAGGCGCGGAATGAGCGGATAACCTAACAGATCCTGAAGCGCGCGTCGCCGTCCGTATCTACCAAATCATGGATACCCCCACTTGCTCACTGCAGCGCGAGATAATTTTCCGGTGAAGCATCTGCGCTAAGTCGCATTCACGATTTAATGCGATGGGCTCGCGATATTTGCGAAGATCCCGGCAGCTCGCGCGTGACCACGGCGCGCGCGCCTGCGAAAACACCGAACTGAATTCATCCGATGCAAACTCCGAAAAGTAAAACCGCCGCCGCCGATGCTCTGGTCGGGCTTTGGACGATCGCGCTGGCCGCCTTCGTCGTCGCCGGTCTTTATTTCACCCGCGAACTGCTCATCCCGCTCGCGCTCGCCGCCCTCCTCACCTTTCTGCTCGCGCCGTTGGTCACGCGCTTGGAGCGCTGGATCGGACGCATTGCGGCTGTGCTCCTGGCAGTGCTTCTGATTTTCAGCGTCCTTGGCGCCGCCGGCTACCTGCTCACCCGGCAACTGGTCGACCTCGCCGCCAAGCTCCCGGATTACAAGGTCAACATCGAGGCCAAACTGCACGCCTTCGATGCGCCGCGCGGCGGGAGTTTGAGCAAGTTCTCGGAGACGATGGAGGAGTTAAAGAAAGAACTCGCCGGTAACTCGGAATCGCCCGCCCCGGTCGTGACCCAGCAACCTGGCAAACCTGAAACCGCGGTCGCCACTCCGCCGACTCCGGTGACGCCCGCTCTCCCGGTCAAGGTAGTGGAGACGTCGAATGGCAATCCAATCGACTTGATGAAAGCGATCGTGGCGCCGCTCCTCGGTCCGCTCGGGACGGCGGCCCTCGTGCTTCTTTTGGTTATCTTCATGCTCCTCCAGCGCGAAGATCTGCGCAGCCGCTTTATTCGTCTGATTGGCCAGGGCCGGATCAGCGCGACCGCGCGCGCGATGGAAGATGCGGGCGACCGCGTCTCGCGCTACTTGCGGATGCAGCTCCTGGTGAACGTCACTTTCGGGGCCTGCGTGGCGGTCGGCCTTTATTTCATCGGCGTGCCGAACGCTCTCCTCTGGGGTTCGCTCGGCACCGTCCTCCGTTTTATTCCTTATATCGGCCCGTGGATCGCGACTCTGCTCCCGACGGCCGTCGCGCTGGCGGTTTCTCCCGCCTGGTTGATGCCGTTGCTCACGGTCGCCCTTTTCATCGTCATCGAGCTGCTCGTGGCCAATGCCATCGAGCCGCTCCTCTACGGAAAACACACCGGCATTTCCTCCATCGCGCTGATCGTGGCGGCGGTTTTCTGGACGTGGCTCTGGGGGCCGCTCGGATTGATGCTCTCCACTCCGTTGACGGTTTGCCTGGTCGTGATGGGCCGGCACGTCCCGCGCCTCTCGTTTCTCAGCACCCTGCTCAGCGATGAGGAAGCGCTCACGCCGGCGCAGGAATGTTATCACCGGCTCCTTATCGATGGCCTCGATGAAGCGAGCGCCCTGGCCGAGACCTTCGTGAAAGAGAATTCGCTCACCGCGCTCTACGATGCGGTCCTCATCCCGGTGGTGAGCGCCGTCGAGATGGATCATCGGCGCGAAGCGCTCGATGCGGAACAGCGCACCGCGGTCGAGCAAGGCGTGCGCGATATCGTGGAAGACTTCGGCGATCGGCCGCTCCCGGCATCGAAAAAAGACGCCGACCAACTCGTGGCCGAACACGTTCCCGTCGCGCCCCTTCCCGTCTTGGATTGTCGGATCTATTGCCTGCCGGCGCGGGCGGAACGTGATGAGATCGCGGGCCAGATGCTGGCCCAACTCCTCGAAACCACCGGTGCTCAGGTGCAGAACGCGTCGGCCCGGCTGACCGCGGGCGAATTGATCGAGCTCGCGGCCACAGCTGAGATCGACGCCGTCTGCATCTCGGTCGTGGCGCCGTCGACTGTTATCCATGCGCGCTATCTCACGAGCAAACTGCGCGCTCGCCTAACGAATGTGAAAATCGTCGTCGGCCTCTGGGGCGCGACCGAAAACCTGACCGAGGCCGCCCAGCGCCTGCGCGATTCCGGCGCGGACGAAGTGGTCACGACCCTGGCCGACGCCGTCGTGCAAATCGCCAAGCTCGTCCCGCGCTTGAGCGACGAGATGATGCCGCCGCCGATCCCGGCCGATGAGGAGCAACGGCTGCGTGCGCTCGGGGAATTGAAACTCCTCGACCCCGCGCGCGACCCGCTCTTCGACCGCATCACGGCCAAGCTGGCGCGGATTTTCGACGTGCAAATCGTCCTCGTCTCGCTGGTCGATCGCGACCGCCAATTTTTCAAGAGCCAAAGCGGCCTGCCCGCGGACCTCGCCGCAACCCGCGAGTCGCCGCGCGCCGTGTCGGTCTGCGGCCACGTCGTGGCGGAGAACGAACTCATCGTGGTCGAGGACCTGGCGCGCGACCGGCGTTTTGCCAATAACCCGCTCCTGCGTGAGCGCGGGCTGCGCTTTTATGCCGGCGCGCCGCTGCGCGCGCCTAACGGCCAACCAATCGGCACGCTCTGCCTACTCGACACGAAGCCGCGCCAGTTTTCCGCGAGGGAGAGAAGCCTGCTCGAGGAGTACGCCGCCGATATCACGGAGGAAATTGCTCGTCAGGCCTCCTCAGAACACTCCCGCGAGCCGGCGGCAACTTAAGCGGCGCAACCTCTGGCTCGCGCCCGGCGACCGTTTCCACTTGTTAGAATTTCGAATAAAACGGTTCGAGCTTACTCACAGCGACAGCTATCGTTTCTTTTCCAGATCCTGGATCAATGCCTTCATCTCGCCGATTTCGCGGCGCTGCGCTTCGATGATCCCATCGGCCAGTTTGCGCACGCGCGGATCGGTGATGTGCGCGCGTTCACTCGTCAGGATGGCGATCGAGTGGTGCGGGATCATCGCTTTCATCCAGGAAACGTCTTCGACCGTCGCCTGACTCCGCACGAGCCAGAGCGCGCCCGCGAAGATAACTACACTCCCGATGAAGATCGCGGCATTGACCGCGCGCTTGGTGTACATCCCGAGCATGAAGGCGAGCATGATGATCGCCATCGTCGCTCCCATCACCAGCGCCATGTAGGCCCGCGTCTCACTGAAGTATACTTGGTCGAGCGCGTAAGTGTTCAGATACATCAGCCCGAACATGACCAGGGTGGAGACGCCGATCATGGCGGCGAATTTTGCGTAGTTGTCTTTCATAAATGGATTCTATGGTTTGTGAGAAAGGGATTGCGAGATGGAAGCTGCGCCGACGACTCTAGAAGCGCACTCTTAAACCGACTCCCCAGCCATAGGTGGAGTGCCACTGCCCGAGGATCGATGCATTCTTGCTCAACATGTAATCGAGGTGGACCCGCTCTTCCCAATATTCATGCGTGTCATAACGGACTTCGCCGCCCAGGATGAGACGCGGAGTGAGCGGGATATCCTTGGAAATCCTGAAGCGCGCGCCGCCATCCGTATCGACCCAGATCATCGAGTCGAAATTGAGTGGCAATTTATACATGAGCCCAAAGACGCCGCGGTCGTTGTTGCTCGTATAACCGACCGGGTCGGTCTTGAAAGTCCCGTTCAGATCGGCGCCCGCGAAGAGGCGAGTGAAACGGTTGAAGTAACGTTCGTAAAGGATGGTATTCTCTACTTCCGTGTCCGGTACATCGTGCCAGCCGGCTTCCCATTCCAGGTTGAAAATATTCCGCGTATTCGAGAGCTGGATGTCGCCCTGGGTCATGTTACTCAGGACGTCGGCGGTCCCCCAGAAGTAGAAGGGATCCTGGTAAAGCTTATAGCGGACCGCGGCCGTATCCGGGTAAGGCTCGAAGCCTTCGTAGTGCACGACTCGCGCCATGCCGCTATCGAGATGGTAGAGCAGGTGACAGTGAAAGAACCAGTCGCCGACTTCCTCGGCCGCGAACTCGATCACCGTCGTTTGCATCGGCGGGACGTCGACAGTGTGCTTGAGTGGTGCGTAAGCGCCCTGGCCGTTGATGACACGGAAGAAATGACCGTGGAGATGCATCGGGTGATGCATCATGGAGCGGTTAATCATAATAAAGCGGACCGTCTCGCCTTGACGGATCTTGATCGAATCACTCTCGTAGAGCGTCTTGTTGTTGATCATCCAGACATAGCGTTCCATGTCGCCTTCGAGGGTGAGGCGGATCTCACGCACCGGCCGGTCCGGCGAGAGTGCGGTCTTCTTGACTGAGCGCAGGTCCTGGTAAGGCGGGCCGGGGCGGGGACCCATCCCATCCATGACCAGCGGCTGACGGGATGAGACATCGGGTCCGAGCGGAGAGTAATCCCAGGTGTGTTTCTTGCCGTTGTGCGGTTCGACCGGCATTCCTTCGCCGCCAGCCATGGCGCCGTGGTCCATGGACATTCCACCCATCTTCATGCCCGCATCCATTTTCATGTCGCCGCCCATCTTCATCCCCATCATCTCTTCCATCGTCATGGTTCCTCCCATGACTCCCGGTTTGTCGAAATTGCCGGCGATCACTTCGCGATCCGGCATGCCCATCGTCCCTCCGGGAGTGAGAGCGAAGATGTTTTCCAGCTTCAGCTTGCCCATCGCGTTGTAGAGATTCGCCTGGGGCACATCCGGAGCGGGATGGCGCTCGCCCTGGCCGATCCAGATGGAAGTCCAGGCCGAGCCGTCGTGGGCCGTGGCGCGCAATTCATAGGCGCCGGGGCCGGGCGGACGCACGAGCACATCGTAAGTCTCCGCCACGGCGATGAGAAACCGGTCCTTCTTCACCGGGACAACGTCCTGTCCATCAGCCGAAACGATCGTGAGTGGTCCGCCGGCAAATTGCAGGTGAAAGAAGGTGGAAGCGGAGCCATCCACGATCCTAACTCTCACTGACTCTCCCTGCCGGGCCGCGATCTGATGTGCCGCCTCGCCGTTGGCCAGGAATCGGTCGTAGGCCACGTCAGAGAGATCCATTGCCGGCATGCGCAGAAGCTCGCGTTTCCAGTAATCACCTTCTTTGCCGATGCGCAAAGCGCCTAGGACCGTTTGCGAGGTTCCACGCTGCAAGGCGGGCCATTCGCTGCCGCGTTTCAGCCAACGCAGGACTTCGTGCGCGTTCTCGTCCGTCCAATCCGATAACACCACGGTGCGATCGACCGCGCCACTGACGCCGCCGCTCCGCGGCAGAATGCCCAACGCCCCATAGAGACCCTTTTGTTCCTGAAGCGCGCTGTGTGAGTGATACCAATAGGTGCCGTGCTGCCGGATAGGGAAAACATAGTCAAAGGTCTGACCTGGTTTAATCGGCGGGTAGGTTACATAAGGCACGCCATCCATCCGGTTCGGGACGAGCATGCCGTGCCAGTGAATAGAAGCATCTTCCTTGAGCGCGTTTGTTACATGAATCCGCGCCAGGTCCCCTTCATGAAAAGTGAGCGTCGGCGCGGGAATGCTGCCATTGACCGCGATCGCTGGGCGCGGATGACCGGTGAAGTTAACTGTCTTCTCGGCAATCGTGAGATGATACTCCACCGTCGCCGCACCGGCGGACAGCGGGCTGAGGACGAGGAACAAGTGACCAAGGATTAGTGTTCGATTCTCCATGCGGTAAATCAGGTCGTGCAGTCGTCTTTCATCCCATTATTTCTCGAGTTAATGGCTGTGCTCATCTCCATGCTGATGTCCTTCCTCCATCAGCGGCGCCATCGACTTCACTGCGGCGCCCTGGAGATAAACCATCCGCCCCCCGATATCCGCATTCTGCAGAACGAAGTATGTGGCCGCAGCAGCTACAAGTAAGAATGCTATACTGCCGCGCGGGACATGCGCTTTCTGCCAGAAGCTCCAGGCGGTAAGGAGCACGGTTAGTCCAAGGATAATGTAACCGGTGTGCTGATGCGTTACCATCATCTGATGGATCACCTCGTTGTGCGGGAAACTCTCCATCGCGGCATTCCCGGTCAGAACCGCGATTATGACGGAGACAAGAGCCAGATAAAGCGTGGTGCGACCCGCGATCAGGAGAGAGGGCCATTTCCGCCAAATGCCAAGTGCGAAAAAGAGCAGAATGAGCGGCACCAGCGCGATCGGAAAGTGCACAAAGACCGGGTGGACGTTAAACAGTTTCGTCAGCCCCGAGAAGCCGTAGTGAGAAAAGTCGATCCACGATTTGTTTTCCTCGTCGCCGTGGGCCAGAACGAGGGTCGGCAGCCAGAGTGTCAGAAGGACGGAAAAAGCTGCGATTTTACCGGTCCGAGAGTTTTTGAGTTGATGATGTTTCATGAGACTATTTCTTCAGTTCACCGCAGCTCGACATTTTCTTGCCATAATAGGGATTCTCGACCTTCTCCGAGGTTTGGACCCAGTCCTTTTTCGCCATCGGGCAATGGACGACATAGTAACCGGGTTGCTCGGCGGCCAGCTTCTCTGCCTTGGCGCTGAGCGCCGCGAACTCGGTCCGCGCCGCTTCGAGCGACTCGCTTTCAGCCATGGTGCTGCCTTCTTCGCCTAACGAGCTGGCAGCCTGTCGTGCCTCTGCGAGGTCGTCCGCGACGAGGGCGGCACGAATCTTTTCGTAACCGGCCAGATATTCCTTCTCTGCGGAAGTCAACGGTGTCGCCAGGAGCGAGCCGATCGCGAAACCGGTGGTGATGATACTTAGTATGGTGGTCTTCATATTTTGTTCTATGTTGCTGAGTTAGTTTTTTGGAGCTTTCTGACTCGACCAATGGATCGCGCGGATCCGCCAGCCTTCTGGAGTCTTGGTTAGGATCATGGTCTCGGCGGCGACGTCATCGATCTTCCTGTCCTTGAAGGTGCCGGCGACCCGGAAGGTGCTTGTCACCCAGGCGACATCGCCGGCCTGCCGGACTTTCGCGTCGAGTTGCTTGCCCGGGACTGCGCTCGCGTAAGTGATATCTGCCGAGAGATGTTCGCTTTGATACTCGTCACGGGTTTGCACGGTGCCTCCCTCCACGATCAAGACGTCGGGCTGGAGCAGCGCCATGACTGCGTCAGGTTTGCCGCCCGCCAGGGCATCGTGGAACTCTTCCGCCGTGCGTTTGATGGACGCCGCATCCGGCGCGTTTGTTTCCGCTCCTGCCGGGCGGGCTGTCGAGAGAATGACTCCGCCTGCGAGCAGAGTCATTAGGTAAGTTAGTGCTTTTCTTTTCATGTGTGATCGTGGTGCATGGGTTGGTCGGTTGATTCGCTGCCGGAAATGGAAGACGCGACGGTACCCGGCGGGTTCTGATACCAGCCCGGATCATCGTAGGTAGTGATCCCTTCGCGCACTTTCAGAATGGTAAACATTCCACCCATTTCGATCGGGCCGAACTGGCCGGTGCCGACCATCATCGGGAGCGTGTTGCGCGGGCCGGGCATCATATCGGCCATTTCCGACATGCCATACATGCCGGTCTCGCCCATCGCCATGTAGCCGGGCACCAGTTTGCCGATCTTTTGCGCCACGCCCTTCTGGTTCATCCCAATAACGTTGGGAACCTCGTGGCTCATCGCGTTCATGGCATGATGGTTCTTGTGACAATGAAGCGGCCAGTCGCCCGGGTTATCCGCCACGAATTCCACTGTGCGCGTGGTGCCGGGCGGAACGTTGATGGTCGTTTCCGGGACCCATGCGCTCTTCTGGATCTCTCCGCCGTCTGTGCCAACCAGGAACCAGCGATGGCCATGGAAGTGGATGGGATGACTATCCATGCTTAAATTCGCAAAGCTGACTCTGACCCGGTCGCCCAACTTCACTACCAACGGATCTGTGCCGGGCCAGACGCGATTGTTAAAGGTAAAGATGTTAAAGTCGGTCATGACATTGGGATCGGGTGTGAACGTGCCCGGGTGAATCGCCCATTCTTGGAGAAAGATGAGGAAGTGTCGAGCGACCGGCTCTGGATACCCGCCGCGAGGATGGATGACGAAGAAGCCTTCCATGCCCATCGCCATTTGGATCATTTCGTCCGAGTGCGGGTGATACATCTGCATGCCATGCTGGCGGAGCGTGAACTCATAGAGATAAGTCTCACCCGGCGGAATGTGCTTCTGCGTAACTCCTCCCACTCCATCCATCCCGTTTGCCGCGATCACGCCATGCCAATGAACGGTGGTTGGCTCAGCGAGCTTGTTGGTGACAAGGATGCGCACCCGGTCGCCTTCCACCGCTTCGATCGTAGGACCGGGTGACTGCCCGTTGTAACCCCAACAGTTAACCATCATGCCGGGAGCAAACTCTCGTCGGACCGGCTCGGCGATAAGATGAAACTCTTTCACGCCATCTTTCATCACCCACGGCAGGCTGGAGCCGTTCGGCGTTACAACTGGACGGTAGTTGACGCTCGCGCCAGCCGTCGCTGTGGGTGAGGGTGCGGCCTGCGCCGCCAGTAAATCGCCGCCGCGGGCGATGCGCTGCGCCACGGTGGAAGCACCTAACAACGCCGCGGCGCCCGAGAAGAATTTACGTCGTGTAATCATGGTCGTTGGTCAGAGTTTGCTGCGATCGAGAAACACTTTGCCGCTCAAGTTGCCGCCCACGGCCCGTTCCAGCTCGGCGCGCGCGATCCAGTAATCGCGCCAGGCTTCGATGTAACTCCGCTCGGCGGCGACTTCGTTCTGCTTGGCCAGTAACAAGTCGTAGGCGCCTTTGAGCATGAAGTTGTATTGCTGCAGCGTGAGGTTGAGCGCTTGCTGCTGCGTCGGGAGAAGGCGTTTCCCGATGTAGGAAGTGAGGTCGCGCGCCGCGACGAGTTGGTCGCGTGACTCGCGCACTTCGGAGCGAATGTTGACCGCCATCGCTTCCAGCTCGCGCTGCGCCTGACGATATTGCGCGGTCATTTCTGCGATCTCGCCCTGGCCCTGGTTAAAAATCGGCAGCTCAAGGTCGAGCGTCGGGCCTGTGACTCGCGAACCGTCGGTTTCGCGCTCGGTGTCGACGCCGATTTTAATCCCCGCCGGCACGTAGCGCGTCTTCGTCCGGAGGGCGAGCGACTGCCCGATGAGGTCAAGCTGCATGCGCGACGCCTGGAGGTCGAGGCGCTGAGCTACGGCGCGCGATTCGAGGTTGCGGAGCGAGCCCTCGCTGCCCGGCAGTTCTGGGAGATGATCGGCCATCGTCCAGGTCGTTTGCGCTCCCCAGAGGCCAAGCAGGCGGTTGAGCCGCTCGCGATCGCGCCGGACCTGCAATTCCGTCTGCGCGACTTCAAGACGCGACTGCTCGTAGCTGCCTTGTTGATTGGCCAACTCCAGGTCGCTCGTGTTGCCAGCGTCGTGCAGACGTTTGGTGAACTCCGCTGCCGTCTCGTTCGTCTCGGAAATCACACGCAACCGATCGAGCAACTGCTGGCGCGCCTGCGCGGTGTAGAAAGCGACCTTCACTTCCATCGCCAGCTTCAGCACTTCATCAGCAACGCGGATTTCCGTCTGCGCGAGTTGCGCGTTCGCGATCCGTTTGCGTAGCGGCAGCACGAGCAGCTCGAGAAAATTCTGCGCGATTGCATACTCGATGTTCGTCCCCGACGGCGGCCGATTGGGAAACCGGAAGCTGGCCGCGAAATTCGGGTTGCTGATTAGTCCCGCTTGGATGACCTCGGCCTGCGCGATGCCGATCTCCTCGAACCGCGCTTGCAGCTCGCGATTATTCAGGAGCGCGATCTGGACCGCGCTGCCGGCGGTCAGTTGCCGCCGCAAAAGTGCCTGCACGCCCTGCTCGATCTGCGCATCTTCCGGACCGCCGTGATTCCACTGCACCCGCTTGCCGGTGCGCGCGCCGATGGTGTCCTGGACGCGGTTGAGCGAAGCGCTGGGAGTTGCGCAGCCGGCGGCGAGTAAAGGGACTAACAACAAAAGCACGCTTCCCTTCATGGTTTGGCTCCCTCCGTCGCGCCGGTCTTTTTAATCAGCGTCATTCCGCAGATCGGACATTGGCCGGGCTTCGCCTCATCGATTTGAGGGTGCATCGGACAAGTGTAAGAGGCCTCCGCAGTGGTGGGGATTGGCGGCCGTTCCGGCAGCGTTGCGTTTGGCAGGTGACTTTCGTCGATCATTCCCGGTTGCATCGCCTTGTCCTTCACCTCGCTTATGTCTCTCTGCTTCGCCGTTTGTTCCCGGTCGCCGGCCTGGGGAGAAAGAAAGGTGCGGGAAGTGGCCAGGAGCGTCGGGCGCAATGGCGCCGTCGCCGCCTCCGCTGCGCTGGAATTAGCCGGGTTGGAAGCGGGCGCGGGCGACGGCGGCAGGTTCACTGCGCAGCCGCCAAACGCGACAACGCTCGCCGCAGCGAGAAGCCGGATTTTTCGAGTTGGAAAGTTGAAGGGCATAATGAAGTTCTGGTTGAGCAAAAGAAGCGCGTGCCGGCAAAGGCAGAAACCCTTGGGGCAAACGGACATAACGACCTGCGCGAACGCCCGCGGATGGCGGGCGCGTCAGGTAGTTAACTCAAGCAGGGCGGAGCGTGAGCGAGAATGCTCCGCTGCAAGACAGATTCGGCGAACGAACTGGCGACGGGTGGCCCGGTGTCCAGCTCGAGCGGCGATTGCAACTGCGCCTTGGCCGGCAACGGCAAAAGAGCGGTCACATAATCTTGATAGGTGAACTGGAAATGATCGAAAACCGCGGCCTTTTTCGACAACGTGAGCAACGTTGCGCGCAAGACCTTGCAGCACTCCACCTCTCCATTGTGACCATCCTTCGCGGGAGATTTATGACCTCCGACGGAGCCGTGACACGCGGGCATCGGCATCTTCGCAGGGCCTTCCAGCGCCGCGAGCGCGCAATGATTCGTGATCGTCAGCCATCCGACGAGGGCGAGAGCTATGGCCGGGATACGCACCGAGCGGCTACGAAGCAAATTCGTCACGAGCCGTATTGATCGCTCATTCTGCTGCGATTTCAAACGGTGCGCTCATGGGGGTATGGTCCTAGCGCAATGGTGAGGTGTCCTCCGAGACTTCCATCAGCCACCGGTAAGTTCCAGTAAGAGATAGGTCGGAAATCCGGCAAGGTTCGTGCCGGTGGGCGCAACTGCTGCTTGCGCAGAACGTCGTTGATTCGAAGGTAGCGGTTCAAATGAGGGGTCTGCCAGCACAGCGAGGTCAACAGCGTTTCATCGCGCTCCTCTGTCTACTCGGAATGTCGTGCAGCACATTCGCTCTCTTGCCCGCGTTCGCGGTTTTTCTCGGCCAGCTTGATCACGAGCACGATGTTTCCCTCACGGTCTCGGACGGACAGATGGAAGTTCGTTTTCATCACGCCGGTGAACACTCTCCGGACGCGATCCCAAAAGGTCCGACGCTGCAAACCAACGGGGGAGATTCACACGACGATCATGTGATAAAATTTGCCTCGGGCGGCGATACCTTCCTGTCGCAGCGTTCGATCGTCTCCGGACAGCAAATCCAACCTATCGCTCTCCCGGCTGCCCGGTCGTGGTGTTCTCTCGTTCTCCTGCACGCGACGGTTGGCCAAGCGCGTCCTCCGCCTCATAGGGCGACGGCGGCGGTTTGTTTGCGCTCGGTAATTCTGCTGGTTTGATCCGCTGACGCGTCCCGCTCGGGACTGCGTCTTCTTTTGCTGCCGCGATACGCCCGCCGTGCGTACTGCGCTCTACGTCTCGTGATCATCCTTCTATTTTTTCATGCTTCAAAAATTCTTACTTGCCGCCATGGCTTGCGCTGGGGTTGCCTTTGCCGCCTCCCCCGGAGCGAGCGGTGCTTCCGTTAATTCGCTCGTGACGGAGGCGTTGAAACGAAATCCGGAACTGGAATTCTACCGCGCTGCCATCGGAGCCGCACAGGGCGAGCGGCGAACCGCCCGCGAATGGGCGAATCCCGAATTGCAGACCGAACTGGGTGGCAAGGTCGTGCGCGGTAACGAGAGCAGCGCCGGTCCGCTCTGGTCGCTCGGTTTCGCGCAACCGTTCGAATTTGGTCCCCGCCGAGCCTTGCGGAAAGCCATCGCAAATCACCAGCTCGCGCTCGCTCAGGTCGGCTTGGAAAACTTTGAACTGGAGTTGGCCAACCGTGTCCGGTTGCTCGCCTATCGGGCCATCATCGCGCGCAAAAAATCGGCGACGACGCTGGAGATTTCGCAGCGTTTCCGCGACTTGTCGCGGGTCTTGGGGGAGCGCGAGCCCGCAGGCGTCGGGCCGCTCCTTGAAAGCCGGATCATTGAAGCAAACGAGCTCACCCTCGATCGCCAGCGAGTGGAGGCGGAACGCGAGCTGCAAACGGCGTCTTACGAGTTGAACCAATTACGGGCTGCGCCGGTGGACGCTCCGATCGAGCTGGCGGAAGAGGAGCTTCGGTTCGCCGCCATGCCGCCGATGTCCCGGCTCCTCAGCTTCGTGCGCGCGGGAAATTATGAGGTGCGGATGCGGCAGTTGGAACTGGAGCAGCAGGGCTTCAAGGTCCGGCTCAGTCGCACGGAGGCATGGCGGGGGATCACCGCCGGGGCATTTGCGCGCGGCGAACGCGCCGATACCGACGAAAACCACTTTGGCCTCTCGGTGCAGTTGCCGCTGCCGCTCTGGAATCAAAATCAGGGCGCCGTGCAGACGGCCAGAGCGCGGGAAGTGCAGGCCGCCGCCAGCCTCAACGCCACCCTGCGCAAGGTGGAAAACGAAATCGCAGCCGCTGCGGCCACCTATAATGCGCGCCTCGCAGACATCGCCAGATGGTCGCCGCAAGTGCTCGGCCGGATGCGCGAAGCGGCGGAGTTGGCGGATAAAAACTACCGGCTCGGAGCCCTCCCGATCGCCACCTACACAGCGCTGCAAACGGAATACCTCGACGCCCAAACCGCCTTGCTCACGACGCAGGCGGAGGCGCTCGAAGCCCGGCAAAAAGTGGAGCTGCTCATCGGCCGGCGGGCGAGCGGTTCGCCCAGCCAGAGACCGATGCGGTCCACCAAATAATCACCCATGATCGATAAAATTCTCGAGTTCTCACTTCGGCAGCGACCCTTCGTGCTGCTCGCGGCGGTTGCGCTTTTCGGCGCCGGCCTCTGGTCCGCGCTGCGACTGCCGATCGACGCCGTCCCCGACATCACCGGTGTGCAGGTGCAGATCAATACCGAAGTCGCGGCCCTGGCCGCGGAAGAATCGGAGCGGCTGGTGACACGGCCGATCGAGATCGCGATGGCAGGCTTGCCCGGAATGGAAGAGATGCGCTCCCTGACCAAGTTCGGTCTCTCGCAATTGACGCTGCAATTCGGCGACGGGACTGACGTCTATCGCGCCCGGCAGCTCGTGGCCGAGCGCCTGCAATCGACCCTCGATAATTTGCCTCGCGGCATCTCACCGAAGCTCGCGCCGATCTCGACCGGATTGGGCGAGATTTTTTATTACTCCGTGAATTACAAGCCGAACGCGGCGCGTCCGGCCACGCCGATGGCGCAGCTCCACGAGCTGAGCGAGATCCAGGAATACACGATCAAGCCGCTGCTCCGCACCCTGCCGGGCATCGCCGACATCAACGAGAGCGGCGGGTATGAAAGGCAGTTTGTCATTCAGCCGAAACCGCAGGCCCTGGAATCGGCCGGCCTGACCTTTTCCGAATTCGCAGAGGTCATCGCCGCGAACGTGGAGAATGCCGGGGGCGGCATTATTAATCGTGGGAGCGAACAGCTCACCATTCGCGCCGTCAGCCGCGCCAACACGCTCGAGGAACTCGCGAATCTGCCGGTCAAATTCGGCGCCGCCGTCCAGCCCTTGAAGGTGAAGGACCTCGCCGAAGTGACCTACGGCGTGAAGTTCCGGACCGGTGCAGCGACCCTCGATGGCGAGGAAGCCGTCATCGGCACCACCATGATGCTGGCCGGCCAGAATAGCCGCGAAATCGCGCAGCGCGTGACCGAACGGATCGCCGAAATCCAGACGAAGCTGCCGGATAATGTAGAAATCCGCCCGCAATACGATCGCTCCATTTTGATCAACAAGACGATCGCAACCGTGCAAAAAAATCTCTTCGAAGGCGCCATCTTCGTCGTCGCGGTGCTCTTTCTTTTGTTAGGCAACTGGCGCGCGGCACTCATCGTTACGCTCGCCATTCCGTTATCCTTCCTCTTCGCGATCACGGGCATGCTGCAAGGCGGCGTCTCCGGAAATCTCATGAGCCTCGGCGCGGTGGACTTCGGCCTGATCATCGACGGCGCGGTCGTCATCGTGGAAAACATCGTGCGCCAGCTCGGGACGCGACAACACGAGCTGGGCCGCACGCTTACCCGTGACGAGCGAACGGCGACGGTGCTGGCCGCGAGCAAACAGGTAGGTTCGCCGATGTTTTTCGGCGTCCTCATCATCACGATCGTTTACATCCCGATCCTCGCTCTCACCGGCATCGAAGGAAAAATGTTCCACCCGATGGCGATCACGGTCATGCTCGCGCTCAGCGGCGCGCTCGTCATCGCATTGACCCTCATGCCGGTGCTCTGCTCGTTTCTGCTCGGCGGCCGCGTTCGCGAAGGCGAGAGCATCTTGATCCGCGCGGCCAAAGCGGTTTATCGGCCGTTGCTCCTGGTCGCGCTCAAATTGCGCTACCTCGTGGTCCTGGCGGCGATCGCGCTCTTCCTCGGGTCGCTCCTCTTATTCCGGACGCTGGGCGCCGAGTTCACGCCCAAGCTCGATGAAGGTTCCATCACCGCCATGCTCTACAAACCGGTCGGGCTGGGCATGGATGAGTCGCTGAAGAGCGATATCGAGGTGACGAACAAATTGCGGAGCGCTTTCCCAGAGCTGACCCGCATCTTCACCCGCATCGGGACGAGCGACATCGCGACCGATCCCATGCCGCCTAACGAGAGCGACGTTTACATTTTCTACAAGCCCCTCGAGGAGTGGCCGCGCAGCGCCGGCCGGCCGCGGGACAAAGCGGAGTTGCGCGAGCAGATCGAAGCGGAACTAAAGAAGATCAACCCCGACTACAACCTCCTGTTCGCGCAACCGATCGAGATGCGCTTTAACGAAATGCTGGAAGGGACCAAGGCGGAATTGTCGGTCAAAATCTTCGGGCCCGATTACGACGTGCTCGAGAAACTGGCGGAGCAGATCAAGGGCATCATCGAGAAGACGCCCGGCGCCGCGCAGGTGGAATTTGAAACGGAAGGCCGCACCCCGCAGCTCGTGATCAACGCGGACCGCGAAATGTTGCAGCGCTATAACCTGCAGGCGGCGGAGGTCAATAACGCGGTCAGCGCCGCGCTGGCGGGTGAGGTCGTCGGCACCGCGGTGGATGGCGACAAACGCTACGACATCGTGGTCCGGATGCCGGAACAGTTGCGCGCCGACGACGAGCAAATCAAGGCACTGCCGCTCCGGGTCGGCCAGACCGGTTTGGTGCATCTCGGCCGCGTGGTCGATTTCGAAACGGTCAAAGTCGTCGAGCCGATTCTGCGCGACGACGGTCATCGGCGCGCCGCCCTGATGGTAAATCTCGCCGGGCGCGACATCGAGAGTTTCGTGCGCGACGCCGAACAGCGCATTCGCAGTCAGGTGAAGATGCCCGAGGGGTACATCTACGAATTCGGCGGACAGTTTAAGAACCTCCAGGAGGCGCGCACGCGGCTGATGATCGTCGTGCCCGCAGCATTGATCCTCATCTTCATCCTCGTCTTTCTCGCCTTCGGCAATTTGCGCGAAGCGTTCCTGATTTACTCTGGCATTCCACTCGCCGTGACCGGCGGAGTCTTCGCACTCTGGCTGCGCGGGATGCCATTTTCGATCACCGCCGCGGTCGGTTTCATCGCCCTGAGCGGCGTCGCCGTGCTCAACGGTCTCGTCATGATCTCCTATTTTAATCAACTGCGCGCCGAAGGCCGCTCCGTGCGGGAGGCGGCGATCGAAGGCGCGCTGACCCGTTTCCGCCCCGTCCTCATGACCGCGCTGGTGGCGAGCCTCGGGTTCATCCCCATGGCGCTGGCCACCGGCACCGGCGCGGAAGTGCAACGTCCACTCGCCACCGTCGTCATCGGCGGCGTGCTCAGTTCCACCTTCCTCACCCTGATTGTGCTGCCCGTCCTTTGTCTTATTTTTGTTCGGGACAAGAAGGAAGAAGAGAATGACCCCGAGCGCCATCTCCGAGTGGGTGCTTCCGACCTGACCGAAGCCGTGGTGCATTAATTTCATGAGCGTCGAACATCCGCACGGTCACGAGCACGAGCCTGAGTTGCGCGATCATGGGCGTGCGCGCGGCGAACATGATCACAGTCATGATGGCGGATTCTTCGGCTGGCTGCGCGGACTTTACGGGCATTCCCACAGTGTCGCGGAGAAGACCGATTCAGTTCTGGAATCGAGCGAGCGTGGCATTCGCGCTCTCAAGATTTCGCTGGTGGGTCTTGGACTGACCGCGGCGCTGCAACTTGTCATCGTTCTCGTCTCCGGTTCGGTGGCCTTGTTGGCCGACACGATTCACAACTTCGCCGATGCCGGGACGAGCATTCCGCTCTGGATCGCCTTTTCTCTCGCGCGTCGCGGGCCCAGCCGGCGTTTCACTTATGGCTATGGAAAGACGGAAGACGTCGCGGGCGTTTTGATCGTGCTCATTATTTTCTTCTCCGCTTGCGTCGCGGCTTACGAGTCGATCAGGAAAATCATTCACCCGCAGGCGGTGTCGCACCTCGGCTGGGTTGCGCTCGCAGCCATCATCGGTTTTATCGGCAATGAGGCGGTCGCGGTCTTTCGCATCCGCGTCGGGACTCAAATTGGTTCGGCCGCATTGATCGCCGACGGGCAGCACGCCCGAGTCGATGGATTCACAAGTCTGGCCGTCTTGATCGGCGTTCTCGGCGTCTGGTTCGGATTTCCTATTCTCGATCCGATCGTTGGCATCCTGATTACCTTGGCCATTCTCTTCATCGTGAAAGATGCCGCGCTCTCGATCTGGACGCGTCTGATCGATGGCATCGAACCGGAAATCCTCGCCGAGATCGAACACGCGCCAACGCACGTGGAAGGGGTGATCGGGGTGCGCGATGTGCGAGCTCGCTGGCTCGGTCATCGAGTCCATAGCGATGTGGCCATCGAAGTTGATCCAACGCTCTCGGTCAAAGAGGCGGATGCGATATCGAAGGAGGTCGAGAAAGCGTTACGCGAACATGTTCGACTGTTAGACAGCGTCGTGGTGCGGATTTGTCCGGCCGAACGAGTTAGCAAGGCAACCGATGGAGCTTAGGAGCTACTTGCCGCCGCTTCTCTCAGGATCGTCTCTGCACAGAAGGTGCCGTGAGTGATCGGCAATATGTGTGCTGCGTCTCTCACGTGTATCGCGGTGATATGGGAATACTTTGCAGCAAGGAAGTCGGCGAGGCCTTCGACCTGAGATTCCGCCAGGGGCTGATATTGGGATAAGTGCGGTCGGCGTAGTGGCTCACCCATTTTTCCAAGAGATCGCTTTGGTCATAGTTTGGATAAGGCGGACGACCGATCCGGCGCAGAGTCGCGAGCGCTTTCTCGTTCTGATCCC
>JBBSUP010000062.1:0-20653 GCA_038234295.1 Chthoniobacterales bacterium
GAAACTCTCTACGCCGAAGTGCCTAACGAAAACCTGGGCGATGTCCTGCAGGCGATCGCGGGCCGCAAGGGCGAAATCGTCGGCATGGATCACCACGCCACGCGCGTCAGCGTCGAAGCGATCATGCCCACTCGCGGCTTGATCGGTCTCGAAAGCGACCTGGTTAACCTGACCCGCGGCGAAGGCATCATGAGCCACATCTTCCGCGAGTATGCTCCCTTCAAAGGCGAACTCGAAGGTCGCAATCGTGGGGTGATGGTTTCGATGGAGGCGGGCACGAGCAAGGCCTACTCCCTGAATAACATTCAGGCGCGCGGCAAACTTTTCATCGGACCGCAGGAGGAGATTTATGCGGGGATGATCATTGGCGAAAATGCGCGCCCGGAGGATCTCCCAGTGAACCCTTGCAAGGCGAAAAACCTCACGAACATGCGCAGCCAGGGTGACGGCAAAGGCATTCAGTTGGAAGCGCCCTTAAAGATGACCCTGGAGCGTGCGATCGAGTACATCGGAGCGGATGAGTATGTGGAAGTGACTCCGAAGTCCCTTCGTCTCCGCAAGCGCGTGCTCGACGCGAACGCCCGCAAACGCGCCGCCAACGCCGTCGCAGCCTAACGACGAGCTGCCCCGAACGAGCGACGGGCTGGTCATCCCGAGCAGAGCGCAGCGCAGTCGAGGGATCCCGACGAGCTTCCTCAAAGCGACGATGGGCCGCGCCCGAGCGTCACGGAAACCCCACGGGATCCCTCGGCTCCGCTCCGCTGCGCTCGGGATGACGCCTGGCGAATAACGACGGTGTCGCCCGGGCGATCGGGCCTTCGCTCGCCGGAGCCGGCGTCGGGAATGCGCTGCAGGATCCGGTGCTGGAATTGCATAACGCGAGCGGAGCAATCATCGCCTCCAACGAACGATTGGCAGGAGACGCAGAACGACCAGATCGCGGCGAGCGGCCTCGCGCCTAACGACTCCCGCGAATCGGCCATCTTCGCGACTCTGACGGCCGGCAATTACACCGTCGTCGGCGGTAGCGCCGCCGACACCACGGGTGTCGCTTGGGTGGAAATCTGCAGCGTCCAGGAATAACCCGCCTAACGACGCTGTAGACGCCTCCCGTGGGAGGCGCGAGGGTTTGCGCCCGCATCCCTTGGCACGCGCTCTCCCGCGCTTCGCAGAGCGAAGCGTCTACAGCTTGACCCGTCAAACGAGGCCGTTACCCTCGTTCCGGAAAGGAGCACCTGATGAAAACCGAGATCCGAATCGAATACTGCACGGTCTGAAACTATGCACCGAAGGCCGTCAGTTTGGCGGCTAAGATTCTCGAACTCGGCGATCGGATTGCGTCGCTCACCCTGGTCCCATCCAGCGGCGGTGCCTTCGAAGTCAGCGCCAATGGCAAACTGCTCCACTCCAAACTCGACACCGGCGAATGGCCCGATTTCGACGCCGTCTTCGCGCAGGTTAAGAAGATTCGCTGATCAATCGAAGGAATCAGGAAAGCAGGAAAACAGGAAAAGAATTTCCGACGTCCGGCCTTTCCGCCTTTTCTCCCCTTCCTGCTTTCCTGCTTTCCTCAGAGATTCTTCCGTATCCCGGAGAGTGCAGGGTGCCTGGTGGCCCTCGCGATCTTCAAAATCGCCGTCGATCCGCAAGGGTCGAGGTAGGTTCGATTCCTATCCTCTCCGCCCTCGTATTTCTGATTGTGGATTGCTGAGTGCTGATTGCCTGACGGCAGCGCGCCCTTCCCCCAAACAGCAATCAGAAATCATAAATCAGCAATCCCAGAAAGGGGGTGGTTCGCATGTCCCGTGAGCAGATTCGTCGTCTGACCTCGCTCTCTTCCTGCGCCGGCTGAGCTTCCAAGTTGAGCCAACAGGCCCTGAGGCAAGTTTTGCGTCAGCTCCCGCAGTATCCGCAGCGCAACGTCCTCGTCGGTTCCGCGACCGCCGATGACGCCGGCGTTTTCCGGCTCGATGCCGACCGCGCGCTCGTGCAGACGGTCGACTTCTTCACTCCGATCGTGGACGACCCATTCGCCTATGGCCAGATCGCTGTGGCCAACGCGCTCTCCGACGTCTTCGCGATGGGCGGCCGTCCGCTGAGTGCGCTCAACATCATGGGCGTGCCTGACGAAATCGTCTCGACGAAAACCATCGCGACGATCCTGCGCGGCGGTCAGGAAAAAGCGCGCGAAGTGGGCTGCGCGATTATCGGCGGCCACACGATTCGCAATCCGGAGCCGATCTACGGACTTGCCGTGACGGGAATGGTCTCGCCGAAGAAAATGCTGACCAATGCGAAAGCGCGCGCCGGTGATCTCCTCGTGCTCACGAAACCGCTTGGCACCGGCATTGTCACCACCGGCATCAAACGCAGCCTAACGAGTCCGGCACTGGCGCGCGCGGCGATCGCGTTGATGTCGCAAGTGAACGTTGTCGGCGCAGAGCTGGCGGAGCGCGGCCTCGTCCGCGCGGCCACCGACATCACCGGCTTCGGCCTGCTCGGCCATCTCGCCTCGATGTGCCGCGCGAGCGGCGTCAGCGCCGAGCTGCACGCTGATAGAGTGCCCGCGATCAGCGACGAAATCTTCGAGCTCATCGCCGCCGATTGTGTCCCCGGCGGCACGGCGCAGAACCTCAAGGCCGCCACGAAAGTCGTGACTTGGAAGAGCGTCTCGAAAGCTCACAAACTTCTCCTCACCGACGCGCAAACGAGCGGCGGCTTGCTTCTCTGCGTGGCACCGCGGCGTTTGGTAGATGTGCTTCGCCTGGTCGAGATGGCCGCGGTTATTGGCAGGATCCTCCCGGCGCGCAAACCGCTGATCAGCGTCGAAATGTCATGAAGAGTTCACCGCACCTCCGGGTAGCGCCCACGTTCCGTGGGCTGGCGACGGTGTTCCACCGTCGCGAACTTTTCCTGGCGGCAACGATCTTCCTAGACTGGGCGCCGCCAGAAAAAGTTCGTCGCGGCAGGATGCCGCGACCAGCCCGCGGAACGCGGGCGCTACCCCGATGAACGCGCGCGCCATCCCGGCCGTGGGCAAAGTTCTGGCCGCGCTCAGCGAAACCGAGCTGGCACCGCCCCTCATCACCCAGCTCGTTAGGCAGCATCTCGCCACGCTTCGCGCCAACCCCGGCGACGTGCCGCCCTTCGACCAAATCGTGGCCCACCTTCGGGTCTCGATCGACCGTCTGGCAGCGAGCCGGCTTCAACCGCTGATCAACGGCACCGGCATCATCCTCCACACCAATTTTGGCCGCGCCCCGCTCGGACCGCAGGCTGTCGGAGCGGTCACGAAGATCGCGGGCAGCTACAACACTCTCGAATACGACCTCGAGACAGGCGGTCGCGGAAAGCGCGCCGCCTATCTCGAACGGATCCTCGCGCTTCTTTGCCAGAGCGAAGCCGCCACCGTGGTCAACAACTGCGCCGCCGCGCTCGTCCTTATCGTTAGGCATTTCATCCAAAAGAAACCGGAAGTCATCATCTCGCGCGGCGAGCTGGTCCAGATCGGCGGGGGCTTTCGCATCGGCGAGATCATCGAAGCGAGCGGCGGGCGGCTCCGCGAAGTCGGCGCGACCAATAAAACGACGCTCGACGATTACGCGCGCGCCCTCGGCTCGGAGACCGGCTGCATCCTGCGCGTGCACCAGAGCAATTTCTTCATCGGCGGTTTCGCCGATGCCCCGCCTAACGACGCCATCGCGAAACTAGCGCGCGCCCGGCGGGTGCCGTTCATCGCCGATCTCGGGAGCGGCGCGCTCGGCCCGATGGAGAAACTCGGTCTCGCCGAACATGAACCGACGCCGGCGGAGACGCTAAAAGGCGGCGCGGATCTGGTCTGTTTCAGCGGCGACAAATTGCTCGGCGGCCCGCAGACGGGCATCATCGCGGGCAAAGCTCGCTTCGTCGCCGCGCTCAAACGAGAGCCGCTCTTCCGCGCACTTCGTTGCGACAAGCTCGTTTTCGCCGCGCTCGAAGCGACGGCCGAGGCCCATCTGCGGGGCGCTTGGGAAGACATCCCCGTACTCGCGCTGCTGCGCACACCGCTCGCGGAGCTGCGCGCACGTGCGGAAGTCATCGTTAGGCAAACAAGCGGGTCGCGCTGGAACATCCGGATCGCGGAAGCGGTGGCGGAAATTGGCGGTGGTGCGCTTCCGCGCTCAAAGATTCCCTCGATCGCGCTCGAACTTTCCAGCCCGCAGTTTTCGCCTGACGAGCTCGCGATTCGCTTGCGCCAGGGAGCTCCGCCGCTCATCGGCTACATCGCGCGAGGCAACTTCCTGCTCGACCTGCGCACGGTGTTTCCCGCGCAGGATGGAGCATTAGTCAGCGCCTTGAGCGATCTCGCCACCCCGGTCATCCCGAGCGAAGCCCCGCGGCTGCGGGGCGCAGTCGAGGGATCCCGATGAGTTTCATTGACGCTCTCGTGCGCAAGCAGCCTGCAATCACGCGGCAGGGAAGCCCGACGGGATCCCTCGACTCCGCTGCGCTCCGCTCGGGATGACGAGATGACGTCGCGCAATCTCATCCTCGCTACCGCCGGCCATGTCGATCATGGCAAGACCGCATTGATCAAGGCCCTCACCGGCACCGATACCGACCGGCTGCCGGAAGAAAAGAAGCGCGGGATCACGATTGACCTTGGCTTCGCCCATCTCGCACTTCCCGGTTTTTCCATCGGGGTGATCGACATTCCCGGGCACGAAGATTTCATCCGCAACATGATCGCGGGGATCGGTTCGATCGATCTCGCGCTGCTCGTGGTCGCGGCGGATGACGGCTGGATGCCGCAGACGGAGGAGCATCTGCAAATTCTCGGTTACCTCGGGATCACGCGCGGCGTCGTGGCGATCACGAAGAGCGATCTCGGCGACGCCGCGCGCGTGGGGGAACAAGTGCGGCAGCGGCTGCAAGGTTCATCGTTAGGCGACGCGCCCATCGTGGCGACTTCGGTGCGGGAGGGACAGGGGCTTGAGGAATTAAAAGACGTGTTGGCCAGCGAATGCGCCGCTGCTTCCGCGCCGCGGGACATCGGAAAGCCGCGGCTGTTCGTCGATCGCGCTTTCACCATGCACGGGTCGGGCACGGTCGTGACCGGGACGCTGAGCGGAGGTCAACTCGCGCGTGGCGCAGGCGTGGTGCTCCTACCGCGAAACCAGTCGGCGCGGGTCCGCGCGCTGCAAAGTCACAACCAAGCGCTCGAAGTGGCGCTGCCGTCGATGAGGGTGGCGGTGAATTTGCCGGACGTGCGGCTGGAGGAGGTTCCGCGCGGTACATTAATCACAACTGCTTCAAACCTCACCACGAGCGCTGCGCTCGATGTCCTCCTGCGGCGCTCGTCGCGCAGCTCGGCGCGGCCGCTGAAAACCGGATCTTTTGTGCAGGTGCACTACGGCAGTGCGCGGCAAACGGCCCGCATCCGTTTGCTCGACCGGCGCGAACTGGCGCCCGGGCAAGAGGCGATCGCGCGGCTCACCTTTGCCTCACCAGTTTTTGCTTTTGCGGGCGACCGGTTCGTCGTGCGCGATTCTTCAGCGCGCGCCACGATTGCGGGCGGGGTCGTGCTCGATCCGGACGCGGCGGGGGCGAAGTTTCGCGCGGCGGGGCAGCGCGTGTTTTTGCGCGCGCGGGCGGTGGCGCCTGACGATCTCCCGATTTTGCTGAGCTCGCAGTTGCACCGGGATGGGCACGCGCGCAGCGACACGCTGCTCGCGAAGTCGAACTTCGGCTCTGCGGAAATCGCAGAAGCGTTGGGCAACGGCGAGTTCTTCCAGCGCGATGGATTGGTCGCCGATGCCGCGTGGTGGAGCGCGCTTTCCACACGTGCGGCGAACGCGATCGACGCCGCCCATGCCGCGCGGCCTAACGAGTCGGGCCTCGAGCTGACGCAGTTGCGCGCGACGCTCGCGCTCACGGATGACAGCGTCCTCAACGCTCTCGTGGCGGATCTGTGCGCGCACGGTTTCACCCGCGCAGGCAGCGCGCTCAGACGCACGGCGCACCAGCTCTCGTTGCCGCCGCCGCTGCAGCAGAAAGGCGCGGCGATTCGCGCCGCTCTGGCCGCGAAACCGTTCGATCCGCCGTCGCGCAAGGAGCTCGCGCGCGACCCGCAGGCGCAGGAAGCGCTGCGCTTTCTCGCGAAGACGGGCGCGGCCGTTCTCTTGAACGACGAGGTCGCGCTGAGCGCGGCAGCATTCACAAAGATGAAGGAGCAAGTCACCAGCGCGCTGCGCACGCGCCCAGCCACCGCGAGCGAGCTGCGCCAACTCCTCGGCACCACCCGCCGGGTGCTCATCCCGTTCCTCGAACACCTCGACAAAATCGGCCTGACGCTCCGCGAAGGCGACCGGCGGCGGCTTCGTTAGGCAGCTTTGCCTTCGCCGCCGCCGATGTATTGGGCGTGCGCGATGGCCGCGACGATCGTGGAGCCGCCGATGATGTTGCCGAGGAGCACGGGCACCATGAAGGCGAAGTAGTCGAGGATCGTTTTCTGTCCGATCCCGACGAGAAAAAAAGCGTCGACCGAGCCGACGATGACATGGGAAAAATCGGCGATTCCTACGACGTAGGTGACGATGATGATGACCCAGACTCGCGCGGTCTCAGCAAAAGGCAGCAGCCAGACCATAAGCGCGATGAGGAAGCCGGCGAAAATCCCGCGGAGCAGGAGCGTGCCGAAGCCGAAACTGAGCGAGGCTTGGGAAAGTTCCTCCATGGCGTGTCGCACCTCAGCCGAGACCATGGTGGTGTTGCCGAGCAGCCAGGCCATCGCGAAGGTGCCGGCGAGGTTACACGCGAGCACGATCGTCCAGAGGCGTGCGACGTTCCCGAACATCCGCAAATTCGTTTTGCGCAGAAGCGGGAGGATGACGGTGAGCGTGTTCTCGGTGAAGAGCTGTTGGCGGCCGAGCACGACGATGAGGAAACCGATCGAGTAACCAAACTTCGCGATCAACGGACGCCACGGCTGGTCGGGCAGCCGGCTTTGCAAAACCCCTTCCGCGAGGAGAGAGAAGCCCATCGCGAGACCGGCGGTGATGCCAGACCAGGCGAGCGCGGAGTTGGTGCGATCCAGCTCGTGCAGGCCTTCCTGGCGGACGGCTTCGTAAACGATGTGGCCGCCGGGCGAGGTCCGTTCCTGAATCTCTTCCTCGTCGGATTCTTCCTTTTTCTCCTTCGCCCTGCGTTCGTTAGGCATGGCGGGAAGGATGGACTGATCAGGCTTGGGAAGCAAAAACTGCTTCCGGATCTTTGCCCGAGACGCGCCCGGCGCTGATCCAGCCGAAGCGGCTGAGCAGCGCGCCGAGGAGAAACGAGATCGCGGCCAACGGCAGCAGGTTGGTCAGGCCGAGGACGATCGGGAGCGGTCCGCAGAGGAATTCCCCGGCGCGAATGAGCCAGCCGGAAAGGCCCGCGTGGAGCGCGCGATCGGCGGCACCATGTTTATCGAGTTCGAGCCAAATCCAGAGGAGCGTCTCGATGATCGCGGTGAGCATGAGGAGGAGAAAGAGCGGCCGAATTTGCAGACCGAATAGCTCGATCAAGGCCACCGCAGAGCCGAGACCGGCGGTGCCGAAATGGATCGGGAGCAGGACGCGATGAAGCAGCCAGGCGGGCACCACGGTCGCGCCAATGAGGACGCCGGTATAAGTCGCGAGGCCGAGGCCCCAGAAGGCCGCGCCGATGGTGAAGAGGACCGAAACGATTGAGAAAAACGTGTCGAGGCCGCCGCTAAAGAAGTGATTAAAGTGCAGCTCGTAGGCGATGCAGGCCGGCACCGCGCAGGTGCCAAACATCGAGAGAATCCAGGAGCCGACCGACATCGGCGACTGGTATTTGAAAACGCGGAGCATGTTCAAAAACATGCTCGGCCGGCCGAGATCCATGATGAGCAGGATCGGCGAAATGATCGCGCCGGCGGCAGTGATCCAAAGGGCGACGCGGGTGAGATCTGGGTGACCGAAGAGAAGGCCGGCGCAGGCGAGCAGTGGCGCCATACCGGCCGCGCCGCCGACGAAAAAGTAGAGCGGGATTTCCCAGGTCCAGACCGGCGGCCTAACGACCGCCTCGTCGTAGTAGCCAGGAAATTTTGGGATCGGTCCGCCGGCGACATCGACGCCGCGGCCGGTGACGGCGTCGCCATGCTTGGCCTCCTTGCGCCAGGTCTCGAGCTTCTCCTCGAAATTTTTGTCGGCGCTCATTGGGACGAAACAGTAGACGCCTCCCGTTGGGAGGCGCGGGGGTTGCGCGGGCCCGTTCGGGACGGTGAGCCGTATTCCCGCGCTTCGCAGAGCGAAGCGTCTACAACGAGTGTGCGGAGAATCATGAGAGGAGAAAAACCGCAGCGACGGCGGCGACGGCGCCCACAGCGGTAGCGAAGGCGGCGGTCCAGCTGGACTTCAGGTAGATCGTCGGCACCTGCGGCTTGGGGGGGAGGCCGTAGGCTTTCGGTCCGCCTAACAACAGGAAGAAAGCGTGAATGCCGCCGACGGAGGTGTCAGTCGGATCGTAGATTTGTGCGTCTTCGTAGCCTTGAGCTTGCAGCGTTTTAACCCGCTCCGCCCCGCGCGCGCGGACGTCGTCGAGGCGACCAAAAACGATCGATTCGGTCGGACAAACTTTCGCGCAGGCCGGGGTGAGTCCGCTTTTCTGCCGGTCGTAACAGAAGGTGCACTTGAAGGCGCCGCCCGCGTTCGGGAGCGGCTCGGGACGTTTATCGATCACGCCGAACGGACACGCGACGACGCAATAGCCGCAGCCGTTGCAGACGTCATCCTGCACAAGAACGCTGCCGACTTCCGTGCGCACGATCGAGCCGGTCGGGCAGGCTTCGAGGCAGCCGGCGTTTTCGCAATGCTTGCAAACGTCGGAGAGAAAGATCCAGCGGAACGGGTCTTCGCTGGATTGCTGATTGGTGATTGGTGATTGCTGATTGGAAGAGCGCCCCATCGGGCCGGTGATTTGATTTCCCTTCCGCAGATCCTGTTCGATGAAGAGGACGTGCCGCCAGGTGGAGGCGCCGAGGTGGCCGGTGTTGTCGTAGGAATTGCCGGTCCAAGTGAAGCCGTCGTCGGGGACCTCGTTCCACTCCTTGCATGCGACTTCGCACGCCTTGCAGCCGATGCAGACGCTCGGGTCGGTGAAGAAGCCGACCTCGACGCGGTCCCTAACGAAAGTGTGCTTCCGCTGGTTCGTGCTCTGGGTGCCTTCGCCGATCATGAAGAGGGTGGAATGAGGAAAGCAGGAAAGCAGGAAGAAGAGTTGGAAATTTGGAAGCAGCGGCGACTGCGAACTGCCTCCTCTTTTCCTGCTTTCCTGCTTTCCTGATTCATCTTGTTCTTAAACTGATTTCCCGTGCTGCCCGTGGCCGGGCGTGAGTCTGCCGCCGCTGGGCGCGCCGAGTGGGGGTTGCTCGGGATGGAGCACGACGGGGCCATCCTGCGGCGCGTATTTGTTCAGCCAAGGCAGGAAATCCGGCCCGGTCGGGCGCCGTCCGGCGACGACGTTGCAGACGAGCGCTTTGGTTTCCATGATCGTGACGTTCGGCTCGCCCGAGATCGCGAGCAGATCGTTTGCGACGTCGCCGCGATTCGGTCCGGAGAAGCCCCAATGAAATGGGATCGCCACCTGATGCACGGTCGTGCCGTTGAGCTGCAACGGCCGCATCCGGCGGCTGACGAGCGTGCGCGCTTCGATCGCGCCGCGCAGGGTGATGATGGCAACGTAGTCGCCATTTTTCACGCCAAGCCCGACGGCGACTTCCGGTGAGATTTCGGCGAACATCTCCGGCTGCAATTCCGTGAGATGCGGCAGGTAACGGCTCATCCCGCCGGCGGTGTGTTGTTCGGTCAAGCGATAGGTGGTGAGGACGAACGGGAAGCGTGGATCGCCCGGCGGCGCGAAGCGATTTTCTGCGCGCGAAAACCAGTTTTCGACCGGGTTCGTATCCTGCGCGTAGAGCTTGTTTTTGACCGGTGACTCCAGCGGCTCGTAGTGCGTCGGCATCGGGCCATCCTGCAAACCTTCCGGTATATAGAGCCAGCCGAGCCCGTCCTCGTGCAGGATAAACGGCGCGTCGCCGGGCAGCGCATCAAGGCCTTTCTCATGACCTTCCGGGCGGTAGGCGGGGTCCTTGTCCCTTTTGAAATCGGGCACGTCCTGGCCGGTCCATTTCTTCTCGTCGGCGCTCCACCAGACGAGCTTTTTGTCTTCGCTCCACGGCTCGCCGTTCGGCGCGGCGCTGGCGCGGTTGTAAATGATCCGGCGATCGGCCGGCCAGGCGAAGCCCCAGCCGTGGCCGAGGTAGTCGTTCGACTCGCGCTGCTTCGCTTTGTTGATCCCATCGCTCGGATAGCAGCCAGAGTAAATCCAGCAGCCGCACGCGGTCGTGCCGTCGTCTTTCAGGTCGTTAAAGCCATCGACCTGCGGGCCGTGATGCAACTTGCCAGCGCGATCGTGGGTGTGGACGCCGCCCTGGACCTCCGCTTCCGGCGTGGTTTTCCAACCGTTAATTTCCGCGAGGACGGATTCCATTTTCGGCTCGCCCTCTTCGTCCTCCGGATACCACCAATCGAGCGCGCGGAGCGGTTCGTCGTTCGGGTCGTCGGATTGCTTCGCGCGCTCGATCAGACGGAGCGCGAGCTGATGAATGAACCAACCCTCGCTCCGGCAATCACCCGGCGGGTCGACCGCTTTCTCGCGCCACTGCAGGAGGCGCTGCGTGTTCGTGAAGGCACCTTCTTTTTCCGCATGACCGGCCGCAGGAAAGAAGAAAACTTCCGTGTCGATCTCTTCGGTCTTGAGCTCGCCGCGCTCGATCTCGGGCGAGTTATACCAGAACGATGCCGACTCGATCTCGACCAGGTCGCGGACGACGAACCATTTCAAATGCGCGAGCGCCTTGCGTTCAAGCCGCGCGTTCTGCGCGCCGACCGCGGGATTTTGACCCATCAGGAACATCCCTTCCATCTCGCCGTCGAGCATTTTGTAGAGGAAGGAATAGTAGGAATGGTCGCCGGTAATCTTCGGCATCCACTCGTAGCCAAAGTCGTTCTCCTTTGTCGCGCACGCTCCGTAGTAGGCTTTCAACGTGCTGATAAAATAGCCCGGGAAACTGTTCCAAAGCCCGGTCGGATTCGTGTGCGTTTTGAGATAATCCTGCAGCGTGTCCTCGCCTTTCCCGCCACGCGGCATGGCGAGATAACCCGGGAGCGTGTCGTAGAGCGTCGGGATGTCGGTCGAGCCTTGAATCGAAGCATGACCGCGCAACGCGAGAATGCCGCCGCCGGGCCGGCCGATGTTGCCCAACAAGAGCTGCAAAATCGCTGCAGTGCGGATGAGCTGTACACCTTTCGAGTGATGCGTCCAGCCGACCGCATAGCAGATCGCGGCGGTTTTGTCGGGACCGGAAGCACTCGTTAGGGCGTCGGCCACTTTCGCGAAAAGATCCGGCGTGATGCCGCTAACCTGCTCGACCATCTCCGGCGTGTAGCGCGCGAAGTGGCGCTTCAAGGTTTGGAAAACGCAGCGCGGATCTTCCAGCGACAGGTCGCGGCGCGGATCGCTCAGGCCTTCGCCCTCGTAAAGCCAGCTCTCGTTGTCGTAAGCGCGTTTCTCCTCGTTCCAGCCCGAGAAATAACCGCTCGCGCCCTCGTCGCTGTCGCGAAATTCCGGCCGCAAAATGCAGGAAGCATTCGTGTAATGGACCACGTATTCGCGGAAGTATTTCTCCGTCTCGAGAACATGGCGGATGAGCCCGCCGAGAAACGCGATATCAGTGCCCGCGCGGATGGGTACCCAGATATCCGCGAGCGCGCTCGTGCGCGAAAAACGCGGATCGACGTGAATGATGGTGGCGCCGTTTTCCTTCGCCTTCATCACCCAGCGGAAACCGACCGGGTGCGCCTCTGCCATCGAGGAGCCTTCGATCAGGATGCAGTTCGAGCGCGCGAGATCTTGTTGCGCGGTCGTGGCTCCGCCCCGGCCGAAGCTGGTGCCCAGACCGGGCACCGTGCTGCTATGTCATATCCGGGCCTGGTTCGACACGCACACCATGCCCAGGCCTCCGGTAAACAGTTTCTTGATCAGGTAATTCTCTTCGTTGTCGAGCGTGGCGCCGCCGAGATGGCAGAGCCCCTGCGTGTGGTTCACGACCGAACCTTCGAAGTGTTTTTGAAAGGTGCGCTTCCGTGTTTCCCAGACTCGGTCGGCGACCATTTCCAGCGCGCGATCGAGCGATAGTTCGCTCCAGGCCGTCGCGCGCGGGGCGCGATATTTCACCTTCAGTTCGCGGTGTTGATGCGTGAGGAGTTGATAAGAAGCCGCGCCTTTCGGGCAGAGATTCCCCTGCGAAATCGGCGACTCCGGATCGCCCTCGATCGAGACGAGCTTGTTGTTCTTATGAAAAATGAGCTGCCCGCAGCCGACGCCGCAGTAGGGACAAACGGAGCGCGCGACCTGGGCGTCGTCGGTTCGCGCGTGGCACGCGCGGGTTTTCGGCGACATCGACTCGAGGCCGGTGCCGTCTTTGCGTTCGCGAATTTGCCTAACGAGTGGCCACTTTGAGACAAGGTCGACCAGGGACGGCATCACCAAACATACGCACGTGTGCGCTCGCGTGGTTGCCTGAAATTCGCGGGCGTTTTCGCGGCTAGAAGAGAACCTGCAAACGCAGGATGAACTCGTCGAATTGCGAGTCGCCCAAAGCCGGATGCGCGTCGCGGTAGATCGGAAGTCAGGCGTCCAGCCTGACTTCCGCTAACAAAACGCTGCGTGATATTCCTGCAAACTCTTCACCGTCATCGGCCCGCGCTGAAGCGAGCGAATCCCTTTCGCGCTCGCGGCCGCGGCGCGCAGCGTCGTCATGATTGGGATCCGCTGCGCCAGTGCCGCAGTCCGGATTTTCACCTCATCCGCGCGCGGCACTTTCCCGCTTGGCGTGTTGATGATGAACTGGATCTCCCCGTTCTTCACGAAATCGAGGACGTTCGGCCGGCCCTCGGCGATTTTGAAAACCTTGGTCACCTTCACGCCGCCGGCCGTGAGCGCGTCTGCCGTTCCCGAGGTCGCGATGATCCCGAAACCCAACTCCGCAAACTCGCGCGCGACCGCGATCACGTTCTGTTTGTCGCTGTCTTTCACGCTCACAAAAACATTCCCCGCGCGCGGGAGCGGCCAGGCGCTGGCGAGCTGCGACTTTGCATAAGCGAGCCCGAGATCGGCGTCGATGCCCATCACTTCCCCGGTCGATTTCATTTCCGGTCCGAGAGAAATATCGACGCCCTGGAAGCGCAGAAACGGGAAGACCGCTTCCTTCACCGAGTAATGCGTTGGCAAAACAGACTCGGTGAAACCAAGCTCGCCTAACGACATTCCGGTCATCACTTTTGCGGCCAGCTTCGCCAGCGGCACGCCAATCGCCTTGCTCACAAACGGCACCGTCCGTGAGGCGCGCGGATTGACCTCAAGCACGTAGAGCAGTTCGCCTTTCACGGCGAACTGCACATTCATCAGCCCGCGTACGCCGAGTTCCCGCGCCATCGCTTTGGTGGCACTGGTGATCTCCTCGAGGATTGCTGGCGAGAGCGAAAAAGTCGGGACCACGCAGGCGCTATCCCCGCTGTGAATGCCCGCTTCCTCGATGTGTTCCATGATCGCGCCGATCACCGCCGTCTCGCCGTCGGAGATGCAATCGACATCGACCTCGATCGCATCTTCGAGGAACCGATCGACCAGCACCGGCCGTTCCGGGCTCACCTCGATCGCAGTCCGCATATAGCGCCGCAAATCTTCCGCGTGATAAACCAGCTCCATCGCGCGCCCGCCGAGCACAAAAGACGGCCGGACGAGCACCGGATAACCAATCCGCTCCGCGATTGCGACCGCTTCGTCCTCGCTTACCGCCGAGCCGCTCGGCGTTTGCCGGAGGCCGAGCCGATCAAGCATCGCCGCGAAGAGCTTGCGATCTTCCGCGAGCTCGATGCTCTCCGGTTGCGTCCCGATGATCGGCACACCCGCAGCTTTGAGACCGGCGGCGAGATTCAGCGGCGTCTGCCCGCCGAACTGGACGATCACGCCCTCCGGTTTTTCCTCTTCGAAAATGTTCAGCACGTCCTCGTGCGTGAGCGGCTCGAAGTAGAGTTTGTCGCTCGTATCGTAGTCGGTCGAAACCGTTTCCGGATTCGAGTTCACCATGATCGTCTCGATCCCGAGCTCACGGAGCGCGAAAGCCGCGTGCACGCAGCAGTAGTCGAACTCGATCCCCTGCCCGATCCGATTCGGCCCGCCGCCGAGGATCATAATTTTTCGCTTCTCGTTAGGCCGAACCTCGTTCTCCGAGCCGTAGGTGGAATAGTAATACGGCGTGTAAGCCTCAAACTCCGCCGCGCAGGTATCGACGAGGCGATAGGTGGGGATGACGCCGGCGGCGATGCGCCGCGCCCGAATTTTCGCCTCGGAATCGCCTAACGAGTGCGCGAGTTGTCGGTCGGAGAATCCGAGGCGCTTGAAACGGCGGAAGTCAGCGTCTTGGAAGTCAGGCGTCTCGCCTGACTCGGCCGGCAGCCTTCCAGCCTGCCGCTCCTGCCGCTCCCCTGGCCGGGCAAGATGGCCGGCCGCCGAGTCAGTCAAGATGACTGACCTCCGGGCATGGAGAAACGCGCCCGCCTGTAGACGCGCTTTCTCGGGATTGCGCGCGATGTATTCCCGCGCGGCCGCGAGATGTTCGAGATCGCGCACGATCGTGTCGAAGCTCTCGGCCATCCAAAGCGCACCCTCCCGCCCGGCGAGTTGGTTAATGGTTTTCGCGGTAAACGATTTCCACGAGCGCAAGATCTCGCCGAGCGAATGATCGCCCAGTGGTTTGACGAGCAGATGCACGTGATTCGGCATGATCACGAAATCATCGAGGACGTAGCGTTCGCCGTGGAAATGGAGCAGCGCGTCCTGGACCACGCCGGCCAGGCTCGCGTCGCGGAGAAGGCAACTGCCGTCGCCGCGATCGAGCCATTCCTCGCGGTTCTCTTCGAAGAGGCGCAGGTACTCGCGGCTCGTTTTCCAGTCCCAGGGCCGGGGGTGAAACTTCAGCCAGCGCTCGCGTTCGTCGCGCCACTCCGCGAGCACGGTTTCCGGGACGGCGTCGACGAGGCGGAAGGTGACGAAATAGGTGACGCCTTTCTGCTCCCAATGCGGCAGGTGACGGCGTTTGATCTCGATCTCGCCCCGCGGGTCGAAGCCTTGGAATTGGAAGTCAGTCATCTTGACTGACTCGGCGGGCAGCCTTCCAGCCTGCCCGGGTTGGAGCCGACGGGCTGGAAGGCCGTCGGCCGAGTCAGGCGAGACGCCTAACTTCCGTTGCGCTTTCACGATCTGCGCGATGTTGCTCAGGAACCATGGATCGATCTTCGTTAGGCTGAAGATTTCTTCGCTCGTCATTCCGTCCTGGAACCCTTGCGCGAGGTAGAAAATCCGCTCGGCGTTCGGGACACTTAATTTCCGGCGCAAGGTCTCGGCATCGACCCGCGCTTCGCGGCCGTCGCCGCAGAGGCCGTAGCGTTTGATCTCGAGCGAGCGCAGCGCTTTTTGCAGCGCTTCCTTGAACGTGCGCCCGATCGCCATCGCTTCGCCGACGCTCTTCATTTGCGTCGTCAGCGTCGCATCGGCTTCCGGAAACTTTTCGAAGGTAAAACGCGGCACCTTCACCACGCAGTAGTCGATCGTTGGCTCGAAACTCGCCGGCGTTTCACGCGTGATGTCGTTGCGGATTTCGTCGAGCGAATAGCCGACCGCGAGCTTGGCCGCAATTTTTGCGATCGGAAATCCTGTCGCCTTCGAAGCGAGCGCGCTCGAACGCGAGACGCGCGGATTCATCTCGATCACGATCATCCGGCCGTTCTCCGGGTTGATCGCGAATTGAATGTTCGACCCGCCCGTCTCGACGCCGATCTCGCGAATGACCGCGAACGACGCGTCGCGCATGGCCTGGTATTCGCGATCGGTCAGGGTCTGTGCGGGGGCGACCGTGATCGAGTCGCCGGTGTGCACGCCCATGGGATCGAGGTTTTCGATCGAACAAACGACGACGCAGTTGTCGGCGTGATCGCGCATCACCTCCATCTCAAATTCCTTCCAGCCTAACAATGACTCCTCGATAAGAACTTCGCTGACCGGCGAGAGATCGAGCCCGCGCTCGACGATCGTCGCGAGCTCTTCGCGGTTGTAGGCGATGCCCCCGCCGGAGCCGCCTAACGTAAACGCCGGGCGAATAATGAGCGGGAAACTTCCGATCTCCCCCGCGATCCGTTCCGCGTCATCGAGCGAACGCGCCAGCCCCGAGTGCGCTACTTCGAGCCCGATCTTGACCATCGCGTCTTTGAACAGCTGCCGATCTTCGCCCTTCGCGATCGCCTGCGCGTTCGCGCCGATCAGGCGGACATTGTGCCTAACGAGTGCGCCATTGCGGTTGAGTTCCATCGCGGCGTTGAGGGCGGTCTGGCCGCCCATCGTCGGGAGGATCGCATCCGGTTTTTCCCGTTCCAGAATCGACTCGATCACTTCCGGCGTGATCGGTTCGATGTAGGTGCGATCGGCGAACTCCGGATCGGTCATGATCGTGGCCGGGTTCGAATTCACGAGCACGACTTCGTAGCCTTCCTCGCGCAGCGCCTTGCAGGCCTGCACGCCGGAGTAATCGAATTCGCAGCCTTGCCCGATCACGATCGGGCCGGAGCCGATGAGGAGAATTTTGTGGAGCTGATCGTTCCGCGGCATGGGCAGCGGGAGACTATGCAAAAACTCGCCGAGGTCGAGACAATCGCCCTTTGCGCGCGGCGCGAATCAAGAGCGTGCAGAGCGAACCGGGCGAACAAAAACCGACGGGGGCGAAGGCCGGCTGGCATTGGCGCCGGACGGAGGTTCCGTTTCGGAACGCGGTTTTCAACCTGCGCGCGGACGAGGTCGAGCTCCCGGGTGGGAAGCAGGTGCAGTTCGCTTACCTGGAGCGGACGGACGCGGTCATCATCGTGCCGGTCACGCGCGCCGGGGAGCTGGTTTTGATTAATCAATACCGCTACACCGTTGATGCTTGGTGTCTGGAAGTGCCGGCTGGCGGCACGCACGACAAGCCTAACGAATCGCTCGAGGACGTGGCGCGGGCGGAGTTGCGCGAGGAAGTGGGCGGCGTCTGCGAGTCGCTGGTTTATGTCGATTATCTCTTCTCCGCGAGCTCGCTCACGGATGAGAAATGCCACGTGTTTCTCGCGGAAGGCGTGACCCTTTCCGCACGCGCCGAGAAGGAAGCGAGCGAGACGATCGAAGTGCGAGTGTTGCCGGTGCCCGAGGCGCTTGCGTTCGTGCACGCGGGGAAAATGAAGGACGGCCAGTGCGCGCTGGCGATTTTGCTTTGCGAACCGCTCCTGCGCGAGCGCGGGTATGGAAGTCAGTCATCTTGACTGACTCGGCCGACAGGCTTCTAGCCTGTCAGAGAGCCGACCGGCTGGAAGCCCGTCGGCCGAGTCAGGCTGGAAACCTGACTTCCGCTGCCGCCTGTGGCGCTGAGGGCGCTGCCGGCTACGCCGCGGCGCGCTGGCGATCGAGGTAAACTTTGCAGATCCCCTTGATCCGCGTGAGGACGTAATAGGTCGTTTGGCTGCGCACGCGCACGAGTTCGGCACCGACGATCCGGGTTACGAAATCACTCGGGAGATCGAGAATTTCCTGGGGCGTGGCGCCGTCGAGACCTTTGCAAAGAATCGAACTCATCGCGCGGGTGAGCGTTTGCACTTCCGGCCCGAGCGTCATGCGCAGATGAGCGCGACCTTCCTCGTCGACCTGGAGATAGACGCCCACTTTATCGGCGCACTCCTCGTCTTTGCGTTCGTCTTCAAGGTCGAACTTCTCGTTCGGGCGCGGCTCCTGTTTCGGCGCGCTCTCGGCGTAGTTCACGAGCGTCTCGCGCCGTTCCACTTCCGGCAGCGTCTCGAAAAGATCGATGATGTTTTGCAGCTTCGGCGGATACATCGCTAGCTCTTCTCGATCGGCGCGCCGACTTTGTTGCCCCACTCGGTCCAGGAGCCGTCGTAGTTCCGCACGTTATCGAGCCCGAGCAGGTAAGTCAGGACGAACCACGTGTGGCTCGATCGTTCGCCGATACGGCAGTAAACCACCGTGTCGACCTCCGGTTTCACGCCAGCATCCTCGAAATAAATCTTCGCGAGCTCCGGCGCGGATTTGAAGGTGTTGTCATCTTTCGTCGCGGTTTTCCAAGGCACGCTTTTCGCACCCGGGATGTGACCGCCGCGGAGCACGCCTTCCTGCGGATACTCCGCCATGTGGGTAATCTCGCCCTTGTATTCGCCCGGCGAACGCACGTCGATGAGCGGCTTGCCCGCTTTGCTTTGCGCGAGCGCTTCGTCGGCGAAGGCGCGGATCTCCTGGTCGTTGCGCTGCGACGGGACCGGATAATTGGCGCGCGGATATTTGGGGACTTCGCGCGTCATCGGGCGGCCTTCGGCTTTCCATTTGTCGCGGCCGCCGTTGAGGACTTTGACGTTTTTGTGTCCGAAAAGCCGGAAGGCCCAGAGCGCGTAGCAGGCCCACCAGTTGGCTTTGTCGCCGTAGAAAATGCAAGTCGTCTCCGGCCCGATGCCGTTACGCTCGCAGAGCTCCGCGAATTTCTTCGGATCGATATAATCGCGCACGACCTGATCCTGCAGATCGCCGCGCCAATCGATGTGCACCGCGCCCGGAATATGGCCGGTGTCGTAGAGGAGAATGTCTTCGTTCGACTCGACGATGCGGATGTCTTTGTCGTCGAGATGCGCTTCGAGCCAATCCGTCTCGACCAACGCTTCGGGATGGGCGTACTCCGTCGGATTCGTCTTCATGAGAGATGATCGACCCGGCTCCGGGAGGCGCAACCGTTTCGTTGCGTTGTCTCATAGGATGTGAAATAATGTTTCATATGAAACAGCAAGCGATCAAGGCTCTCGGCAGCGGTCTGGTCGCGCTGCACGTCGCGGCGCGGCAGCCCCATCCTTCACCGCGACAGGTTATCCAGGCCGTGGAAGCGGGCGCGGATTTTAAGGAATTGAAGGCGCTCCGCGAAGAGCTCGATCTCCCGATGGAGCAGCTCGCGGCGCGGCTCGGTTTTTCGCGCGCGACCTTGCACCGGCGGAAAGTGAGCGGGCGGCTGACCAGTGACGAATCAGACAAGGTGGTGCGCTTCGCGCGGCTACTCGGGCACGCCGCACAGCTCTTCGGCGGCGCGGACGAAGCGCGGCAATGGCTGAAGACTCCGCAGCGCGGACTCGGCGGCGCGGTGCCGCTCGACTATGCGCAGACTGAGACCGGCGCGCGCGAAGTGGAGAAGCTGCTCGGGCGGATCGATTACGGCGTTTACTCCTGATGCCGTCCGGCTGGCGGATCGACAAGCCGGGGCGCGATGCGTTCAGCGGCGAAGGCGCGCGCCTCTACGGCGGACGCTGGAATTCGCCGGGCGTGCCGGTCGTTTACCTGAGTGAACATCAATCGCTCGCCGCGCTCGAGATTATCGTGCACCAGCGGCCGCTCACCCCGCAGGGCGATTTCCTGGCCTACCACCTCAGTTGGGAGGAGGCGCAAACCGAACGGCTCCCGGAGAAAAGTCTGCCCTCGAACTGGCGGACGTCGCCGCCGGAACCGGCGAATATGGCCATCGGCGACGACTGGGCGAAGGCCAACCGCTCGCTCATCCTCGCGGTGCCGAGCGCGATCATTCCTGAGGAAGTTAATTTCCTGCTCAACCCGGCCCACCCCGATTTCCGGCGACTGCGCCTGCCGAAGCCGACGAAGTTTAATTTCGATCCGCGGCTGCTCGGTCGTTAGGCGGGGTTAGTTATGCGGACGCGCTGCGCGGGTCCAGTCGCTTGCCCGTCGCGCCATCGGATGCCATCTTGGGCGCCTCCGATTTTCGCCGAAGTAGCTCAGTGGTAGAGCAACGGTTTCGTAAACCGTAGGTCGCGGGTTCAATCCCCGCCTTCGGCTCCACGATTGCCGGGTCGATCTGGCACCGCTTCTTCCGTGCGCGCGAGACCCTGCTCCGAGCGCATGCTTTCGCTCACGAAACAGGCCTTCTTCGACGGGTTGATCCCGGAGCCGAAACGGCGCGCATAGGCTTTCGTAAACTCCGCGCCCAGGAGGAAAATCGTCGTCGAATAATAAACCCAAACCAGGATCAGGATGAGCGCGCCCGCCGCGCCGAAGCTCGAGGCGACGCTGCTCCGCGCGAGGTAAAGCCCAATGAGGAATTTGCCGACACTGAAGAGGACCGAGGTGACCGCCGCTCCGATCAGGACGTCCCCCCAGCCGATCTCCACGTCCGGGAGGACTTTGAAGATGAGTCCAAAAAGCGCGACGAGGATGACGAGACTAACGAGCGCCGTCAGCGACACGACAAAGCTCGGGATTGGCAGGTAACCCGTCATGAAAGTATTCACGGCCTGGAGCACGGCGCTGAGGAGCAGCGAAATGATGAGCAGAAAACCGACGCCCACGACCATCGAGAACGAGAGTAGATATTCGCGGAGCGAACCCATGATGCCGTCGCCCGGTTTCAGGCGCACGCCCCAGATGGAATTCAGAGCGTCCTTGAGCTGACCAAAAACTCCCGAGGCGCCGA